>CASEVW010000100.1 GCA_949291395.1 uncultured Oscillospiraceae bacterium | reverse complement strand
TACCGCAACGTGTTCTCTGTAACGCCTCGCTCCAAGGTGAAGCTGGTGGCCAAGATGCTCAAGGCGATCCACGCCCAGGAGAACAAGAGGGCGGCCAGAGAAAAGGCTAAGGCCGTGGTGGAGGAACTGCGCTCTATGAAGCTGAAGGAGGCCGCCAAAAAGGTGGAGGATGGCATAGAGGAAACGCTGACTTACTGCGATTTTCCCAGCGAGCACTGGACTCGTATCCGCACCAACAATGTCATTGAACGGCTGAACCGGGAGATCCGTCGCCGCACTCGTGTGGTGGGCAGTTTTCCGGATGGCAACTCTGCTCTGATGCTGGTCTGTGCCCGGCTGCGCCATGTGGCCGGTACCCAGTGGGGCAGCAAGAAGTACATGAACATGAAGCACCTGGAGGCGGCCCTTGAAGATGCCTCCATTGCTGGCTGACTTCACACTCATGCCAGGATCTGCAAACCAATTTGCGAAAAACTATTGACACTACCTTTTACAAAAGCGCCTTCCTTCATGATGACGCTCATGTTCTCCACGGCGATGGCCCGGATGTTCTCCAGGGGGTTGCCGTCGATGACCAGCAGGTCGGCGTACTTGCCAGCCTCCAGGGTGCCGGTGATGTCGCCTACCTGCAGCATCTCGGCGCCCACCTTGGTGGCGGCCATGATGGTATCCATCTCGGAGATGCCAGCGCACTCCACGAAGGAGTACATCTCACCGATGGCGGTGGTGCCGTAGGGTGTCAGGCTGCTGCAGAAGGAGTCGGAACCGATGGTCAGGCCGATGCCCTTGGCCTTGGCCTTACGCAGGTTGGCGTAGACCCGGTTCAGCTCTTTTTCCACAACGGTGTTGCCCGGCTGAGAGTCGTGCATCTCGGGGATGTACACGGGGGGATAGGTCTTGAACCACTCATGCAGGAACTGGATGGTGGGGCAGAAGTAGATGCCCTTCTCGGCCATGATATCCAGGCACTCGTCGTTCAGGGCCTGGCCGTGGATGATCAGGTGCACGCCAGCCTTGGCGGAATCCAGAGCGCCGCCGAAGCCTTCGCAGTGGCTCCATACGGGGATGCCCACCATGTTGCACTCGTCCACAACGGCCTTGATCTCTTCAAAGGTGTAGTGCTGGTCGGTCTTCTTGTCCCAGCGCCAGATGCCGCCGCCGGTGGCCCAGATCTTGATGGCGTCGGGGCTCTGACGCAGACGGCGGCGCACCGCCTTGCGCAGATCCCAGGGGCTGTCTACCCGCTCCGCCCAGGGATGGCTCTCATCGTTGTACCAGCTGGGCAGCTTGTGGCTGTCGCCGTGGCCGCAGGTGCGGGCAAAGCCCAGGCCGGTGCCCACCATGCGGGGGCCGGTCATCACGCCGCGCTCGATCATGTTGCGGATCTGCAGGCCGCTGCGGCTGATCTCACCAACGGTGGTCAGGCCGTGCTCCAGGCACTCGTGAGCCTGCTGTACGGCAACAACGGTCTTCTGGATGGGATCTTCCAGCACCCAGTCGGTGTCGTCGTCGGTCAGGTTGCCGGAGAAGTGCAGATGGCTGTCGATCAGGCCGGGCATGATGGTCTTTCCGGTGATGTCGCGGGTCTCGTAATCAGGGCCGTACTCCTTTTTGGGGCCGGCATACACGATCTTTTTGTCCTCTACCAGGACCAGAGAATCACGGACGGGCTCGGCGCCGGTGCCGTCGATCAGCAGGCCGCCAACAAATGCTACCTTATTCATGGAAAACAAACCTCCTATGTATTTTTGCTTTATATGATGGGAGCGCTTTTCGGGGCGCTTCCAAAATGCCGGGGAGATGGGCTTATTTGCCGCTCTTTTTCTGGATCTTCTTGGTCAGGGCCATCAGGGCCAGGCCAACGACCAGCCAGCCCAGAACGATGCCCCATTCCACGCCGTTCAGGGCAGCGGGGCTGAAGGGCACCACCATCAGCAGGATCACGATGGAACCGGCCGCGATGGCAGCGCCGATGCCGATCTTGCCGCCGGGCACCTTGTAGGGGCGGGGCAGGTCGGGCTCGGTGTCACGCATCCGGAAGCAGGCCAGGCTCACCATGGTGCAGCTGAAGATGAATGCCAGAGCAGACACGTTGGTCAGGCTCAGCAGCATGTTCTTGCCCAGGAAGGGACCCACCACGGTGATGACGGCCAGGATCATGCAGGCCAGCTTGGGGCAGCCGGACTTTGCATCCAGCTGGGCGAAGCTCTCGGGCAGCTGGCCCTTGCGGCCCATGGCCAGCATGATGCGGCTGGTGGCGCCGAAGAAGGAGTTCATGGGGCCCATGGGGCCCAGGGTGGCGATGACGAGCATCACCACATAGAAGATCATGCTGATGTCCTTCAGGCAGGCCAGCGCGGGCACGTCCTTGGTGATGAACTCGGTCCAGGGCACGATGCTGCCGAAGGAGTAGATGCAGATGATGTAGAAGCCGCCGGCGGCCAGCAGGGCCAGGCTGATGATCTTGCCGAACTTGTTCCAGTCAAGGCCCTCGGCAGCCTCTTCGGCCTGCTGGGGGATGGTGTCAAAGCCAGCGTAGAAGAAGGGGGTCATTACCAGCACCGAAACGATACCGGCCAGCATGTTGGTGCCGGAGGTCTGGGTGGTGCTGCTGGTCACCTGCTGGAAGCTGGGCAGGATGTTGCTGGGGCCGCCGGTGAACAGCGAGATGGCCATGGCCAGCAGCATGCCGGCCAGCAGGGCCTTGGTCAAAAAGGCCTGCAATTTGGCGGCGCTGGAAGCGCCCTTGAAGTTCAGCCAGATCACGTAGAAGGCGAAGCCCAGGGCCACCACGGTGGGCCACAGGTAAACGTCCGCCCCCAGAATGGTGTACAGCTTCACCGACCGCAGGATCGGGAACAGGTCGCCGAACATATCGCTCACCAGGGTAGAGATGGCGATGGCTTCCCAGGGGCACAGGATGCCGTTGCCCAGTACCAGGAACCAGCCGGTGATGTAGCTCATGGTGTGGCCGAAGGTGCGGTCCACGTATTCCACGATGCCGCCGCTGATGGGGATGGCGGCGGTCAGCTCGCCAAACACGGCGCCGATGGGCACCAGGAACAGCGCGCCGATGCCAAAGGCGATCATGGCGGCGATGGGGCCGCCGCCGGTGACCATCCAGTCACCTACCTGCAGCACCCAGCCGGTGCCGATGATTGCGCCGAAACCGATGGTAAAAAAGTTCCACAGCGACAGCGTTTTTTTCATGCCGCCCTGGCTGGGGGCCGCTGCTGTCTCGGGCGTTTGAGCCATGAAGATTCCTCCTTGTTTTTGGGGCAAAACGGCCCTTGGCCGCCGGACCGTCCGCTGGTCCCACCCTCATTTTATTGCGCGTTTTGCCAAAGGGAGCGCACCCCCTTTGGCAGGTCCGGGAACACTATAACAAATTTTCCGCAAAGTGTATACGGGTGATGCACAATCTGCATTTTTACTGTCAAAATCAGCAAACCCAGTTGATTTTGTTTAATTTATCCCGTATACTATATACAAATCTAACAAAATACAGTCTATTTTTTCTACACATTTTCCTTGGAAGACGGGCTGTTTCTCCCGCTGGGCGTCTCCCCTTTTGCAAAGGGTGGGCGCAAAACGGGGATTTTTTTCGCCCGGGCCCGGCCCGCCCGCCGCTGTGCGCCCTGGTAGTTTTTTGTTCTCTTTGGAGGTTGTATGATCCGTTACATCGCCCTGTGCGGCAGCGGCAAAGAGGAAAACGCCCAGCTGCTGCGGCATCTCGCCCCGCTGCGGCCCGGCTTTCCCGGGCTGGAATTCGTCTCCTTCGACTCGCCCAAGATCCTGCTGGAACAATACCGCCAGGGCCGCCGGTTCGATCTGATCCTGCTGGATACCGGCGCGGACGGCAGCGGCCTTTCCGCTGCCATCCAGCTGCACCTGCTGCACCCGGCCATGAGCCTGATCCTTCTGGCGGACGACGAGCGGTGGGCCATCCCCGGCTACCGCACCCGGGCCTGCGGCTATCTGACCCGGCCCTTTCAGCCTCTGCTGCTGCAAAACGAGGTCTACCTGGCGCTGACCCACTGTGAAACGCCGGATTTTTACTTCAGCTTCACCAGCGAGGAGGGCACCGTGCAGATCAAGCACAGCGAGATCTATTATTTTGAATCGGACGTGCGGCGCATCACCCTGGTGGGGCGGGAGGCCAGCTACCAGTTCAGTGGCCAGATCAGCCAGATCGCCCAGCAGCTGTCCCCCTTTGGCTTTGCCCGCACCCACAAAAGCTACGTGGTGAACCTGCTGCACGTGGAGAACCTGTTCCGGGATGTGCTCACCCTGTCGGACGGGCGGCAGGTGCCCTGCAGCCGGATGCACCACCAGGAAGTGGCCAGCCGCATCATCCAGCGCCAGCCCTCCAGCGCACTTTGGGCCGCGCCCCAAAAAGGATCGGGGCGCTGAATATCCCCTCTTTTTCCGGGCAGACTAATGCCAGAAAAGGAGGAATTGGACCATGTCTGTATTTTATAAGATCTGCATCGCGCTGCTGATCATCGGCGGCCTGAACTGGGGTCTGGTGGGTATGTTCAGCTTCAACCTGGTGGGTTGGCTGTTCGGCGGCGCCATGAGCGCCATCAGCCGGATCATCTTCACCCTGGTGGGCGTGGCGGCCATCTGCGCCATTCCCAGCCTGTTCATGAGCGACCATCACGACGGCCATTGACCCCAAAACGCATAAAAAAGACGGACCCGGATTGTTTTTCCAGGTCCGTCTTTTTTATGCGAACGATCAGAACGGGTATAGAATGCTCAGGTGCTGAACAGCGTTTTCTTGTTATGGATATACACGCTGCACACAAGCCCCACGCACAGGTACATCATCAGCACGCTGCTGCCGCCTGCTGAAAGGAACGGCAGCGTTACGCCCACCACTGGCAGCAGCATGGTGTTCATGCCCAGGTTGATGATGATCTGCCAGGCCATGGCCGCGAACACGCCCACGCAGATGTAGGTGCCGATGTGATCCTCGCTGCGCAGGCCGGTGGTCAGGGTGCGGATGGCGATGCCGAACAGCATGGCCAGCACGATGGCGCAGCCCACAAAGCCGATGCACTGGGCCAGATAGCTGAAGATGAAGTCATCCTGGGCATTGATCACATAGGAATGGTCGTCGTTGAAAAATCCCCGGCCCAAGATCTCGCCGGAACCGATGGCCACCCGGCCGCCCTTCTGCTGCTGGATAATGTCCCGGTAGGCCGGGTCGTCCGGGTAGAGCAGCGCCAGGATGCGGTCCACCTGATATCCCTTAAGCATATCCGGAAAAAAGTTCAGCACGGCGGCAAGGCCCACCGCGCCGGCGGCCACGGCGCTGAGGATGTATTTCCAGGAAAGGCCTGCCGAAAACAGCATCATGCAGCCGATGCAGGCAAATACGATGCCGGTGCCGTCGTCGCCTTGGATGTGGATGATGACCACCGGCACCAAAATGTGCAAAAGCAGCTTTGCCAGGGTCTTGGGCTCATTCACATGTTCCCGCACGTTGTCCAGATGCATGGCGAAGGTGAGGATAAAGCTGATCTTAGCCAGCTCGGTGGGCTGCAAAGACAAGGAGCTTACCCGGATCCAGCTATAGTTGTCGGTATTCGACGGCGCATAGCCCAGGGTGATGGGCCCGATGGTCAGATGGGTCAGGGTCAGCAGCACCAGGCCCCAGGTGATGCCCACGTGCACCGGCCAGATCTTCGCCAAACTGCGGTAGTCGATGCAGGACAAAATGATGGCGCACACGATGCCGATGCAGCTGGCCCCCGCCTGCACCAGCGCGTCCCGGTAGTTGCCCAGGCCGGTGATCTCGCCGGTAAAGGCATCCAGCTGAAAGCCGCCGTTGTCCATGCCGATGCTCAGCAGGGCGATGACGCTGAGCACCGAACAGGAAATGCACAGCAACAGATAAAACCAATCAGTGGCTTTTATATATTGTCGAATGAATTTAAACATCCCACGGCTCCTTTCCAAAGGCGCTCCGGCCCCTTTGGCCCGAATGCCTGATACTCTATTATAGCCCACCCAAGCGGCGCTGACAATCATTTTTCCCCCGCTTTGTGTTGAACTTTGGCCGGTATTTGGCTATACTTAATATAAATATGCAGACGTTTGTGTTCTCTGTGTGAAAACGAGGCTGCGTGCCTGTTTATTTCAAAATCCCCCACAAAAAGGAGCGTTTCCCTTCATGGCCATTTTTGACACCGCCAGCCGCGCCGAGACCGTGGCCCTTGGCAAACGGCTGGCCGCCAAGCTGCCCGGCGGCAGCCTGGTCTGCTTTACCGGCGGGCTGGGCGCCGGCAAGACCGCCTTCACCGAGGGGCTGGCCCAGGGCCTTGGCTGCATCGACCCGGTAAGCAGCCCCACCTTTGCCATCGTCAACTATTACCGGGGCCCCCGGCCGCTGGCCCATTTTGATCTGTACCGCATCTCCACCCAGGAGGATCTGAACGCCGCCGGGTTCTATGACTATCTGGACCAAGGGGCCGTGGTGGCCGCCGAGTGGAGCGAGAATTTTGCGGACCTGCTGGCCCTGGAACGCCCCATCACGGTGGACATCCAGCGCACCGGGCCGGACAGCCGCCGCATCACCATCGAGGGGGTGGAGCTGTGATCACCTTTGGCATGGATACCGCCGGCCGCACCGTAAGCGTCGCCCTCATGCGGGACGGCCAGCTGCTGTATGAATCCTATCTGGACGCCGGCCTCACCCACAGCGAAACGCTGATGGGCCTGGTGGACGGGGCCTTCCGGGCCACCGGCCTGACCACCGCCGATGTGCAGCTTTGGGGCGTGTGCTCCGGGCCGGGCAGCTTTACCGGCCTGCGCATCGGCCTTGCCGCTGTAAAGGGCCTTGCCTTCTGCTCGGGGGCAGCCTGCGCGCCGGTGTCCACTTTGGAAGCGCTGGCCCATGGTTTTGTGGGCGAGGGCACCGTGGTGGCGGCGCTGGACGCCCGCCGGGGCGAGGTGTACTGGGCGGCCTTCGATCTGGGGCCAGAGCACCAGCGCCTGACCCCGGATGCCGCCGCACCGGTGGACCGCCTTGAAGATTTTCTCAAAAATTGCAAAAAACCCGTATTTTTTGTTGGTGACGGGGCCGGGCTATGCTATAATAAGTACGATTCTTTATCGGGCGTTCTGCCCTGCCCGCCTGCTTTGCAGCGCTGCCGCGCCAGTGCGGTCTGCCTGGCGGCGGAAAAAATGAACCAGAATGGCCTGTGCGTGCCCCCTGCCCAGCTTCTGCCCAGCTATCACCGGCTGAGCCAGGCGGAACGGGAACGCCAGGCACGCATCAAAGGAGAAAGCAAATGACCAAACCCGTTGCTCTGGCTGCCGACCACGGCGGCTACGAACTGAAAGAAGCCATCCGCAAACATCTGGATGAGACCGGCGTTGTCTACAAGGATTTTGGCAGCTTCACCGGTGAAGCCTGCGACTACCCGGACATGGCTGAGGCCGCCTGCCGCGCCGTTGTGGCCGGTGAGTGCGACAAGGCCCTGCTGTTCTGCGGCACCGGCGTGGGCATCAGCATGAGCGCCAACAAGATCCGGGGCATCCGGGCCTGCTGCTGCAGCGACGCCTTCAGCGCCGAGTACACCCGCCGCCACAACGATGCCAACGCCCTGTGCATGGGCGGCCGCGTGGTAGGCCCCGGCCTGGGCGTTTACCTGGTGGACCTGTTCCTGAACACCCCCTTTGAGGGCGGCCGCCACCAGCGGCGCGTCGACAAGATGATGGCCCTGGAAAACACCTGATCTGCCCCCCATCCCGCGCCTCCTGCCGGAGGTTTGGGACCCCACATTTTTACATTGAATCAAAATAAGTAAGGAGCGGTTAACAATGAGCAAGAACCCCATGATCCTGGATCACCCCCTGGTACAGCATAAGGTGAGCCACCTGCGTGACAAGAACACCGGCACCAAGGAATTCAAAGAGCTGGTGAGCGAGATCGCCATGCTGCTGTGCTACGAGGCCACCCGTGACCTGCCCACCGAGGAAGTGGAGATCGAGACCCCTGTGGCCATTGCCAAGACCCGTGTGCTGAGCGGCCGCAAGCTGGCCCTGGTGCCCATTCTGCGGGCCGGCCTGGGCATGGTGGACGGCATGCTGAGCCTGCTGCCTGCCGCCAAGGTAGGCCACATCGGCCTGTACCGGGACGAGGAGACCCTGGAGCCGGTGGAATACTACTGCAAGCTTCCCAGCGACATCGCCGAGCGTGACGTGCTGGTGCTGGACCCCATGCTGGCCACCGGCGGCAGCGCCGTGGACGCCATCACCCAGATCAAAAAGCGCGGCGCCAAGAGCATCAAGTTCCTGGGCATCATCGCCGCTCCCGAAGGCCTGGAGCGCCTGCATTCCGCCCATCCCGACGTGGACATTTATGTGGCCGCTCTGGATGAGAAGCTGAACGAGTCCGGCTACATCATCCCCGGCCTGGGCGACGCGGGCGACCGCATCTTCGGCACCAAGTAAAAAACAGGCAAGGAAACGAGGTGCGCCCCTAGTGAAGCATTTCATTCGCTCGCTGCTGTTCAGCCTGCTGCTCACCGGCGTGATCGGGGCGGCGTTCTGGCTGTTCCGGCAAGGCACATTTTTCAGCGAGCCCATCAACCAGATCACCCTGCTGTGCCTGGCGCTGCTGCTGGCGGCGGTGTGGTATCTGTTCGCCGCCAACCTGTGGTATGTCCATAAGACCCGCAAGCAGCGGGTGCTGGACTCCCTGGCCCGGCCGGAGCCTGCGCAAGAGCCGGCAAAGGAGCCGGAACAAGCGCCGGGACCGGAGACTGCCCAGCCTGAGGCGGACGAGGGTGCAGACCAGCCCGGCGAGGCAGAACCGGCCGAACCTGTCCGGCCCGGCCCCGAGCCTGTGCCGGTAAGCGGCACCGAGGGCACGGTGTTCATGCCGGAAAACGCCGAGGGCGCCGAGTGGGTCAAAGCCCCGGAAAGCGCCGAAAAACCGGCCCCGGAAGCGCAGCCGGAACCCCCGGCAGCCAAAAAGCCCGCCCGCAAGCGCACCTCCCGCAAG
>CASEVW010000099.1 GCA_949291395.1 uncultured Oscillospiraceae bacterium | reverse complement strand
GTTTCCGGCGGCGGCGCAGCGCCAGGGCTCGCTGCCATCGGCGGGGACGGTGGTGTTCCAGTCCGACATGATGAGCCCGTCAAAGCCCCACTCGCCCCGGGCTGCCACAGTGCACAGGTCGTAACTGTTGGCAGCCTGCACGCCGTTGATGCGGTTGTAGGAGGTCATCAGCGCTGCCGGGGCTGCCGTTTTGACGGCAATTTCAAACCCGCGCAGATAGATTTCCCGCAGGGCCTGCTCGGAGACCCGGGCATCCACGCCCATGCGGTGATCCTCCTGGTTGTTGCAGGCAAAATGCTTGATGGTAACGCCACGCGTCCCGTCTGCCTGGACACCCCGGGTGACGGCGGCGGCCAGCAGGCCGGAGAGCAGCGGGTCCTCGGCGTAGTATTCAAAGTTGCGGCCGCACAGCGGGTTGCGGTGGATGTTCATACCCGGCGCCAGCCAGAGGTCGATGTGGAACTCCGCCATCTCGGCGGCGATGGCCCGACCGAACTCCTCCAGCAGGGCGGGGTCCCAGCTCTGGGCCAGGGCAGTGCCCACCGGGAAGGCCGTGCAGAACTGGTAGTAGGTGTCAGCGCTCTCCAGATGCCGGGGCGCGTCCAGGAATCCGTTTTCCAGCGAGCCCAGCACCCCGGTGGGGATCACCCCACCGTCGGCGGGGTCCACCTGGTAGCTTTGGCGCAGCCGCAGCCCGGCAGGGCCGTCCGCCATGATGAGAGAAGGCACCCCACGGCTGGCTTCCAGCGCTTCAGAGGTTTCCCCGGCGGAACCGGGCACCCGGATTCCCGCAGACCCCAGCGTGCTGGCGCCCTGGGTAATGTTGCCGTAGAGCATGGGTACCAGCTCCTCCACCGGGCCGTCGGCCATCGGCACGGGAGCCGGTACCGGCACCTCGTCAGACAACGGCGCAAAGGCGAAAGCGGGCAGGTCCAGGGCCGCGGCGGCGGCGGCTTTTTCCATGGCCGGGGCGGCAGGGCCCGCCTCCCCGAAGGGATGATGCAGCGGGCAGATGGGATGGGTGGTCTCCAGCACCACCTCGGCGTCCACGGTCAGGTGGGCGCAGGGAGCGGCCTCTGCCAGGCTGCCTCCCGCAAAGAGGGTGTAGGTCCCGGCGGGGATCACCCAGGCGTTGCGCCCGGGCAGAAACTCCGCCAGCTGTTTGGCGGGTACGGTCACCGTTACCGTCTGGCTCTCCCCGGGGGCCAGGGGGCGGGTCTTGGCAAAGCCGGCCAGCCGCCGGTATTCCCGGGCGGTGCCGGTCTGGGGGCAGGCCGCGTAAAGCTGGGCTACCTCCCGGCCGGTGAACCGGTCCCCGGTGTTGGTCACCGTCAGGTCCACCTCCACCCCGTGGTCCCCGGCGTGCAGCGCCGTGAAGGCGGTGGCAAAGGTGGTGTAGGAAAGCCCGTGGCCGAAGCCGAAGAGCGGCTCGATGCCGAAGCTGTCAAACCAGCGGTAGCCCACATAGATGCCCTCGGTGTACAGTTCTTTTTCCAGATCGCCGTTACAGGCGCCGAATGTGTCTGCGCAGGGGTAATCGGCATAGCGTTTGGCCCAGGTGGCGGTGAGCTTGCCCTCCGGCACCGCCTTGCCCAGCAGGATGTCGGCCACGGCCTCGCCGCCCTGCTGCCCAGGCTGGGAGATCTGCAAAACAGCCAGGGGATGGCGGTATTCCGCCAGCAGGTCGGTGAGTTCCACCGGGCCCCCGGCGTTGAGGACCAGTACCAGGGGCAGGCCCGCTTCGTTCAGGGTGCGCAGGTCGGCGGTTTCCCTCTCGCTGAGCAGGTAGTCCCCCGCCGTGGGGGTGCGGTCCTTGCCCTCGCCGGAGATGCGGCTGAGCACATAGATCGCCGCCGTGGCCTCGGTCAGATCCTGCAGGGCCACCGGACGGCCCTGGGGCAGTACAAAGGGGTTGGCCGCATAGGCGTCAAAGGGATTTTCCACTGTTTTGGCGTCCGCCAGGACCTTTTCCTTCCAGGACAGACGGGCCGCGGTGTAGCGGTGTTCATAGTCGGTGATCCAGTCTTCGCTGGTAAGGGCGACCCCGGCTTCCTGCAGCCCCTCATAAAGGGAGACATTGGCCCGGTTGTTCACATCGCCGGAGCCGATGCCGCCCTTGACGGTATACCCGGCGCCGGCGCCGAAGAGGGCCACCGGTTTGTCGGGGGCCAGGGGCAGCACGCCGTCGTTGCGCAGCAGGACGATGCCGGCAGCTGCCGCTTTGCGGGCCAGGGCGGCATGGGCAGTTTCCCGGGGGGAGGGGGCAGCCTGGAGGCTGCCGCTGTAGGTGTGTGCAGATTGCATGGTGTACAATTCCTCTCGAAATGATGGATAGGACGCGGAAAAACCGCCATAGCAGGGTACTATGACGGTTCTTCCGCACAACAGGAGAAAAAAGGAATGAAGGTTTATTCCTTGACACCGCCCAGGGTGATGCCGGCGATGATGTACTTGGACAGCAGCAGATAGACGATGATGATGGGCACAATGGCCACGGTGATCATCATGTAGATCTTGCCCATGTCGAAGTTCATATAGTCGGCGCCGCGCAGGGTGGCGATGAGGATGGGAACGGTCATCTTGTCCTTGGACTGGATGATGAGGGCGGGAACGAAGTAGTTGTTCCAGGAACCCACGAAGGTGAAGATGGCCTGCACCGCCACGGCGGGCTTCATGATGGGCAGCACGATGCGGTTGAAGGTCATGAACTCACCGGAACCGTCGATGCGGGCGGCTTCCACCAGGGACAGCGGCAGCGAAGATTCCAGGTAGCTGTACATGAAGTAGAACACCGCCGGGGACGCCACCGAGGGCAGGATCAGGGGCAGCAGCGAGTCATACAGACCGATGTTGGTCATCAACCGCAGGAAGCCCATGGCGGTGACCTGGGTGGGCATGACCAGGATGGCCATGATGAAGGTGAAGGCTACCTTTTTCAGCTTGAACTGGTAGGCGTAGAGGCCGTAGGCCGTCAGGGCGGAGAAGTAGGTGCACAGCGCCGCCGAGCAGCTGGAAACGATCAGGCTGTTGATGATGCCCTTGAACATGGGGAAGCTGCCATCGTTGGCCACGCTTTTCAGGTTTTCCAGGAAGTAGTTGCCGGGCAGCCAGCTGAAGCCCTTCTGCAGGTCTGCGTGGGAGCGGGTGGCGTTGACGATCAGGATGTAGAAGAAGAACAGGCACAGGAAGGACAGCACGATGAGCACCAGATAGGCCAGGATCGTTTCGCCCAGTTTATTCTTGGTATGTTTCATGCTTTGTGGCCTCCCTTACGTGTTTTCCGGCTTGCGTCCTTGTTGCCGCCGTTGGTCATACGGTAGACAAAGAAGCAGAGGATGCCGCTGACGATGAAGAGGTAGACCGACAACGCACCGGCCATGCCGTAGTTGCGGCTTTTCAGGTGGCTGTTCAGGAACATGATCAGTGTCATGGAGGTGCGGTCGGGGTTGCCCTGGCCGTTGGTGAGGATCTGGGGCACATCGAACATCTGCAGACCGCCGATGATGGAGGTGATGAGGGTGTAGGCCAGGATGGGGCGGATCAGCGGCAGGGTGATGGAGAAGAACCGCCGGAAGCTGCCGCAGCCGTCCAGTTCGGCGGCCTCAAAGATGTCGGGGCTGATGCCCATGATGGCGGCCATCAGCATGATGGTGGTGTTGCCGAACCACATCAGGAAGTTCATCAGGCCGATGAGGGACCGGGTTCCGAAGGTGGTGCCCATGAAGTCGATGGGGGTATCGGTCAGCCCGATGGACATGAGGATGGAATTGATGGGCCCATTGGTGGAGAACAGCGCGAAGAAGAGCATGGCGAAGGCAGAGGCCATGATCAGGTTGGGCAGATAGATGATGATCTTGAAGAACTGTTTGCCGCGGATCTTCAGCCGCACATCGGTGAACCAGTTGGCCAGCAGCAGAGCGATGACGATCTGGGGCACAAAGCCGATGAGCCAGAGGATCAGGGTGTTGCCGGCGTAGCCGACCATGTCGGATTTGAGCAGTTCGGCATAGTTTTCCAGGCCGATGAAGGTGGGGCCGATCTCCTTGATGCCGGAGCGGTAGTATTCATAGAAGCTGTACCGCACGGTGTCCACCAGCGGGATCAGCGAGAAGATGAAGAAGGCCAAAAAGAACGGAAGGATGAAGATGTAGCCCCATTTGGCGTAACTGAGACGATGTTGTTTTTTCTTGTTCATAGGTCACCGTTCCTTTCCGGAAAAGGCTGCCGCACCGGGGTGCGGCAGCCGGTTTTCATTCCGTAGTCTGCTTGAGGCAGGATCACTCCGCCCACTGGATCTCGGTGATGTCGGGGTAGCGCTCCTTGATGGCGGTCTCGAAGTTGGACTTGGCGCGGTCGTAGTCCACGTTGCCCTGGAAGTAGTCGCTGAAAGCGTTCTGGATCAGCTCCACGCAGCCCTGGTCATAGGAGGACAGCGGCGCGATCTGGATGTTCTCGGCCACGGGGGCAAAGTACTCGTAGGCGTTCTGACCGCCCAGGAAGTCCGAGGCGAAGGAGGCGTCGGTGGCCGCTTCCTGCATGCCGCTGACGGTGTTGGTGAAGTCCTGATAATCCCGGGAGATCTTGATCAGGTTGTCCTTGTTGGCAGTGAGGGC
>CASEVW010000098.1 GCA_949291395.1 uncultured Oscillospiraceae bacterium | reverse complement strand
CTCTGCCGGCGGCATGGGCTGGGGCACCGGCGGCTGGAAGCGCTCCGGCACGGCCTGCTCCTTCGTCTCTTTCGGCTTTGCGCCAAAGGGCCAGAACGACTTTTTCTCCTTTTCCGGCTTTGCTTTTCTTTTTTCCTCCACGGGCTTTGGCGGTGCGCCGGGGATCTCGAACGACCGGCCGCCGGGGATCTCAAAGGTCCGCTTTTCGCTTTGGGCCGCAGGCGGCTGGGGCTGCGCCGGCGGCTGAGGGGCCGCAGCGCTGCCAGGATCGGCCGACAGATACTTCGCCTGCATCTGGCTGCCCTTTTCCTGCAAAATGCCCGCCAGCTGCTGCAATTTGGATGCCTCCGCCGCAGGCTGTGCCGCGCCAAAGGGCTGCCCGGGCTGTTCGGCAGGCTGCCGCACCGGCTCCTTTGCGGCAGGCGCTGGCTCAGCGGGCTGCTTTTCCTCCAGGAACTGCTTATAAAAGGTTTTCAGGTCGAACAAACTAGCCTTGTAGACCCATTTGAACATGTCGTCATAGCTGCTGCATTCCGCCGTGGCAAAATACTCGCTGAGCAGCTTTTCGTAAAACAGTTTCAGCCGGGCGGCGCTGTTCTGCCCCGCCGGGGGCTGCACCGGGACGCAGGGCAGATAGGGCAAAAGGCCGTCCCCCACATACACCTGCTCCGGGTCCAGATAGCACATATCCGTGGAGAGGAAGTAATCCTCCAGATGCAGCAGCGCCTCGGTCAAATTGCGCAGCAGCAACAGGCCTTTTTCGTAAGTAAGGCGGTGCCGGGCCATAAACTCCCGCAGGGGCATCTTGCCCCCGATGCCGTATTGCAGGCTGACAACGCCGTCCATCCAGCGGTGCCGCATCCGCAGAAGGCCCGGGATGTTGTTGCGCTCCATCATCTTGCAGCAATAGGGGATCAGCGTCTCCCCTTCCGCCAGCTCGATCACCAAAAGGTTGGTCGTGCCTTCCATCTGGATCGAAACACGGCGCGCGAAATCTTCCATTGGGTTTCCCTCCCTGATCATGTTTTTCCCGCACGGCCTGCCGCCGCAAGGGCGCGCCCGTCAGCCGAGCTTTTCCAAAAGATCCACACAGCTTTTCAAAAACGCCGGGTTGCGTTCCTGCACATCTGCCACCCGCCGGCACTGGGCCAGGCTTTCCGAAGCAGGGATCTTAGCCGCAATGCCCTCTTCCGGCTCTTTCTGTCGGCATTTGTTCAGCACCGTGAGCAGGCTGCCCTGGATGGGCAGGTTTTTAAAGTACACGTCCGTCTCCATTCGGTGCATATGCTCCCGGCCCAAAGCATCGTCGCTGTACACCTGCAAAACGCAGCTGCACAGTTCCAGTGCCCACAGATTCAGCGGGTGCAGGCCCGCCGGGAGGTCCACAAAAATGTATTCCAGGTCGGTTTTTTCAGCCAACACCCGAAACAGCCGCCGTAGGTCCTCTTTTTCCAGGGACAACAGGTCCCCCGCAGAGGCAAAGGGCGGCAGCACGAACACATTGTCCCGGTTCCGCTCCATGGTGTCCAGCACCACCGGCGCCAAGTCCCGGCCGCCTTTCAGGGCGAACAGCAAGGTGTCCATGGAGCCGGAAAAATCCTGCTCATACAGCTGCCCCAGGGCCGGGAAGGGCTCCAGATTGATGTACAGCGCCTGCTTGCCCCGCCGGGCAGCTGCCGCAGCCAGCGCATAGCTCACCACGGTCTTGCCGCTGCCACCCTGAGCCGAGCAGGCCGCCGCGACCTGCACCCGCCTGGCTTCGCTGCCATACAGCATCTGGCTGCCGGTAAGGGCCAGGGCGCTTTTGATGTCCGAGATGATGGCCGGGCCGGACTGGTACACATTGATCCGGATCGCGTCCTTTTCGGAAAAT
Source organism: uncultured Oscillospiraceae bacterium (assembly GCA_949291395.1). Lineage (GTDB taxonomy): Bacteria > Bacillota > Clostridia > Oscillospirales > Ruminococcaceae > Allofournierella. The sequence goes on along the minus strand of CASEVW010000098.1, from coordinate 19,473 downwards.
ACCGTCTGTTCCGCCGCCAGCAGCCGGGTACCGCTGGCAAGGGTCGGCATCCGGTCCAGCACCTCCTGGCCCGCCAGCACCGCGTCCACCCGCAGCGCCGTGCCGGAAAGATAATCCAGCGCTTTTTCGGCGGTGGTAAAACAGATAAATTCAATATTTGTGCAGTGCGCACTGGCATAGCCGCTGAATACCCGCACAAAATAGGCGTCATCCCATTGCAAGACCACTCGGATCATTGGCCCCACGTCCTTTCTTTTGCTGTTTTTCCAGTACCGCTGCCTGCCTGCAAAGGCAGGGCGGCGGGTCTTACGTTTTGTTTTCCGGCGCTGCACGTCTTTTGTTACCGCATGCTTGCGGCGGCTGGCTCCATTTCCGCCCAGTGAGGGCAAAAAAATGCCCAGCCCCAGCAGCGTGGCAAACAATGCGCAGCCGGTATGCCGGGTCCATTTCCTCTGTTTTGTGCGGCAGGCTTTCCTCAAAGATGGGCAAATGCCGCCAGCCTTTTCTGTCCTTGCTCTCTGTTTCCAGCTCTCAACGGGCTTTGCCGGATTTCTGTTCCGGCGGACGATCCAGCCGTTTTTTGTTTGCCGCCCCGCACAAAAAAACGGCAAAGCCCACAACAGCCGCCGCTGTCAGGGCCAAGCCGCCATAAAACAGCATGGAGTCCGTCGTCCTTACCAAGTTTTTTCTGCGGCCCCGCCTTTCACGAAGCCGCAGTTCACTCTACTTGGGTGCATTCACCAGCCGGCTCAAGGTGACCGGCGTCATATTCAAAAAAGACGCAATGTACTTATGGCCGATCCGGTCGATCATGCCGGGATAATGCTGCAAAAACCATTCATACCGCTGCATTGCGGTGTACTGATAGGAGATCTGCTTCAGCTCCCAATGCATCTGCATCGTTACCTGCAAAAACTTTTGATAGATCTCGCCGATCTGCCCATATTCCGCCATCATCCGGTTGATCTGGCTGATGGGGATACAGAGAGCTCGGGACCGTTCCAGCGCCTCGATGCTGATCTGCGCGGGAGACTCCATATCCGGGCCGGGCGTGAGCGGCATTCCCGCCTGAAACACCAGGCAGTCGGTGATATCCTTGCCGTTGGCATCCGCTAAAAAGCCCCGGAACACGCCGTCCATCAAAAAAATGCACATGGGTCTGCCGCTGACCCTGCCGGACGATGCATTCTCCCCGTTTTACCTCTCTGGTTTTACAGCACAAAAGAAGTTCCTCCAGCAGCTTTTGGTCTGTAACTCCAATGATCTGTGTCAAAAATTGATATATCTCCACCTAGGCTCCCCCTTATTGGATATTTTTCATTATATTCTCTAATCTGTTCCATGTCGTTAACATAGATCAACAGCGAACACAATTCTCACACATTTTTACAGTTTTTGCTTTTTCCTATTCCAAAAATATGTGTATTTTCTCTTATTAATTTTTGAAAACGACCGATTTTTTTAAGTTTCGCGCGGCTTGATTTTTGCTTTGATAAAATCAAAACCAGCCAAGAAATCGTTTTCCTGGCTGGCCCATGTTTTTGTAATACAAAGAGATAGCAAAGTTTTGAACGGAATTCCGGGCAGCGCCAAAAAACGCCGGTCTCTTCATTGCCAGCGCCCCTTGAACGGCAAGCCCTTGTGCCTCCCGGCAAACTACCGCCGGGCAATACACCTTCACAGCGATCAGGCTCCCATACAAAGCGTTTTGCAGCATGATACAGCGCCCCCCTTCGTTCTACTTTATATTGAGTCAACCGGTAAACAACAGCCAAACCAGCATGCTGCAAACAGCTCATCGGTTTGCCCTCCCCTGTTTGTTCATCCTTTTTTCACTATTTTATCACATTTTTAAAGAGAAATGGCTGCTATTTACAAAAATCTTCTGTTTTTTCATTTTTGCAAAGCATGAATGGATATTTCTTTCAAAAATGTCCGTTATGGAAAAACACCTTTTACGACCCGCTGACAAGTAAGCCGATCTGCGGGCGTTCTTGCCACGATGCAGGGTCCATTTGTTTCGCGCCGGATCTGGGTGGGCTGAAATAAAAACGCCGAAGCACTGATTTACCGATTTTGCAAAACGGTAGTATAATATCCTCAACCAAAATCGTTTCAGTTATCATTCAGTTCCATGCGCACTCCTGTTGTGTATCGATCCTCTGCAAGGCTCGCACGAAAAGCCGCCCTTTTAAAGAGGATCAGCCCAGGAACGAGCACGTTGGCCGCACCATAGCAATGATTATATTTTGTTGTCATCCTCCATCGGGAGGATGAGGATAGAAATCCGTAACCTTCCAGCAGGTTGATAACGCCTCACACAGTCACTTTCCCTAACCAAAAAGTGCGGATAGAAATTGTCGAAACGCTCTTTGTTTCATGGCGGCTCCCTGTCGCCCTCCACTCGGAGGGCGCGGATAGAATGGCCACATAAGCCCCGTCCCCGCCGCATATGCTGATACCAGCGAGAATGATAAGGGGGGACCTTTTGTGTTTGGCATATTTTTCAATTTTCTGGCCAGCCATGTGCTCTATCTGGCCCTGCATCTGGAAAGCAGCGGCTTTCCCAAACCGCTCACCGCCCGGCAGGAGATCGAAGCCTTTGCCGCATTCAAGGCCGGCGATATGGAAGCCCGGGACCGCATCATCCGCCACAACCTGCGGCTGGTGGCCCACATCGTAAAAAAATACTATTCCATCCCCGGCGACGCGGAGGACCTGATCAGCATCGGCACCATCGGCCTGATCAAAGCGGTAAACAGCTTTGACAACACCAAAAAGGTGCGCTTTTCCACCTACGCATCCCGGTGCGTGGAGAACGAGATCCTGATGAGTTTCCGCCGGGAGCGGAAAGCTCCCTCCACCGTGTCCATGCAGGATCCCATCGAGACCGGGCGGGACGGCAGCAGCCTCACCGTGATCGACGTGGTTCCCGACGAGTTCATTCTGGACGAGGACTACGAGACCCGGGAGGAAAGCCAGCTGCTGCGCCGCCTGGTGGATCAGCTGACCGGCCGGGAACGGCAGGTCATCCTGCTGCGGTACGGGCTTTCCGGCCAGCCCCCCCTCACCCAACAGCAGGTGGCGGACCTTCTGGGCATCAGCCGCAGCTACATCAGCCGCATCGAAAAGGCCGCTGTGCAAAAGCTGCGAAGCAGCATGGCCGCCGCGCGCCGGTAGCCCCGGCAGACGCAAACCGTGCCCCGCGATCTTCCGCACTTCTCTGTTCGTCCCATCCAAACCCAAAAGCCTTTGGTCAAAAGCTGACCAAAGGCTTTTCTTTTGCATCAAAATCATGGATTGTGTTTTTTTGCCAATTGGAATATACTGAAACCAGCGTTTGACGCGCCGTCTTTTTCCACAAGGTGGGCCACGCGTTCCGCAAAGGGAAAGGAGGACATCATGGAGGTAAAAAAGGTATGGATGTCGCCGGATACCGGCAAGAAGAGCCACTATGCCCTGGGCCACCTGGGCGGCATTGTGGGTATTTTGGCGCTGGCGATGCTGCTGGTCTGCGGCGGCACGGTGCTGTCCTTTTCTCTGGGCGGTTCCCGTGAGCTCTTTTTGCTTGTGCTCTGCCTGGGCGTTGTTTTTCTGGTTCTAGGGCTGGCCGCCTGTGTAGGGCGCAATGCCACCAAAAACACCACCGTTTTCTTTTTGACCGACAGCGACCAGCTCTTTGTGATGGACGCCCGCCGTTTTGCCTACCACGGGCGCAATCTGCTGGACTACATTTCCGGCACGGTGCAGACCCAGCAATTTTTGCGCCAGATGGCACAGCGGCCTTTCGTTCCCGTGGGGGCGGACGAGGTGCTGAAGGTGGAAAAAGTCAAGGAAAACCGTTCCCACTACGCCATCGTCTGCCAGGCCCGCCGCCCCGGCCGCCGCACCGTGAAGCGCACCTTTTTCCTTGTGAAAGGCCTGGAGGACTAGGACCTGCTGCTGCACCAGCTGGAACGCCGCCAAAGCTGGGAAAACGCCCTGGAACCCCAGGGCAGCCGGGACCCGCTGTACATTCTGGCCAGCGGGCTGACCTGTGCAGGGCTTGCCGTCTTCTGCGTGCTGAGCCACCCGGCTGTGGCGAAGCTGCCGCAGAACATCTATTTCCCCTGCCTGGGCGCGGCCTTTGCGGCTTTCTGCGCCGCCGTGTACTTTGTGATCCACTACCGCCGGGGTGAATGATCCCAGCCGCAGCGCATTTCTATTCATTGACAAAACACTGGAGGACCCCGACCATGCACCACATTCCCGATCCCAACGCCATTTTCCCCAACGAATACAAAACATCCTGCTTTATCAAAAACGTGATCAAGGCCCCGAATATCCTGGTTGGCGATTACACCTATTACGACGATGCCAACGACCCCACCGGCTTTGAGCAGAACAACGTGTTGTTCAACTATCCCGAATTTGGCGACCGGCTGATCATTGGCAAGTTCTGCTGCATCGCCTCCGGCACAAAATTCATCATGGGCCCGGCCAACCACCGCATGAGCAGCGTCACCACCTACCCCTTCAACGTGTTTGGCGGCCTGTGGCAGGAGCGCACCCCCGACCACATGTCCCAGCTGCCGTTTAAAGGCGACACGGTGATCGGCAACGATGTGTGGATCGGCCGGGAGAGCATCATCATGCCAGGCGTTCACATCGGCGACGGCGCCATCGTGGCGGCCTACTCGGTGGTGGCCAAGGACGTGCCGCCCTACACCGTTGTGGGCGGCAACCCCATCAAAACCATCAAGCAGCGGTTTGACGAAGAACTGACCCAGCTTTTGCTGGAGCTGAAATGGTGGGACTTCGCCCCGGAAAAGCTGGCGGATTTTCTGCCGGTGCTGTGCAACGAAAACCTGGAAGAAGTCCGGCAGATCATCAAGCAAGAGCTGGCAAAGTGATCCTTTCTCTTATAAATGCGTAATACAGTCGACGGGCCATATAGAAAATCACAAAGGGCGACAGCACTTCTTGCTGTCGCCCTTTGTGTATCTGCAAAACCATATAAAGGCCTATATTAGAATGATACCGCAAGCAAAACCGAAGAGCTCTACATGCTCAAATGCCAATTGTTGAAGAAAGGTTGCATCACAAGGAAGTCCTTTTCCTGTTCCATGTCCAAAAAGATTCTCGATGGCCTGTTCTGGGTCATGACACGACCCGATGATCGAAAAATTTTTTGCAAACTGTTTTATATTCGATCTCTCCGAAAGATGCTGTAACATAGGAGGATAGAGCAGCCAGCTGTAACATAGAAACGCTTTGTACTGTACTGTTGGAAAATATTTTTCAAAAAAGAGTTTTGCATTTTGAAAAGATGCTTCAACGGACCGAGGACGCAAATCCGCGCCTTTTTGAATATGGCAGTTCAGCACAGGAGTGTCATTGGGCAATAGTCCTTTTTGCTCCTCTGTAAATGTCATATATGGTTCGCCAAGTGTCTCTTCATCCAGATAAATCATCTCAAAAGGCTGAAACTGCAATGTGCCAATCTGAAAGATGCCAATATTCATTATGTGACGAAACCATATAACATCCTCTTTTGAGACACCCACTTTGCCGTTTTTTTCGTAATACAGGTTTGCTCGTAAAGAAACATCTCTGAACGTATCAAAAACAATACCATCCGGAATGCCCATAGACTTGTAGTCATCATACTTATGCAGAAGAAGATATGTAACAACAGCCAAACATGTTAATGGCATATGCCCGCATAAAGCAAAATCAAAATTCTCTCCACGATATGCAGTTTCCGCAATTTTTTCAATCAACTTTTCATCCTTGCGGATCTCCTGTAGCACTGCTTTTTCAATGTTACTTCTGTAATGCAGCTCAGAAATCATCTTTTCTAAAGTCATATAAACCTTTCCATACTCCTTTCATATAATTTGGATATAAAAAATCGCCCCTGATAAAATCAGAGGCGACAATATTATCCGTATGAAAAGAGCTCTTAATCAGCGGACAAAATGGCGCTCGATTTTATCAGTATGCAAAAGGTCATTTTGTCCACCTCCCTTTCCTTATTTTTTCTATTATAATCGTAGCAAACAAAACCGATCATGTCAATGACACAGCATTATTCAAAGGAGAAATCCAGTTCGCTTTTTCACAAAAAAGGACCCGCCCCGGATCTTCCGGGGCGGGTCTTTGTATGCTTTGTTCCGTTCAGATCACAGCAGGCTGCGGTACAGGGCGGCGATCTCCTCCACGCTGGTGTCGCGGGGGTTGCCGGGACGGCAGGCGTCCGCATAGGCGGATTCGGACAGGAACTGGATGTCCTCTTCCTTCACGATCTCTTTCAGGTCGGCGGGGATGCCCACGTCGGCGCTCAGCTTCTTCACGGCGTCCACTGCGGCCTTGATGTACTCGTCGCGGGTCATGTTCTCGGTGCCTTCCACGCCCATGGCCTTTGCGATGTCACGGTACTTCTCGCCGGTGGCGGGAGCGTTATACTCCATCACGGTGGGCAGCAGGATGGCGTTGGCCACGCCGTGGGGGGTGTCATACACAGCGCCCAGGCTGTGGGCCATGCTGTGCACGATGCCCAGGCCCACGTTGGAGAAGCCCTGGCCGGCGATGTACTGCGCCAGCGCCATACCCTTGCGGCCTTCGGGCGTGTTCTCCACGGCGCCGCGCAGGTTCTTGGCGATCAGCTCGATGGCCTTCAGGTGGAACATATCGGTCATCTCCCAAGCGCCCTTGGTGATGTAACCCTCGATGGCGTGGGTCAAAGCGTCCATACCGGTGGAAGCGGTCAGGCCCTTGGGCATGCTGCTCATCATATCCGGGTCCACAACGGCCACTTCGGGGATGTCGTTGGTGTCCACGCAGACGAACTTGCGCTTTTTCTCCACGTCGGTGATCACGTAGTTGATGGTCACCTCGGCGGCGGTGCCGGCGGTGGTGGGAACGGCGATGGTGAACACAGCGTGCTTCTTGGTGGGAGCCACGCCTTCCAGGCTGCGCACGTCGGCGAACTCGGGGTTCTCCACGATGATGCCGATGGCCTTAGCGGTATCCATGGAGGAGCCGCCGCCGATGGCAACGATGCAGTCCGCGCCGGAAGCCTTGTAAGCCTCCACGCCGTGCTGTACATTTTCAATGGTGGGGTTGGGTTTGATCTCGCTGTAGATCTCGTAGGCAAAACCGGCGGCGTCCAGCAGGTCGGTCACCTTTTTGGTCACGTTGAACTTGATTAGGTCCGGGTCGGAGCATACAAAAGCCTTTTTGTAGCCGCGGGCGGTCAGCTCGGGCACGATGTTCTCAATAGCGCCCTTGCCATGGTAGGAAATGGTGTTCAGAACGATGCGGTTTGCCATAAGTAAGATCTCCTTTTCTCTTTCATTCAGGTCTTATCTTCGACCGGTCGCCGGCCGCAGGGGGTGGTGCGGCTCCCGGCGCTCTTGCTGTTATTATTATAACAGCTTCGGCCGTAGCAATACAAGTTACACATAGTTCTAAATGTCACATTTTAAAATTTTAGCAAAAAAGCCGGTTTGCTCCCGCCTTTTCCTATGGCTGTGGGGCCGGTGTCACGCCTCCGGGTGCAGATCCCGCAACAGATTTTCCAGCCGTTCCGGCATGGATTCGATGAGCAATTCCACCATCTGTTCCGGGCTGCGCTCCATGCCGCTCACCGCCCAGCGGGCGGTCATCTGGATGGACCCCCGGCAGTACATCTCCAGCAAAAAGGCGGTGTCCTCGTCCAGGGGCGCGCCGGTCTTGCGGGTGATGATATCGCTGTAAAAGCGGTAGATGTAATCGTAGTCATAGGCCATCAGGGAGTTGGCGTCGTGGCTGCCAAAAGCGCAGGCAAAAAAGCTCTGCTCGGCCTTGATGAAGCGGAACTTGTTCAGCAGCCCCTCCCGCAGCGTCAGGCTGACGCCCATCTCCTTGAAGGACTGCTCCACCAGCCGCTCAAAATACCAGTTGACCAGATCGTACTTATCCAAAAAGCAGCGGTAAAAGGTCTGGCGGCTCACCCCGCAGCTTTCCACGATCTGCTTCACGGTGATCTTGTCCAGCGGTTCCCTCTCCACCAGCGCCTTGAGGGCGTTCGCCAGCTTGTATTTTGTCTTTACCGAACCATCCACGTTGTCCCCATCTCCTTTTGCGGCAGAACAGCCCTGCCAGTGTTTTCCTCTATACTGTAACACAAAACGTCGGCAAAGTCACGAGCCGGGCCGCCGGGCAAAGCGCCCTTTCTCACAGACTTTCTGACACAACAAGGCCGGAGCAAGGCAGCCCCCTGCTCCGGCCTTTGTTGTCTGCTTTTTATGCCGCCGTTTCTTACGTTTCTCAGCTTTCCGCGTTCAGGGCCGCCAGAAGCTGGTCGATCGCCGCGTCGTTCATCGCGCCGCCGGAGAGCATCGCCAGCTGCCGCAGGGGCATATCCTCCATCATGGCGGCAAGCATGGCCATAATGTCGGAGTTTTCGCCCTCAGCGCCGCCCATCTGGCCCATCATGCCCTGCACGGTCTGCAAGAAGGCCTGCCCGGCCGGGCACTGGCTGATCTGCCCCAGCGTGGAGTTCCGGGTGAAGGGACGCACGGCGGGCTGCGGCGGGACGGGATGCCCCAGCACCGCCTCAAACTGCTCTTGGGGCACCGGCCATTCCTTGGTCAGATCGTAATAGGCGGGAGCGCTGGCCCGCAGGCCGCCGGGAATGGTCTCGCCGTCCACGGCCACCTCTTTTTCCAGCCGGATGTCCCGGCTGGAGGAAGCCGCCTGGATGCGCCAGCTGCCGCCTTCCACACGCCATTGACCGGCGGTGCCGTCGTAATGGGCAAAGGCCCGGGGCTCCAGATGGAAAGCCACCTGCTTGCTCTCGCCTGGCGCCAGTTCCACCTTGGCAAAGCCCCGCAGTTCCCGCAGCGGGCGGTGTACGCTGCCCTGCGGCCCGGCCAGATAGATCTGCACGACCTCCTTACCGGCGCGGCTGCCGGTGTTGGTCACCGTCACGGTCCCATCCAGCCCTGCGCCCTGTGCCAAATGCTCCGCCGAGACCGTCAGGTCGGAATAGGCAAAGTCGGTGTAGGAAAGGCCGTGGCCAAAGGGATAGGCCACCTGCTTTTGGGCCTTGTCGTAGTACCGGTAGCCCACATAGATGCTCTCCCGGTATTCCACGTTGCCCCCCTTGCCGAAGAATCCGTGGCAGGGGGTGTCCTCCAATCGCAGCGGCCAGGTCTCCGCCAGCTTGCCGCTGGGGTTGACCTCGCCAAACAGCAGGTCCGCCACGACGCTGCCGCTGTTCTGCCCGGCCAGGTACATCAGCAGGATGCTGTCCGCCTGGTCCCGCCAGGGCAGGCAGACCGCCCCGCCGGTGCTGAGCACCACCACCAGCGGCGTGCCGGTCGCAGCCAGCGCTTCCATCAGCCGGTTCTGGCCTTCCGGCAGGTCCATATGGGCCCGGTCAAAGCCCTCGCTCTCGTAGCTGTCCGGCAGGCCCAGCATCACCACGGCCACGTCCGCCGCTGCCACGGTCTGCACCGCCTGCTGGATGGACGCTTCGTCCGTTTCCCCTTCCGCCGTGATGCCCTCCGCATAGGAATAGGCCGCGCCCCGCCGGTCCAGCGCCTCGCACAGGCTGGTGATCTTGTGGGGGTTGATCTTGCTGGAGCCCGCGCCCTGGTAGCGGGGCTTTTTGGCAAAGCCGCCCACCACCGCCAGCGAAGCGCCCGGCTTCAGGGGCAGCTGTTCGCCCCGCTTTAAAAGCACCGCGCTCTCGCAGGCGATGCGGCGGGCCAATTCATCGTGCCCGGCGGCGCTGTATTCCGTCTTTGCGTTTTCGGCGCACCGGAGGGCAAGCTCCACAACGCGGGCAGCGCAGACATCCAGCTGCTCTTCTGCCAGTTCACCGGCCTGCACCGCTTTGACGATCTTCTGGTCGTCGGCGTCGCAGGGGCCGGGCATCTGCAGATCCAGCCCTGCCCGGATGCCCTCCACCCGGTCGTTCATGGCGCCCCAGTCGGTCATGATGGCCCCTTCAAAGCCCCATTCGCCCCGGGGCACGTCGGTCATCAGGCGCTTGTTGTCCGAGGCATAGGTGCCGTTGATCTTGTTGTACGAGCACATCAGCGTCCAGGGCTGGGCCTTGTTCACGGCGATCTCGAAGGCCCGCAGGTAGATCTCCCGCAGCGCCCGCTCGTCGATCACCGAATCCGATACCAGCCGGGCTTTCTCCTGGTTGTTGGCCAGATAATGCTTCATGCAGGCGCCCACATTTTTGCTCTGGATGCCCTGGATGAGAGCGGCGGACGCCTCGCCCGCCACCAGCGGGTCCTCGGAAAAATACTCAAAGTTGCGGCCACACAGCGGGCTGCGCTTGATGTTGGCCGCCGGGCCCAGGATCACGCCCACCTCTTCGGCGCGGCACTCCTCGCCCATAGCTTCGCCCATCTGGCGCAGCAGGTCCCGGTCAAAGCTGCAAGCCGTGGCGGCCGCCGTGGGGAAGCAGGTTGCCGGCACCGAAGCATTGATGCCCAGGTGATCGGAATCGCCCGCCTGCTTGCGCAGGCCGTGGGGGCCGTCCGTCAGCATGAACGGCTGGATGCCCAAACGCTCCACGCCCTTGGTGTGCCAAAAATCCCTGCCGGAACAGATGGCCGCCTTTTCTTCCAGCGTCATCTGGCCCACCAGTTCCTTTGCTTTTTCTTTGAACTGTTTCTCTGTCATATTCGTTCATCTCCCTGCCGTTATAGTCCGTTCAAACTGCCCGTTTCTGTCTTTGGCCGCAGCAAAAGGCGGCAGACCAGGCAGTACACTGTAAACCCAATGGCCGCGCCCACCACGGTGTCCGTCAGATAATGGGCGCCCATGATGATGCGGGAAAAGGCCACCAGCCCCGTCCATACCAGGCCGAAGCCCAGCAGCAGGTGCTTGCGGTGCGCCCACTGGGGGCGCAGCAGGGGCAGCAAGCCCGCCAGCAGCATCACCGTGGCGTTGGCCGTGTGCCCCGAGGGGAAAGACTTGAACTCCTCGCCGGCAACGCCCGCCGCTGTCAGCTCGGCCTTTAACGGGCCGCCCGCCTGCCACCAGGGCATAAAGTAGGCCCTGGGATCATTTGCCACCAGCCGCATCCGCGCCCGGCCCCATGGGACCTTGATCAGGTTCACCAGAATCATCTCGATGAAGATGATCAAAAACACCGCCAGGGCGATCCGCCGCAAAAGACGCCGGTCCACCTCACGGCAGAGCCGGGCAGTGGCAAACACCGCCAGACCGCTGCACACAAGGCCGATGACCGTCACCGCCGGGGCGGGAATGCCCAGATACAGCGTGGGCATGAAGCAGGCCATCAGCGCGCCCATGGCCGCCAACAGGATGCCTGCCGCCGTTTGCAGAATGCCGGCCAGCCTGCGGGAACGGCTGTGGCCGATCGCCAGCATGGTCCCGCTGATGACGAAGCCCAGCGTGGCCGGATATTCGCCGTAAGCGGCGAAAAAGATGCCAAAGGGGTTTTGCTCATTGTACACCGCGCAGGACAGCGGATAGTCCCACACCGAGCCAACGGCCATCAAGCCGATCAGTAAAACCGCAACGCCCCCGATCATCCGCTTTGTGGGGGCCGGATCGTATCTACCCATGACGCTACCTCCCTGCTGCCCGCAGCAGCGCTGTCACAGCACCTGTTTCATATAATCCGCGATCTCGCCCATCAGGTCTTCCGCCTGGGGCATCACGCCGATCTGGTCCGCAAAGCCGTGCCCCAGGCCCCGGTAGACGATGGTTTTCAGGGGCACGCCCGCCTTGGTCAGGTGCCGGGCATAGGCAAAGTCCTCAAACGCCAAAAAGTCGTGCTCGCCAAAGGCCAGCAGCGTGGGCGGCAGGTCGTGGAAGTCATCCAGGATCGGGGAAGCGTAGATGTGCTCCGGCGGCAGGTTGCCTTGTAAATACACATTTTCCAGCATATTCTCGCCGCCGTTCATCATGCTGTTCATCAGGCCGAAGACCGACTCCACCACCTTTTTGTGCTTTTTGCTGGTGCGGTATTGGGTGGGGTCCACCCCGTGGTAAAATTCCGTCTCTTTGCCGGCCACGTTCACCGCCGGATACAGCAGCACCTGCATGCCCACCATGCCGGCGCCCTCCTCCCGGTCCCGCAGGGTGATGACTGCCGCCAGGTTGCCGCCCGCCGAGTCCCCGGCCACGGCAAACTTTTTCTTAGCCGCGCCCAGCTCCTCCGCATGGGCGTAGGCCCAGCAGGTGGCCGCCCAGCAGTCGTCCAGCGGCTGGGGATAATGGGCCTCGGGGCAGAGGCGGTAATCCACGTTCAACACCACGCAGTCCAGATCCCGCACCAGCGTTTTGCACATCTGCTCCACGATGTCCGGCCCGCCGCCAAAAAAGCCGCCGCCGTGATAATACACCAGCATGGGCAGGTCGGTGCCGCCGCCAGTGCGGCGATAGATGCGCACCGGCACCTTGTAGCCGTCCGCGCTTTCCACTTCCACCCGTTCGGTGTCCACGCCCTCCTCCACAAGGATATCGCCCTTGTATTCGCCGAACATTTTGCGCAAAGGCTGGATCTGTTCCAGGACGGTGGCGTCCTTTTTGGGTTTCGGGATAAAGTGCTTCATCAGCGGCAGCATCTTCATGGACTTGTACAGCCGGGGGTCCATGTCGCCGTCCTCCGCACCTTCCGGCACCGGTTTCACCAGCACCTTCACGCCCTGAAACTCGGTCTCCCGGGCATTCTCCCGCAGGGCTTTCAGCAGGTTTTCCTCATATCTGCGTGCCATACCAAATACGCTCCTTTTTCTGCGTTTCCGCATTTATTTTTTGTGGTAACAAAGCGCTGTGCCCTCATCCCCTTTTGCAGTCTCTTGTTCTCTCATTCTCACTTTTCAGTATAGCCCGAATTTTCAATATGTCAATTATTTTTCATTTTTGCGTTATTTTTTATTAAATTCTTACAAATATTTTGCAGGCAGCCACGGACTTGCCCCCTTTTGACCGCCTTTGCCCTTTCTGCCCCGTTCTTTTTCCACCCGGCCGCAAAACAGCATCTTTTCAGCTGCAGCTCCGCTTGATATAATACAAAATGGCGGGCATCCGTCCCATCCGTGACGCTGCCCGCCAAAGCCTCCATTCCCACACAGCAAGGAGAAGGATCCCATGAAATTCGTTATCTCTTACAGCGGCGGCAAGGACAGTGTTCTTGCCCTGCATAAAATGGTTCAGGCGGGCCACACCCCCATGGGGCTGTTGGTCATGGTGAACCGCGACATGGAACGTTCCTGGTTCCACGGCGTGGATCTGCCGCTGCTGGAACAGATCTCCGCCTCCCTCCAGATCCCGCTGCTGCCCTGCGTCTGCACCGGGGAGGACTACTGCGCCGCCATGGAACACGGCCTGCGCCAGGCCAAGGCCCTGGGGGCGGAAGCCTGCGTGTTTGGCGACATTGACATCGAAGACCATCTGACCTGGTGCCAGCAGCGGTGCAACGCCGCCGGGCTGGCCCGCATCCATCCCCTGTGGCACCGGGACCGGCGGGAAAACACGCTGGAATTCATCCAGCTGGGGTACCAGGCTCTGATCAAGTGCGTGCGCAACCAGGACCTGCCCCAAAGTTTTCTGGGCCGGATGCTGGATCTTGCCCTGCTGCAGGAGATGGAACAGCGGGGCGTGGACGTATGCGGCGAAAACGGCGAATACCACACCGTAGCCGTGGGCGGCCCGCTGTTCCGCCAGCCGGTGCGGTACCAGTGCAAAGAGATCCTGGACTTTGGCAACATCTCGGCCATCAATATCTGCGCTGAATAAGGCAGACAGCTGCCAAACCGAAAATAGAAAAGGCCAGTGACTGCTGCATAAATAGTCACTGGCCTTTCGCTTTACCATATGAAAGTAAAAAGAAAAGTGTATCATTCACTGTATCACCAAACGAAGAAAAGCGCTTGTAGAATGGCTCTACAAGCGCTTTTCAGCTGGCTCCCCAAGTTGGACTCGAACCAACGACCCTGCGGTTAACAGCCGCATGCTCTACCGACTGAGCTATTGAGGAATATCTTCTGTCTGCGACTTATTTAGTATACCACGTTCACTTTCAAAATGCAACCCCCTTTTTTGCTTCGCCCCCTTCTTTTTTGTGCAGGGGCTGGCGTCCCCTTCTTCTGGGCCGGGATGGTGCAATAAAAAGCACATCCTAGCTCGTATATAGGGTAGAAGATACGATCAAAAATAACGGCTGTTTCCATGCCTTAGGGCTTGTGGTAGAATGAAAAAATAGAGCAACAACTCAAAATTTGTGGAGACAAAACATGGAGATCAAAAAAGTGACCGGCGATAAAAAGCGCTACCTGGATCTGCTGCTGTTGGCAGACGAGCAGGAAACCATGATCGACCGCTATCTTGACAGAGGCACCATGTATGTGCTGGAAGATGGCGGCGTAAAAAGCGAGTGCGTTGTGACCGATGAGGGCAGCGGCATTCTTGAGATCAAAAACATTGCCACAGTGCCTGCACATCAGGGCAAGGGCTATGGGAAAGCCCTTATGGACTTTATAATATGTAAATATACCGGAAAATATTCCGTTTTGCAAGTGGGAACGGGAGACAGCCCCTTGACCATCCCCTTTTATGAAGCCTGTGGGTTCACCCGTTCCCACCGCATCCAGAATTTTTTCACGGACCACTACGACCACCCGATCTATGAGGGCGGCGTTCAGCTGGTGGATATGATCTATCTGCAAAAGCCTTTGTAACGTTCTATTTCTCAGCGAGACAGTAAAACCGAACAAGTAAGAAAGGGTGTTGGATATGAAAAGAACAGTAAGTTTTATTGTTGCCATCGTGCTGCTGATCGCTTTGGCCGGCTGCGGCCCAACCGCAAAGCTCGATCTGCCCTTTGAGTATTCCGGTGTGGAAACCATTGAAATGTTCCATTTCGTTGTGCCGATGGAGGCGGAGAAAAAGGTCATCACAGAGCAAGCGGACATCCAGGCTATCTATGAACTTCTGGAAGGTATTTCCCTGCAAGACAAGGAAACAGAGCCTGTCGCCGGCGGCTCGGTCACCAGTCTCCGGTTCACCCTTTCGGATGGCACGAGCTACGAGGTCATTTACTCTGCGGAATCTGCGAATGCCGGAAGGATCAAAACGACCGGTGACGAACACGATCATTTCACATCCGCCGATATAGAATCGGTCTGGGAGAGCTTTGATCAGGAAGCAGTAGATGCGGCTGAAGATGAATTGCCTGCGCTCTATTAAATAGCAGAAGAAAGAAATGTGAGGTGTTAACATGAACTTGCTGTTTTTTATCTTTCCCGTTATTTTACTGATCGGCGGGATCGCCCTGTATGTGAAGCCTCCCGTAAAAATCAATCCCATCTACGGCTTTCGGACAAGGACCTCTTCCCGAAATGAGCAAACCTGGGCATATTGCAACCAGTTGACTGCAAAGATCATGATCGCAGATGGAATTCTTTCTGTCATCGCCCTTATGGCAACGCAAAACGTCACCACACAAATTTTGGGGGTACTTGAAATGGGAGAACTTATAAATATTTTTGCGGTGGCGGTCATCCTTCTTTCGATCCCGTTCGTGAACCATTGCTGCAAAAAGAAATTTCCGGAATCGTTCCGTAAAGAAGATAGGCTTTGATCACACCGATATAATTTAAGAACTCGTGAACGGCATTGTGAATACGTTGTCGCCCGCACTTTTTGTCGAAACCGGTCTTTTCTTTTTGCGGGCTTTCTGCTATGATGGTTTCTATTCAAATTGTTGAAAGGAGCCGTTCTTTTGCCCCAATCCTCTGTTCTTCTGCTGCTTGCGGCGGCGGTCATCGCGATCCTGGCCGGGCTGTTTTTCTGGTCCCGCCGGGAGCGCTACCCCTACGCCCCCAAGCACATCCTCACCCGCCGGGAGTATAAATTCTATATGCTACTGCGCAAGGTGGCGGCCGAGCACCACTGCCTGATCTGCCCCAAGGTGGGCGTAAAAGACCTTTTGCAGGTCACCGACCGCCGGCAGTACATGAAATACTTCCACCGTATCGCCCAAAAACACATCGACTTTGTCATCTGTGACGAAAAGCTCAATGTGCTGTTCGCCCTGGAGCTGGACGATTCCAGCCATAACACCCCCGATGCCAAGCGCCGGGACCGGTTCAAAAACAAGGCCTTTGCCGCCGCGGGCATCCCGCTGAAACGCATCGAGGAGATCGACGAGGGCCAGATCCGCGCCCTGTTCCGGGATATTTGATCATAAACGCGCAAAAAAGCCGCCGTCCTTATCCAGCTCGGATAAGGACGGCGTTTTTTCTTATTGTTTATGCTGCCGCAGAACAGCAAGTGAGATCAGCGGTTTTTGCCCCGGATCTCCTGCTCCCGGGTCAGCAGCTGGTCGGTAACGATATCCAGCTGTTCCAGCTCTTCCATGCGGTCGTCCAGCACGCTCTCCTCCAACTGCATCTCGCTCTCGCCCTTGTAGGCCAGCTTGAGCAGGATGGGGGTCACGATGGTGCTGATGATGACCATGATGATCACCGGGCCGAACAGAGCGTCCGGCATCAGGCCCACTTCCGCGCCTTTGTTGGCCACGATCAGGGCCACCTCACCACGGCAGACCATGCCCAGACCGATGCGGTTGCAGTCCTTGGTGGAAAAGCCGCAGATCTTTGCGCCCAGGCCGCAGCCGATCCATTTGGACAGCACTGCCACCACCACCAGCAGCACGCTGAACACGATGATGTCGGTGGTCATGGGGGGCAGCACCACGGTCATGCCGATGCTGGCAAAGAACACCGGCGCCAGGAACAGATACTGCACCGGCTCCATCTTGGAGGCGATGTAGCCCGCCTTTTTGGTGGCGCCGATCATCAGGCCGGCGGCAAACGCACCGGTGATGTCCGCCACGCCGAAGAACTCCTCGGCCACCCAGGCCATCAGCAGGCAGACCACAAAGGCGGCGATGGGGTAACGGCGCAGGTTCTTCTCCTTGGCCCGGCCGATGTACCAGTCCATTACCTTCACGCCCACCACGTATACCAGGCAGCACACCACCAGGAACGCCGCGATCTTCAGCAGCACCACCACAACGCTCTCGCCGCTGCCGCCCATGCTGGTCATGATGGTCAGGGCGATGATGCCCAGGATATCATCGATGATGGCGGCCGCCAGGATGGTGTTGCCCACACGGCTCTGCAGGCAGCCCATCTCACGCAGGGCTTCCACGGTGATGCTCACGGACGTGGCGGTGAGCACGGTGCCGATGAAGAAGTTTTGCAGCATATTCTCGGTGGGGGCCAGCCAGGCCGCCAGGCCCGCGCCGCCGAACAGCGGCACCAACACGCCCAGCACCGCCACCAAAAAGCCCGACTTACCGGCATTCTTCAAGTCGCGGATGTCGGTCTCCATACCAGCGGAGAACATGATTACGATAACGCCCAGTTCCGCCAGCTGCTTGATCATCTCGCTGTCGCTGGGCAGCAGGCCCAGCACCGCCGGGCCCAGCACCAGGCCCGCCAGCAAAGCGCCCACGACCTGGGGCATCTGAAAGCGCCGGGTGATCAGGCCAAACACCTTGGTGCTGATCAGGATCAGCGCGATCTGCCACAGAAAATCATAAGACATTCGTTGATTCCTCCCCTATTTTTCCGTCCTCGTTTCGAGGGTCACCAAGGCATTATACACAAAGTGTTCATAAATAGCAAGCGGCTTTTTGGGGCTTGTTTTCCGCCGTCCCTTGCTTTTGAAACAGGATCGGTTTTTGTTTGGGGATTTTTTTGCCGTTTTTTATAAAATCTATCTACAATTGGGATCACTTTGCATTCTTTTTCTGATTTTTAAGGGCAATTTGTTCAATTATGCTTTATTTTTTACAAATTCATTTCAATTTTTCGCCTGTATTTTTCGTCCTGTTTCAACCAGAACACACAAAAAACGCGCCCGGCTTTTGCCGAGCGCGTTTTTGTATTGCCGCTTTTATACAATCGCATCAGCCTTCGCTGCCAAAAGCCTTCTGCACCGCCAGCAGAACACCGGCACGGCTGGCCGCAAAGTTCAGCCCGCCCTGCAGGTACACGGTGTAAGGCGGGCGCATGGGACCGTCGCAGCTCAGCTCGATGCTGCTGCCGTTGGTGAAGGCGCCCGCAGCCATGATCACCTCGCTGGTGTAGCCGGGCATGGCGTAGGGCTCGGGGGTCACGTAGCTGTCCACCGGGCTGCCCGCCTGGATGCCCTGGCAGAAAGCCACCATGGCGTCCGGGTCGCCGGTCTCGAAGCTGGTGATGATGTCGTTGCGGGGATCGGTGTACCGGGGCAGCGGGTTTTTGCCCAGCAGTTCCAGCAGGCAGCTGGCGTAGATGCTGGTCTTGATGGCCTCGGCGGTCACGCCGGGGGCATAGTACAGGCCCAGATACAGCTGGCGCAGGGTGTCCAGGGTGCAGCCCAGCTCCCGGCCGGTACCGGGGGCAGTGAGCCGGTGGGCGCATTTTTCCACCAGGTCGGCCCGGCCCGCCACATAGCCGCCGGTGGGGGCGATGCCGCCGCCAGCGTTCTTGATCAGGCTGCCCACGATCAGGTCCGCCCCCACGCTGGTGGGCTCGGCGGTCTGGGTGAACTCGCCGTAGCAGTTGTCCACCATGACCACGATCTCCGGATTGGCTTCTTTTGCGGTGCGGATCACCTTGCCGATGGTCTCCAGGTCAAAGGCGGCCCGGCTGGAATAGCCCCGGCTGCGCTGGATGTGGCAGACCGTGGCGTTTTTGGCCTTCTGGGCGATCAGCTCATAGTCCGGCTGGCCGTCCTGCAGGGGAGCCTCGTCGTAATGCACGCCGTACTCCGCCAGGGTGCCGCAGCCCTTGCCCGCGTCGCCAATGCCGATCACGCCTTCCAGCGTGTCATAGGGGCGGCCGGTGGCAGCCAGCAGGGTGTCGCCCGCCCGCAGCAGGCCGAACAGGGCCACAGTGAGGGCGTGGGTGCCGGAAAGGAAATGGCTGCGGCAGAGGGCGTCCTCCGCCCCCACCACCTGGGCGAACACCTGGTCCAGCCGGTCACGGCCTGCATCGTCGTAGCCGTAACCGGTGCTGCCCATCATGTGGGTGGCGGCGACCCGGTTGTCGGTAAATGCTTTGAGCATCTTTACCTGATTATAATCCCGGATCTGGTCGATCTTTGCAAATTCCGGCTGGCAAAGCTCCATGGCTTTGGCATCCAGCTCCTGAAAACGAGGGGTGATGTGAAAAAACTGTTCGATCATGGATACTGACTTCCTTTTTAAAATACAATAATAATAAACCACTCAAACCGGGCAGCGGTACACTGCCCCGGCGGGCGCAAAGCCCAGCCGCCGGTAAAAGCCTTCCCGCTCCGGCCGGCAGACAAGCTCCACCGCAAGGCCCTCCCGGGCCAGGCAGCCCGCCAGCTGGCTCACCAGCCAGCCGCCGATGCCCCGGCCCCGCAGGGCTTTCTCGGTCTCCACGCCGGACAGATACGCCCGGCCGTTCCAGATGGCGTAGGCCCCCGCCGTGG
>CASEVW010000097.1 GCA_949291395.1 uncultured Oscillospiraceae bacterium | reverse complement strand
GGCCGCAAGCTCTTTTTATACAGGAGGAAACTACCATGGAATTTTTTAACTCCGCAATCGAAGTCCTGCAGACCCTCGTGGTTGCCCTGGGCGCCGGCCTCGGCGTGTGGGGCGGCGTCAACCTGCTGGAAGGGTATGGCTCGGACAACCCCGGCTCGAAAAGCCAGGGCATGAAGCAGCTCATGGCCGGCGGCGGTGTCGCCCTCATCGGCACCACCCTTGTGCCCCTGCTGAGCGGCCTGTTTGGCTAAAGATAGTCGGATAGCGTAACCCTTTGATCTGCCAACCCAGCGCCCCAAGCGGGAACTGCCGTCCACAGAATAGGGCTTCAAAATTTCGCCCGCGGCGCGCTGACAGATGGGCAAAACCGCTTCACAACTTGACTTTTCATTCACAGGAGGAAAACAAATATGGAAATCTTTTCTGTTGCAACCGCGCTCTTTCAGTTTCTCGCGTCCCTCATGAGCCTGCTGTCCCGGTTCCCGCTGATGGGCTAAGGAGGGCGGCCCGTGGACAAGGTACTCCAGAAAATCACCGAGTGGCTCAAGGAGATACTGGTCGGCGGGGTCATGGGCAACTTGTCCGGGATGTTTGATTCGGTCAACGAGCAGGTGGGCGAGATCGGCGAGCAGGTCAGCCTGACGCCGGCCGAGTTTTCGCCCCGGGTCTTTGAGATGGTCCAGGGGGTGTCCGAGTCGGCGATCCTGCCGATCGCGGGCATCTTCCTGACCATCGTGGCCTGCTATGAGCTGATCCAGATGGTGATCGACCACAACAATCTGGCCAACTTCGAGACCTGGACCTTCTTTCGCTGGGTGTTCAAGACCTTCGTGGCCGTCACCCTCATCTCCAATACCTTCGACATCACCATGGCGGTGTTTGACCTCGCGCAGACGGTGGTGGCCGAGTCCAGCGGCATCATTGCGGGAAGCACCGCGGTGGATGATACTACCCTGCTCACCCTGCAAACCTCCCTCATGACTCTGGAACTGGGCGAGTTACTGGCCCTCTACCTGCAATCCTTCCTCATCGGTTTTACCATGAAGATTCTCGGTATAGCGATTTTCGTCATTGTGTATGGCCGGATGGTAGAAATTTATTTAGCCGTGAGTTTGGCCCCTATCCCGTTTTCGACCTTCGGCAGCAAGGAGCAGAGCCAGATCGGCCAGAACTACCTGCGCAGCCTGCTGGCTCTGGGTTTGCAGGGCTTCCTCATCATGATCTGTGTGGGTATCTACGCTGTTTTGATTCAGGGCGTCTCCTTTGCATCCGACCCTATCGCATCCATTTGGGGCGTCATTGGTTACACTGTCCTGCTCTGTTTCACCCTGCTCAAGACCGGCACTCTCGCCCGCAGCATTCTCAACGCACATTAAGGAGGTAACATGGCAGCCTATATTTCCGTCCCGCGGGACCTGACGCGGGTCAAATCCAAGATTTTGTTCGGCCTGACCAAACGGCAGATCGTCTGCTTCGGGACCGGCGCACTGATCGGTGTGCCGGTCTACTTTTTTGTCCGGGGCAGCGGCAACCTGAGCCTTGCGGCGCTCACCATGATCGCGGTCATGCTCCCCTTCTTCTTTTTCGGGATGTACGAGCGCAACGGCCAGCCCCCCGAGGTGGTGGCCCGGCAGTTTTACCAGGCCCGGTTTGTCCGGCCGAAAGTCCGGCCTTACCGCATCAACAACTACTATGCCGCTCTCATGCGGCAGGCAGACGCCCAGGAGGAGGTGATGCGCATTGTTCAAAAAACGGAACAGCGAAAAGCCCGTGGATAAGTTCCTGCTCACAAAATCCGAGCGCAAGAAGATCGACCGCATCGTGAAAACGGCCCGCCGCGATGACGGCATCCCTCGCACCGCCCAGCAGACCATCCCTTTTGAGCGGATGTTTGCCGACGGCACCTGCCGGGTGCGGGACGGTTCCTACACCCGTACCATCCAGTTCCAGGACATCAACTACCAGCTGGCCCTGCAGGAGGACAAGACCGCCATTTT
>CASEVW010000096.1 GCA_949291395.1 uncultured Oscillospiraceae bacterium | reverse complement strand
TCATCACCCACGACCTGGAGGCCGCCCTGGAAGTGGCGGACCGGGTGATCGTGCTTTATGCGGGCGCTGCGGTGGAAGAAGCCCCCGCCGCCAGCTTTGCGGCCCAGGAGCTATTGCAGCACCCCTACACCAAAGCCCTCTGGCGGGCCAGCCCCAGCCACGGTTTTGCGCCCCTGCCCGGCACCCAGCCGGTGGGGCAGGTGGGGGAGGGTTGCGCCTTTGCGCCCCGCTGCCCGAACGCCCGGCCGGAGTGCGGCAAGGGGACCATCCCCTATCGAAAAAGCGGCCCGGGAGCGGTGCGCTGCCTTGTGGCAAAAGGAGGCACGGAATGATCTTACAAGCGGAAGACCTGAGCTTTGCCTACCCCTGCGGCAGGCAGGTGCTGAAAGAATTTTCCTTTCAGGTGGAAAGCGGCGAGCGGGTGGGCGTGTTCGCCCCCAGCGGCAGGGGAAAGACCACCCTCTGCAAGCTGCTGGCGGGCTACGAGACGCCCCAAACGGGCCGGGTCCTGCTGGACGGCCGCCCCTTACACCAATACAAAGGCTATTGCCCAGTTCAGCTGATCTGGCAGCACCCGGAACAGGTGGTGGACCCCCGCCTGCCGCTGAAACATACCTTAAACGAGGGCGGCCCGGCGGACGCCCGGCTGGTGGAAGCCCTGGGCATCCAGCCGGACTGGCTGGACCGATACCCGGCGGAGCTTTCCGGCGGGGAATTGCAGCGCTTTTGCATCGCCCGTGCCTTAGGGCCGGCCACCCGCTTTGTGCTGGCGGACGAGATGAGCGCCATGCTGGATCTGGTCACCCAGGCCCAGCTGTGGACCTTTTTGATGGAAGAATGTGCCCGCCGGGGCATCGGCCTGGTGGCGGTGAGCCATTCCCAGCCGCTTTTAGACCGGGTATGTACCCGGCAGGTGGCTTTGTGATACAATAGATATTATAATGTAAGGAGAAACACACGTCCCATGACATTACAGGAATTTTTTGCCCAGCATCCCCGCCTGGCCCTGGGCCTTTCCGGCGGGGTGGACTCGGCGTATCTCTTAGCCGAGGCGGTGCGCTGCGGCTGCCAGATCCAGCCCTATTTTGTGGACAGCCCTTTCCAGCCCCGCTTTGAGCTGGAACATGCCCAGCGGCTTTGCGCCGAGCAGGGCGTGACCCTGAAGGTGCTGCCCGCCCAGCCGCTGGCAGACCCCCAGGTGGCCCGCAACGACAGCCAGCGCTGCTACTACTGCAAAAAGCAGGTGTTCGGGGCCATCCTGGCCGCCGCCAAGGCAGACGGTTACACCGTAATCATCGACGGCACCAACGCCTCGGACGATGCGAGCGACCGGCCCGGCATGAGGGCCCTGGCGGAGATGCAGGTCTACAGCCCGCTGCGGCTGTGCGGCATCACAAAAGCCCAGGTGCGCCAGCGTTCCAAAGAGCTGGGGGTGTTCACCTGGAACAAACCCGCCTACGCCTGCCTTGCCACACGCATCCCCACCGGCACGGCCATCACCGAAGAGGCGCTGCAGCGGGTGGAGCAGGCGGAAAACGAGATGTTCCGGCTGGGCTTTACTGATTTCCGGGTACGGCTGTGGGGCCAAACGGCACGGCTGCAGCTGCCCGAAAGCCAGCTGGAACAGGCGGCAAAACGGCACGGCGAGATCGTAACGGCCCTGAGCCCCTGGTTTGAGGGCGTGGTGCTGGATCTTGTGCCCAGAGAGGAGAGCTGAACGAATGGAAAAACAACAGATACTGGAACTTTTGCAGCAGGTGCGGGACGGCGCGCTCACCCCGGAAGAGGCCGTCTTGCAGATGAAGATACAGCCCTTTCAGGACCTGGGCTATGCCATGGTGGACCACCACCGGAGACTGCGCCAGGGCGCCCAGGAGGTGATCTACGGGGCGGGCAAGACCCCCCAGCAGATCGACGGCATCCTCACCGCCATGGAAAGCCGGGACGCAACGGACATCATCGTCACCCGCATGAGCGACGAGGCGGCGGAATACATTGCCCAGCGCCACACCATGGACTTTGAGCCCCTGTCCCGTCTGGGCATCGTGAAGCCCACCGGGCGCATCACCGCACCGGGTTACATTGCGGTGGTCTCCGGCGGCACCAGCGATATGGCGGTGTGCGAAGAGGCTGCCCGCACCGCCGCCGCCATGGGCAACCGGGTGGAGCGGGTGTATGACGTGGGGGTGGCCGGGCTGCACCGGCTGCTGGCAAAGCTGGACGTGCTGATGCAGGCCCGGGTGGTCATCGCCGTGGCGGGCATGGAAGGGGCACTGGCCAGCGTGGTGGGCGGCCTTGTGGACTGCCCGGTGATCGCGGTGCCCACCAGCGTAGGCTACGGGGCCAATTTCGGCGGCCTGTCGGCACTGCTGTCCATGCTCAACTCCTGTGCCAGCGGGGTCAGCGTGGTGAACATCGACAACGGATTTGGGGCCGGGTATCTGGCCAGCATCATCAATCATATGGGAGGCGGCAACGAATGAAAACGCTATACATCGAATGCACCATGGGCGCGGCGGGGGATATGCTCACCGCCGCCCTGCTGGACCTGCTGAGCGAAGAGCAGCGGGCGGAATTTCTGCACACCATGGAGCACCTGATCCCCGGCGTGGCCATGACGGCCCATCCGGCGGAAAAGTGCGGCATCCACGGCTTGCAGATGCAGGTAACAGTGAAGGGCCAGGAAGAAGAAAGCCGGGACGTGCACCCCGGCGAGGATCAGCAGACGGCACACGTCCACAGCCACGATCACGAACATGGCCATGAACACCATCATCACGATCACGACTACCCGCACGGGCATGACCATGGGCATGAGCACGAGCATCATCACGACCATGAACACGGCCACCATCACCACCATGCTACCATGGCGTGGGTGGAGGACACCATCAACGGCCTGGAGCTGCCGGTGGAGGTCAAGCGCAAGGCCCTGATGGTCTACGAGAGCATCGCCCAGGCGGAAAGCGCCGCCCACGGCTGCCCGGTGAGCCAGATCCACTTCCACGAGGTGGGCGCGCTGGACGCGGTGGCCGACGTGACGGCGGTCTGCCTGCTGATGCACCTGCTGGCGCCGGAACAGGTGGTGGTCAGCCCGGTGCATCTGGGCAGCGGCCAGGTGCGGTGCGCCCACGGGGTGCTGCCGGTGCCGGCGCCCGCCACCGCCTACCTGATGCGGGGCCTGCCATGCTACACCGGATCCATCCGGGGCGAGCTGTGCACCCCCACCGGGGCGGCGCTGCTCAAGACCTTTGCAGACCGGTTCGCCCCCATGCCGGTGATGACCACCCAGGCGGTGGGCATCGGCGTGGGCAAAAAGGATTTTGAGGCCGCCAACATCCTGCGGGTCTTTTTGGGCGAGAGCGGGGAAGCGCAGGGGGCCGGGCAGGCCAGCGTGAACGGCGAGGTGGCCGAGCTGTGCTGCAACCTGGACGACATGACCGGCGAGGCGGTGGCCTATGTGAGCGAGCTGCTGCTGGAGGCCGGCGCGCTGGACGTGTACACCGTGCCCATCCAGATGAAAAAGGGCCGCCCGGCGGTGATGCTCTGCTGCTTGTGCCGCCCGGACCGTCAGCCCCAGCTGACCCGCATTATGCTGGAGCACACCACCAGCTGGGGCGTGCGCAGCCACCGGATGCAGCGCTGCACCCTGGCCACCCGCATCCTGCCGGTGAAGACCAAATACGGCAAGATCCGGGTAAAACAGGGCCGGGGCTTCGGCGTGGAAAAGTGCAAGGCGGAATATGCCGACGCGGCTCAGGCGGCAAAAAAAGCGGGGGTGCCCCTTTGCAAGGTGCAGCGGGCGGCCTGCAAGGCGCTGAAAAAACGGTAACGCTTCGGGTCTAAAATGGCCGAAGCCAGACCGAGACAATCAAAGAAAACGCAAGGATATAAGAGCATTTCCAAAAAAATCAGCAGAAAAAAGCGGAATTTCACGGTTCTCGGCGGGAAATTCCGCTTTTTTCTTGCTTTTTCGAAAAAAATGCTTGACATTGCCTATACTAGACTGTATATTAGCAGTTGTGTGTTGCATCTGAAAGCGGGGAAGTGCCCCGCCTGACACATTTTTGGCGTTGTATGTACCGCTGTAGCTGCCGGGTAAGGAAAGGGCCCCATCGCAGTGTAACAAACCTTTTGCGGGGTGGTATAATTGGCGCTGACTGCACGAAGAATGCAGAGAATTCCGCAAAGGGGGATGCATGTAAAAATGAATGAGATCGTATCGCTGAAAAACATTGTTGTTGGTTTTGACGGTGAGCCGGTGTTGAACGGCTTGTCACTGGACATCCACGACAAGGAGTTCGTCACCTTCCTTGGCCCTTCCGGCTGCGGCAAAACGACGACGCTCCGAGTCATTGGTGGTTTTGTCCAGCCAAAATCGGGCAATGTTTTTTTTAATGGCCAGGACATCACCAACTTCCCGCCCTACAAGCGTGAAGTGAACACCGTGTTCCAGAAGTATGCCCTGTTCCCGCACCTGAATGTTTACGAAAACGTGGCCTTCGGCCTGCGGCTGAAAAAGATGGACGACAAAGAGATCCGCAGCCGTGTTTCGGAAATGCTGGAGGTCGTTGGCCTGAAAGGCTTTGAACGCCGTGACACCACCAACCTTTCCGGTGGCCAGCAGCAGCGCGTTGCCATTGCCCGGGGCCTGGTGAACCATCCCAAGGTCCTCTTGCTGGACGAGCCTCTGGGCGCGCTGGATTTAAAGCTGCGCAAAGAGATGCAGCTGGAGCTGAAGCGCCTGCAGCAGGCAATGAACATCACCTTTATCTACGTGACCCACGACCAGGAAGAAGCCCTTACCATGTCTGACACCGTGGTGGTCATGAAGGATGGCAACATCCAGCAGATCGGCAGCCCGATCGACATCTACAACGAGCCGGAAAACGCCTTCGTGGCGTCCTTCATCGGCGAGAGCAACATCATCGACGGCATCATGCTGCGGGACTTTTTGGTGGAGTTCGCCGGCAACGAGTTCACCTGCGTGGACAAGGGCTTTGGCCACAACGAGCTGGTGCAGGTGGTCATCCGCCCCGAGGACATCAAGGTGGTGCCCGCCATCCAGGGCCAGCTGACCGGCGTGGTCAAGGAGGTCATCTTCAAGGGCGTGCACTACGAGATGCGGGTGGAGCAGGCCGGCTACGAGTGGATCATCCACTCCACCCAGGCCAGCACCCCCGGCGAGCTGATCGGCATGTGCATCGGGCCGGATGAGATCCACATCATGTCTCGCGCGGAGGAATAAGGCCATGATCAAAAATAGAAAGCTGGCCGCTCCGTACATCGTTTGGATGGTGGTATTCATCCTGGTACCGCTGGCCATTATTGTGTATTACGCCTTTACCGACAAGGCGGGCAACTTTACGCTGGAAAACCTGATGCTCATTGGGCAGTACAGCACCGTGTTCGTGCGCAGCCTGATTTTGGCAGCGGTG
The DNA here is from genome assembly GCA_949291395.1 of uncultured Oscillospiraceae bacterium. Lineage (GTDB taxonomy): Bacteria > Bacillota > Clostridia > Oscillospirales > Ruminococcaceae > Allofournierella. Next base: position 14,364 of record CASEVW010000096.1, on the reverse strand, counting down.
GCCACGGTCATCTGCCTGGTGCTCAGCTTCCCGGTGGGCTACTTTCTGTCCCGGCTGCGGGCATCCAAGCAGAAGATCTTTCTGATGCTGGTGATGCTGCCCATGTGGATGAACTTCCTTCTGCGCACCTACGCCTGGATGAGCCTTTTGGAAAACAACGGCATCATCAACCGCATCCTGGGCTTTTTCGGCCTGGGACCCTTCCAGATGATCTACACCAGCGGCGCGGTGGTGCTGGGCATGGTGTATAACTTTTTGCCCTATATGATCCTGCCGCTGTACACCGCCATGACCAAGATCGACGACAGCGTCATCGAGGCGGCCCAGGACCTGGGCGCCGGCATGGGCAAGACCCTCACCCGGGTGCTGATCCCGCTGTCCGCCCCTGGCATCGCCACCGGCATCACCATGGTGTTCGTGCCCAGCGTGTCCACTTTTATCATCAGCCGCATGCTGGGCGGCGGTTCCAACATGCTCATCGGCGATCTGATCGAGCTGCAGTTCCTGGGCAACAGCTACAACTACAACCTGGGCAGCGCCCTCAGCCTGGTGCTCATGGTCATCGTGCTGCTGTGCATGAGCTTCACCAACGGTTTTGACGATGAAGATATGGAGGGCGTGGTATGATGAAAAAACAGCATTGGGCCGCCCTGCAAAAGGTGTATCTGTGCCTTATCTTTTCTTTTTTGTACGTTCCCATCGCCGTGATGATGGTGTTCAGCTTTAACGACAGCAAAAGCCGCACCATCTTCACCGGGTTCACCTTCCGGTGGTACGAGAGCCTGTTCCACAACGAGATGATCCTGGAGGCGCTGGGCCTCAGCCTGGTGGTGGCCTTTGCCTCCGCCAGCATCGCCACCGTGCTGGGCGTGTTGGCCGCCATTGGCATCAGCGGCATGAAAAAGCGCACCCAGAGCGCGGTGAACACCATCAGCTATCTGCCGGTGGTCAACCCGGAGATCATCACCGGCGTTTCGCTGATGATGCTGTTCGTGGTGTATGTGAACTTCGCCCACTGGCTGAACACCAACCCTGCCGTGCCGGACTTTTTGAAGTTCCTGCCAGAAAACGTGTTCGGCTTTGGCACCCTGCTCATCGCCCACATCACCTTCTGCGTGCCTTACGTGATCTTCAACGTCACCCCCAAGCTGCGCCAGATGGATGTGCGCATGTACGAGGCGGCGCTGGACCTGGGCTGCAACCCCAAGCAGGCCTTCTTCAAGGTGGTCCTGCCGGAGCTGATGCCCGCCATCCTGTCCGCTTTCCTCATCAGCCTGACCTACTCCATTGATGACTTTATCATCTCCTACTTCTCCTGCGGCACACTGCAGACCCTGCCCATCGCCATCTACAGCATGACCCGCAAACGGGTCAGCCCGGAGATCAACGCCCTGTCCACCATCATGTTTGTGGTGATCCTGTGCATCATCCTCATCAGCAACGCGCTGGAGAGCCGCAGCTACCGCAAAAAGCGGGTGAAGGACTAAGAGAGGGGAGGACAAGCAAGGATGAAAAAAGCGATCAGCCTGCTGCTGAGCCTGGTGCTGGCAGCCGGAATGATGACCATGCCCGCCTTTGCCGCCGGGGACGACATGATCCAGGTCACCGAAGATATCGCGGTGAGCGCCGATTATGACTGGACCCGCTTCAAAGGCCAGAACGTGTCGCTGAACATTTACAACTGGGGCCTGTATATCTCCGACGGCTCGGACGGCAGCGTGGATGTGCTGTCCGCCTTTGAAGAGCTGACCGGCATCCAGATCAACTACACCACCTTCGACACCAACGAGAGCATGTACGCCAAGCTGAAAAGCGGCGGCGCAAGCTACGACGTGATCTTCCCCAGCGACTACATGCTGGGCAAGATGGCCAACGAAGGGATGCTGCTGCCCCTGAACAAGGAGAACATCCCCAATCTGGCCAAGATCGGTCCGGAGTATATGGACCAGGCCTACGACCCGGGCAACGTTTACAGCGTACCCTACACCTGGGGCGTTGTGGGCATCACCTACAACAAGGACATGGTGGACGAGGCCGACCTGGAGCAGGGCTGGAACATCCTGTGGGACCCCCGCTATACCGGCCAGATCCTGCAGTTCAACAACAGCCGTGACTGCTTTGCCATGGCCCTGAAGGTGCTGGGCCGCAGCATGAACCCCGATTCCCAGGAGGACATCGACGACGCGCTGGTGAAGCTGCAGGAGCAAAAGCCCCTGGTGCAGGCCTACGTGATGGACGAAGTGTTCGACAAGATGGAGGGCGGTGAGGCTGCCCTGGCCCCCTACTACGCCGGCGACGGCCTGACCATGATCGCCGAGAACGATCGGCTGGGCATGTTCATCCCGGAAGAGGGCACCATCCAGTATGTGGACGCCATGTGCATCCCGGCTTCCAGCCAGAACCAGGAAGCCGCCGAGATGTTCATCAACTACCTGTGCGAGGTGGACGTGGCGCTGCACAACGCCCTGTTCATCCAGTACACTTCGCCGGTGACCGCCGTGCGGGAGCTGCTGCCTGAGGAACTGCGGGACAGCGAGCTGATGTACCCGGACCCGGAGATCGTTGCCCGCAGCGAGTATATGACCGTTCTGGGCGACGAGCTGAACAGCGCCATGGACATGGCCTGGAGCGAGATGAAGAGCTTTGACGACAGCGGCAACGTATGGCTTGTACCCACCTTCCTGGTGCTGGCCATCGCGCTGACCATCTTCAACGTCTGGCGCCGCCGTGCCCGCAAAAAGCGCCGGGAGATGTATTAAAATCAAACCATAAAAAGCCCACGTTGCTGGAAAAGACCAGAAGCGTGGGCTTTTTATATAGAATCATTCTGCCGGATCATCCGAGATTTCTGCGACCAGCTTGTCAAAGTCACTTTGATAGGTCCTGTCCCGCAAAACACGGAATTTTTCAAATTCTTTCTCAGCAAAGGCTTTTGCAATTGCAGCGGTCACCTTGCCCTTATCTTGCAGAATATCTTCATCATTGAATTGCAAAAATGCGTCGAGCCGTTTGGCCCAATCAGCCATATACATAACATTTCCACGGCGGGCCTGCCGTTCGGCATAGTCCAGGTACATGGTAACGATCTCATTCAGATCGCGCATTTCTTCTTCTTTCAGATAGTTTTTCGCAACGGTAACGTCCGATTTGCGGATGCGCCCGTTTGGAGCGTTTTTCCATGTGGTAAGCCCCATGTTTGGCTTGGTGCTATCGGCGCGTTCATATACGATCTCGGCAGCAGTATGATGGGTAACAGCGTAGTGCAGCTTATTCTGAACCGTAGCAAAAAACTCCTTTGTGATGGGGCTCTCTACATCATAGTCGGCGCTGCACTGGGAATAGATGTCCGTGATTTTTTGATAGAATCTTCGCTCGCTGGCCCGGATGTCTCGGATGCGCTCCAGCTGCTCCTCAAAATAGTCCTTGCCGAAAAAGTTCTCCGGTTCCCGCAGACGAGCATCATCCATCACATAGCCCTTGATGATGAACTCTTTCAACACCCTGTTGGCCCAAATTCGGAACATAGTCGCTTTTTTAGAGTTTACACGGTAACCTACGGCAATGATAGCATCCAAATTATAATAATTGATCTTGTATCGCTTGCCATCTGCCGCAGTTGTTTCCATTTTGGAAACAACTGCATCTTCGTTTAGCTCACCGGATTCAAAAATATTTTTCAGATGTTTTGAAATAGCTGCTTTTTGCACCTCAAACAAGTCAGCCATTTTGGCCTGTGTCAGCCAGAGATTTTCCTGAAACAGCAGGATCTCGACCCGTACTTCGCCATTATCGGTTTTGTAAAAGAGGATCTCTCTGGTTTCATAAGGGGTGAGACCCAGTTCGCTGTTCATTCTTCTTCACTCCTGCTCCTGATTTCAGTCCAACTTGTTTCATTCTGCCATAACTGCGCAAAGATCGCTTTGATCCGGGCTGTTTCTTACGGCCTCTGGATAGCAGTTAAGGATGCAAACAGCGGAACGATAAAAACAGTATACAACGGGCGTGCCAAAAGTGCAAGGGAGCCATGACCGTTGGCAAACCATCTTGAAAGGGCCTTCTTTTTTATGCGATAACCTGCTTTAAATGTGCTATAATAGAAGAAAATGCCAGAAAAAGAGGGATAGATCGTAATGCAGATGAAAAGCTCTTATTCCGAGACCTTCCGGGTCGTGGATACCGATTGCGACATGAATGGCAAAATGTTCCCCGGGGCGCTGCTGCGCAAGGCCCAGCAGATCTCCACCGACCAGTGCGAGACCCTGGGCATGGACCAGGCGTTTTATCTGGAAAACAAGGTGGTGTTTTTGATGGGCCGCCTGGCCATGCACTGGGACCGGGTGCCCTGCTGCGGCGAGACTCTGACCTTCAACACCATGCCGGAAAACGCCAAGCGGGCCATTTACAAGCGCCTGACCCTGGTCCTCGACGAGCAGGGCCAGCAGATCGGCCTGGTGGATACCCGCTGGGTGCTGGTGGACATCCAGACCCACCGGATCATCCGCCGCCCGCCCGAGGCCATTGCGGCGCTGCCCTTCAACGAGGAAGTGCCCTACAGCCTGGACATGACGCTGCCCAAAGTCCAGCAGCTGGAACCGGCGGGCCAGGCGGCCGCCTGGTACACCTATTGCGACACCAACGGCCACTTGAACAACACCAAGTATGCCGACATCATCTGCGACGCCCTGCCGCTGGAGCTGGTGCGGGAAAAGCCGGTGACCGATCTGGTCATCAGCTTCCACAACGAGGTGCCGGCGGGGGAGAGCTTCCAGGTGGAGCGTGTTCAGCTGGAGGATGGCAGCTGGTACGTCACTGGCAGCAAAGAGGGCAAGACCTTTTTTGAAGCAAAGGCAACGCTTGCATAATGCCGAGGAAGCCGGCCGTAAAAATTGCATCAAATGCCCAAAAGGGGCCTGTGCTGTGCCAAAAGCAGAGCGCAGGCCCCTTTGTCTCGTTTCTGGAAACGGTGCCGCCGGTCCGCGGCCCGGAACTAGAGCAAAAAAGCCCCGGCATCGTTTTTTCCGATGCCGGGGCTTTGCAAAACAGGATCAGTTGTTGGAGTTGTTTTTCAGGATAACGTCGTGGCTGCCGCCCTCCACGATGCTGGTGGAGGAGACCACGGTCAGGCGGGCCTTCTCCTGCAGCTCGGGGATGGACAGAGCGCCGCAGTTGCACATAGTGCTGCGCACTTTGTACAGGGTGGTGTTCACGCCGTCGGCCAGGCTGCCAGCGTAGGGAACATAGCTGTCCACGCCTTCCTCAAAGCTCAGCTTGGTGGCGCCGCCCAGGTCGTAGCGCTGCCAGTTGCGGGCACGGTTGGAACCCTCGCCCCAGTACTCTTTCACGTAGCTGCCGTTGATGCGCAGCTTGTTGGTGGGGCTCTCGTCGAAGCGGGCGAAGTAACGGCCCAGCATCACGAAGTCAGCGCCCATGGCCAGGGCCAGGGTCATGTGGTAGTCGTGCACGATGCCGCCGTCGGAGCAGATGGGAATGTAGATGCCGGTCTCCTTGTAGTACTCGTCACGGGCGGCAGCCACCTCGATCACAGCGGTGGCCTGGCCGCGGCCGATGCCCTTGGTCTCACGGGTGATGCAGATGGAACCGCCGCCGATGCCCACCTTGATGAAGTCCGCGCCAGCTTCGGCCAGGAAGCGGAAGCCGTCCCGGTCCACCACGTTGCCAGCGCCCACCTTCACCTTGTCGCCGTAGCGCTCGCGGATCCAGGCGATGGTGCGGCTCTGCCACTCGGAGAAGCCCTCGGAGGAGTCGATGCACAGCACGTCCACGCCGGCGTCGATCAGGGCAGGCACACGCTCGGCATAGTCACGGGTGTTGATGCCGGCGCCCACCACATAGCTCTTGTTGGCGTCCAGCAGCTCGTTCACGTTTTCCTTATGGCTGTCGTAGTCCTTGCGGAACACCATGTATTTCAGATGGCCTTCCTCGTCCACCAGAGGCAGCGAGTTGATCTTGTTGTCCCAGATGATGTCGTTGGCTTCCTTCAGGGTGGTGGTGGCCGGTGCGTATACCAGCTTTTCCAGCGGGGTCATAAAGCTGGCAACGGTCTCGGTCAGCTCCATGCGGCTCACCCGGTAGTCACGGCTGGCCACGATGCCCAGCAGCTTGCCGTTGGGGGTGCCGTCCTCGGTGATGGCCACGGTGGAGTGGCCGGTCTTTTCCTTCAAAGCCAGCACGTCCGCCAGGGTAGCGGTGGGTTTCAGGTTGGAATCGCTGGTGACGAATCCTTTCTTGTAGCTCTTTACCCGGGCTACCATGGCAGCCTCGTCCTCCACGGACTGGGAGCCATAGATAAAGGATACGCCGCCCTGCTTGGCCAGGGCGATGGCCAGCCGATCACCGGAAACCGACTGCATGATGGCGCTGACCATGGGGATGTTCATGGTCAGGGGGCACTCTTCCTCGCCCTTGCGGTATTTGACCAGCGGGGTCTTCAGGCTGACCGCGTCCGGCACGCAGGCGGAAGAAGAATAGCCGGGTACCAGCAGGTACTCGCCAAAAGTGCGGGAGGGTTCCTCAAAATAATAAGCCATATTCCGTGTCTCCTTTACGTTCCATGAGTTTTTTGCTTACTTACTATTATACGGCAGAAGGCTGCGAATAACAAGAAGCACAGGCCCTGCCCGGGGGCAAAATGCGGCATCCCGGCGGCAGGGGGATAAGGTTTTTAAAAGTGTACCACATTCCCGCAAAAAATACAAAATGCGGCGGTGACAAACTTTTCAAACGGTTGGCAAGGCAAAACCGTCAATTCGTCAAAAAGAACAGCTTAGTATGACTTTTAGAGCCGGTTTTTCGTGACATTTGGCAGAAAAAGGCAGCCTGTGAGCCGTCAGCGGGTCTCGCCGTCTTGCCAGAAGCGGGCCTTCTCCTCGGGGGTGAGGGCGGCGGCGAAATCCGCTTTCAGCTGCAAAAAATCTTCCAGATCGTACAGGGTGCGGTACAAAAAGGCCCGGTTCTCAAATTCCGCCCGGGTCTGGGGCAGGGGCTGCTGGCGCATCTGCTCCATCAGGCGGTGCAGCTCCCGCAGAAGGCCCTCGGCGTTGTTGTGCTCATGGAAGGAGCGGCTGATCTGCTCCAAAAAAGCGGCGATAGCGCAGGCCTGCTCCGGCACCTGGTCCATCCGGTGGATGTTGTCATACAAACGGCGCAGCACCTTTTGCTGGCGGCGGCGCATCTCCACATAGCGGATGAAATACCGGGTGTCGGTGAGCAGGGTGTTGTTGCGGTTTTCGTAGGCCTGGCTGGCCATCTGGTCCAAAAGGGCGGAAAGGGGGGCAAAGCAGCCGTCCCGGTAATCGGTCTTGTCCCGGGTGAGCAGCTGGTCGGCCATGCGCTGCAAAATGGTGCGGAAGGCGTCCTCCAACCGGGCCTGGTTTTGGCGGATGGCCCCGGCGTTGCCGGGCATGTACAGGTTCAGCAGGATGCCCACGCCGGCGCCCACCAACAGCAGCAGGATCTCGTTGCGCAGCCAGAAAAGGCTCATGGACTGCTCGGCGTAAAAATGGAACACCAGCACCGTGTTCATCACCAGGGCTTCCCCCAGCCCCAGCAGCTGGCAGGCCGCCGCGAACAGCAGCAAAAACAGCCCCATGCCCGCCAGCTGGTAGCCCAGCAGGGAAAAGCTGACAAAGGCGAAAAGCACCGCCAGGAAAAACGCGCCGATGCGGCGGGCCACCAGGGCCAGGGTCTCCCGGCGGGTGTTTTGCAGGCTCAAAATGGTGATGACTCCGGCACTGGTGCTGTAAGAAAGCCCCAGTGCCACGGCAATGGCGCAGGCCAGCAGGCCGCCAAAGGCGGTCTTTGCAAGGCGCAGGGGAGAGATGCGGGAAAGATAGCGAGACACGGCGGGCGCTCCTTTTTTGTAAAAAATCAGTTTTCTTTATCATACTCCAAGCCGGGGCCGGGTGGCAAGGCTGGCGGGCAGCAAAAAAAGCAGCCCCGGCCGCCAAAGGGAGGGCGGCAGGGGCTGCTGCAGGATCTTCGAGACGCCTAGCACGACCGGCTGTGGAACCGCAGGGGAAGCGGAAGGAGGAAAATACAGACCGGAGACATCTCACAACACATGAAAAAGGGGGTGTAACTTTCTTGCAACTAAATTGTAACTCTTTTGAAATCTTTTGTCAACCCCTAAATGTATGAATTTTTTGAAAACGGACAGAAAAAGCGCCCTGGTTTGCGAACCGGGGCGCTTTCAGCGTTATTGTGCCAGTTTATGCCTTCGCTTCGGCGGGGGCCTTGTCGGGGAAGACCTTCTGCCAGGGGATGCGGTAGGCGATGGGGGTCAGCAGGGCGCTGAGGACGGCCCCGGCCGCCACGTCGATCACCGAGTGCTGCTGCAAGAACAGGGTGGACAGGGTGATGAGGATGGTCATGCACCAGATCAGCGCTTTCACTGGCAGGTCGTTCTTGAACAGCCGGCTGCGCAGCCCCACAATGGCAATGGCCGTGGTGCTGGAAATGTGGATGGAGGGGCAGACGTTGGTGGGGGTGTCGATGCTGCGCAGCAGGGCCACCAGCTGGCAGAGGACATTGTCCCGGGGAAGGGGCTGGCGCAGATCCAGGCCAGTGGGCCAGATCACATAGCACAGCAGCGCCAGGGTCATGCCCACGAACATGATAAAGCACAGCCGTAGATAGTCCTGCTTGTCCTTGAAAAACAGGTATAGCAGGGTGCCGGGCATCCACAGGTACCACAAACAGTAGGGGATGATGAACAGTTCATTGAAGGGGATGAGATCGTCCAGGGCGCAGTGGATGACGGTATACTCCGGCGTAAGCTGCTCCAGCGTGAAAAATCCGACCAGATAGAACAGCCAGTAGGCCATCAGCCAGATATGCGGGTTCTGGCGCAGCCAGCTACGAAAGGAACGCATAAACAGATACCTCACAAACAATGATACCGGCACCCCCGCAGGGATGCCGTGTTACGGTATTACATTATAGCACAAAAGCACAAAATGCGGGGCGATTTTGCATAAATGGTACAAATTCGGACCTAAGTGGACGTGCGGCCCCGGTAAAGCGGGCGGCTTTTGCGCACAACAAAACTGCCCGGCAAACGCCGGGCAGCGACAAGAGAAAGCCGTCAGTTTTCCAGCAGCCGGTGCAGCGCCACGGCCTCGTACAAAGCGTGCAGTTCGGGCAGCTTATCCGGGTCGTGGCCCAGCCGGTGGGCGATCTGCTGGTAACGGTATTTTACGGTGTTCTTGTGCAAAAACAGCAGCTGGGCACAGCGGGCGATGTTCTGGTCCGCGTCCAGCAGATAGGAGGCCAGGGTGTCCACCAGGGGCAGTTCGTCCGCAAGGCCCTGCAGGGGGGCCAGGGCGGCCCGGCAGCGGGTCACGCTGGCTTCGTCCTGGGCCAGGTCGTTTTTGCAGTGCAGGGCAAAGTCGATCTCACCCAGCGAGTGCAGCGACCGGGCGGGCCAGATCTGCATGGCGCTGGGCAGACCCTCGCTGGCCCGCAGAAAGGCGTCCCGCACCTGGGCGGTGTTCTCCAAACCTTGGCAGCACACAAAGGTTGCGGCCAGGCCCTCTTTTTTCAGCTGCTCTTCCAGCTGAAGGGCCAGCTCTTCGCCCTGGGGGCCGAAGATGCCGTTGTCCGCCAGTACGATCACAAAATCCTGATAGCTGCCGGCAATGACCGCCTGGCAGTGGGGCTCCAGCAGCTGGGAGGCCAGGGTAGGCACCCGGCGCAGAAAATCCTCCCGGCAGGCGGAGTCGATGGGCATCAGCATCCACATGCAGTGGATGGAAGCCACGTTCAGCCGGAACAGCGCTGCCAGCCGGCGCATCTTGATGGGCTCATCCCGCAGGATGGCCCGCACCAGCTCTTCAATGGCCAGTTCGGCGTGCTTGCAGCTCCACAGGTTCACGGCCAGCAGCATCACGTCCTGGGCCTGCTGCTGCACGTCGCTGCTCAAGGGCTGGCCCGCTTTCAGCAGGCAAAGCTCCATGGCGGGGCTGTCCGCCGGGGCGATGGGCAGGCGGCAGCACTGGTCCGCGTTGCCCTGCCGGGCCTGTAACAGAAGGTCGGTCATGTCCACCGCCGTGCCCCGGGGCCAGGCCGCCGCGCCCTGCAATTGGCCGGAAGCGTCCAGCAGCAGCACGGTGGCCCGCAGCCGGTCGCTGAGCAGCTGCAATACCGTGTCCACGGTGCGCTGGTGTTCCGGCAGCAGGGTCATGTGTTCCAGAATGTCCCCCAGAACATGGGTGTTGTCCGACTGATCCCGCAGGATGGCCTCCATCACGTCGCTGATGACCTCGCTGTAGCGCAGCTCCAGCTGGCTGGGCATCACGAACAGGGGGAATTCCAGCTGCTGGGCCAGGGTGACCAGGGCGGGGTCCACCTGGGGCATGACGATCCCGGCGTAATACAGCACAAGCCCCGCCTGGCCCATCTCGGATAAGGCCCGCAGCGTCTCGCACTGGGCCGGCACGTCGGTGGGGATGGTGGCAAAGCAGGTGAGCACCAGCTCGCCGCCCGCAAAGGTGCGCGAGCCCTGCAATTGCTGGCGCAGCAGGTCGGCGCTGGCATGTTCCAGCACGGTCACGGCGGTAACGGGCCGGTCCAGGTTGGAAAAACCAGCCAGCAGGGTAGCCTGGCGCAGGCTGGGCAGCACCATGGCCTGTTTTAAGGTCACGCTCATAGGGGAAATCGCCTCCAAAACGATAGAGTCACCGGCGGGGCAGCGCCGTGCCGGGCAAAGGGGATCAGGGGAAGTGCGGAAAAAGGGGGGATACACGGCGAAAAGCCCTTACCGCCCGGCAGGGCCGGGCAATAAAGGCTTTGTGCGCCGAAACGGCTCAATGCTCGGCTGCAAAATAGCCGGCATTGGGAGATTTTAAGGGGATCTCCGGCATCAGCTCTTCCGAGATAACGGTGAGCATCTCCTCGATCTTGGCCACGTCCTCCGGCGAAAAGCGCTCCTTGATGCGGCCCATCACGGTGGACAGATAGCTGTAGCTGATGTTGTAATAGTCCTCGTATTTTTTGGTGACCACCAGATGATATTCCCGGCGGTCGTTTTCCGACTGTACCTTTTTCAGGTAGCCTTTTTTGATCAGGCTGTTCACCTTATAGGCTGCATTCGGGGGAGAGATCTGCACAAAGTTGGCAAACTCGTTCACCGTGGGCTTGCCCAGTGCCTGGATGATCTCCATGCAAAAGGTCTCCACGGTGGTGAGGCTGGCCTCCCGCGCCTGAAAACGGCTGAAGACTTTTTGGTAAAAATGCAATTTGAATTTTGAATACACGTCTGCAAATGCCTGTTCCAGCATGGGTCTTATCCTCCCTGTGTTTGCGCCGGGCCGCGGCGAATGCCAGCGGCCCGGGCCGGCTCCCAGGGCCGTTTGCCCCGGAAAGACAATTCCATTATACCAAGACTGGAAGGTGAAATCAACTCACGGCAAAGGTGAGCTCGGCGGTGGCGGCGATCTGGCCGTCTACGGTGGCTACGGCCTTGCCAAAGCCCACAGGGCCCCGGCGGGCGGTCAGCTCGCATTTCAGCTCCAGCACGTCGCCGGGCACTACCTGGCGCTTGAAGCGGGCGTTCTTGATGCCGCCGAACAGCACGATCTTGCCCTTGTTCTCCTCCTCGGTGAGGATGGCCACAGCGCCCACCTGGGCCAGCGCCTCGATGATGAGCACGCCGGGCATCACATGCTTCTGGGGGAAGTGGCCGCAGAAGAACTGCTCGTTCACGGTGACGCATTTGCGGCCCACGGCGCTCTGGCCGGGGGTGCACTCGGTGATGCGGTCCACCAGCTGGAAGGGGAAGCGGTGGGGCAGGATCTCCATGATCTCGTTGGAATTCAAAGTCATTTGATTACTCCTCCCATTTCTTCAAAAGGATGCTGGCATTGTGGCCGCCAAAGCCCAGCGAGTTGGACATGGCGTAGTGCAGCGCAGCTTCCCGGCCGTGGTTCGGCACGATGTCCAGGTCGCAGGCCTCGTCCGGCGCCTGGTAGCCCAGGGTGGCGGGGATGAAGCCGTCCCGCAGGGCCAGGGCGGTGAAGGCGGCCTCCACAGCGCCGGAAGCGCCCAGCAGGTGACCGGTCATGGACTTGGTGGAGCTGATGGCCAGCTGCTTGGCGTGCTCACCAAAGGCCAGCTTGACGGCGGCGGTCTCGCCGGCGTCGTTCATGGGGGTGGAGGTGCCGTGGGCGTTGATGTAGTCCACGCAGCCCGCCTCCACACCCGCGTCCGCCAGAGCCTGGGTCATGGCGCCGGCAGCGCCGGAGCCGTCGGGCAGGGGAGCGGTGATGTGGTGGGCGTCGCAGGTGCAGCCGTAGCCCACCACCTCGGCGATGATGTTGGCGCCGCGGGCCTTGGCATGCTCGTACTCTTCCAGCACCAGGGCCGCCGCACCCTCGCCCATCACAAAGCCGGAACGCTCGGCGTCAAAGGGGATGGAAGCCCGCTTGGGGTCACTGCCGGTGTGCAAAGCGTGCAGCGAGGTGAAGCCGCCCATGGCCAGCGAGGTGATGGTGGCTTCGCTGCCGCCGGCCAGCACCACGTCGGCGTAGCCGTCCCGGATCTGGCGGAAGGCGTCGCCCACGGCGTTGGTACCGGAGGCGCAGGCGGTCACCGGGCAGGTGCACATGCCGTGGAAGCCAAAGCGGATGGCGATGTTGCCCGCCGCCATGTTGGAGATGGCCATGGGGATGAAGTAGGGGGACACCCGGTCATAGCCCTTCTGGCTGCCTTTCAAGCACTCGTTCTGGGTGGTGGAGAAACCGCCGATGCCAGAGGCGAACACCACGCCGCAGCGGGCAGCGTCCTCCTTTTCCATGTCGATGCCGCTTTGCTGCATCGCCTGGCAGGCGGTGGCCAAGGCAAACTGGACGAACCGGTCCATCTTGCGCACTTCCCGCTTGTCGATGTATTCTTCCGGCACAAAGCCCTTTACCTCGCCCGCCAGGGTGACCTTCTGGTTGGCGGTGTCATACTGGGTGATGGGGCCGATGCCGCAGGTGTCGGCCTTTACGGCGGCCCAGCTCTCGTCCATGGTCAGGCCCAAAGGCGTCACAGCGCCCAGGCCGGTGATCACAACGCGTCGTTTTTCCATGTTGGTAAGATCCTCCTTCGCCTTTGGCTTATACGGCCATGCCGCCGTCCACACAGAGCACCTGGCCGGTGATGTAACCGGCGCTTTGCCCGGCAAGGAACGCCACGGCAGCGGCCACGTCTTCCGGCTGGCCCAGATGGCCCATGGGGATGTCGGCCAGCAGCTTGTCTTTTACAGCCTGGGGCAGCACGCCGGTCATATCGGTCTCGATAAAGCCGGGGGCCACGCAGTTCACGGTAACGCCCCGGGCGGCCAGCTCTTTGGCAAGGCTCTTGCTCATGCCGATCAGGCCCGCCTTGCTGGCGGAGTAGTTGGCCTGGCCCGCGTTGCCCCGCACGCCCACGATGCTGGAAACGTTCACGATGCGGCCGGACCGCTGCTTCATCATGGGGCGGCAGGCGGCCTTCATGCAGAAGAAGGCGCCTTTCAGGTTGGTGTCCAGCACGGCGTCGAAGTCCTCTTCGCTCATGCGCATCATCAGGTTGTCACGGGTGATGCCCGCGTTGTTCACCAGCACGTCGATGCGGCCAAAGCGGCTGACGGTCTCGGCCACCAGCTTTTGGGCATCGGCCTCCACCGCCACGTTGCCCTGGATGGCAAAGGCTTCCACGCCCAGGGCGCGGCATTCCTCGGCCACGGCTTCGGCGGCAGCGGCGCTGCCCGCATAGTTCACCGCAACGTTCACGCCCTGTGCGGCCAGGGCCAGGCAGACGGCCCGGCCGATGCCACGGCTGCCGCCGGTGACCAGTGCACTCTGTTTTACTTCCATCAGGCTTCTCCTTTCAGCCAGGCAAGGGCGGCGGCCAGGTCCTCGGCGGATTCCACCGAGCGCACCGCAGCGCCCTTAACGGTTTTTTTCACAAGGCCGGCCAGCGTTTTGCCGGGGCCAACTTCCAAAAAGGCATCCACGCCGTCCTCGACCATCCGGCGGATGATGTCCTCCATGTAAACGCTGGACTGCACCTGCTGTTCCAGCAGGGCAGGGATGGTGTCGCTTTCCGCCTTGGGGCCGCCCAGGCAGTTGAAGTACACCGGGCACTCCATATCGCCAAACTGGATCTCGAGGAATTTTTCCCGCAGGGCATCCCCGGCGGGGGCCATCAGCGAGGTGTGGAAGGGGCCGGATACCTTCAAAGGCACGCAGCGCTTGGCGCCGGCGGCCTTGGCGGCCACGCAGGCGGCGTCCACCGCTGCCTGATCGCCCGCAATGGCCATCTGGCCGGGGCAGTTGTAGTTGGCGATCTCAACCAGGCCGCCGGTCTCTTCGGCGGCCTGGC
>CASEVW010000095.1 GCA_949291395.1 uncultured Oscillospiraceae bacterium | reverse complement strand
GGCCTCCCTGCAGCGGGGCGGGCTCGGCCGCAGGGCTGCCGGTCTCGCCGGGGTGCAGGTCCAGCAGCCAGTAGCTGACCCCCTGCCAGCCCTGTTTCAGGCCGCAGCGGCGCTGGCGGCCCTCACACTCAAAGCCAAAGGCGGTGTGAAAGGCCTCGCTGGCCTCGTTGGGGTCCGCCAAAACGGCGTAAACGTTCCAGTAGCCCTGCTCATACAGGGCGGCCAGCAGCGCCTGGTACAGCATCCGGCCCAGCCCCAGCCGCCGGGCCTCAGGGGCCAGGTAGATGGTGGTCTCGGCGTCCCAGGCATAGGCCCCGGTGCCGTACCGCCAGGGATGGGCGCAGGTGTAGCCCAGGGGCTGGCCCAGGGCGTTCTCCGCCAGAAAAAAGGGCAGGATCTTGCAGAGTGTGCGCATCTCCCGCTGATAGTCTGCCACCGCCGGGGTCTCGAACAAAAAGGATGCAGTGGAGTGTTTCACGTAATGGTCGAAAATGGACAGCACCGCCGAAGCGTCCTGGGGCTTTGCGGGCCGCAGCAGCACAAAGCGGGCCGGGTCGAATCCGGCGGCCAGGGCCTCTTTTTCCGCCTTGGGCAGCTTTTTCAGGGCGGCCTCCCGCTTGAGGGCGGCGCTTTTGTCCGGCAGCACCTGGGCATAGGCCAGCGTTTCGCCGCCAAAGCCGCGGGTGTACTTTGCCCCCCGGCCGCTGGCGTGGGCTTTTATCCGGCGGGCAAGGTCGTTGGTCCAGCCGGTGTACAGCGCGCCGTTTTCGCAGCGCATCATGTACACATAGGCCGGCTGGCAGGTAAGTGCCTGGGGCATTGGGCTTCACATCCTTTTACTTTTTGCCGCCCCGCAGCACAAAATAGCAGGCGGCGATGGCGTCCTCTTTGGTGTCGGCGGTGATCAAAAACCGGCTGGCGTGGCAGAAGCGCAGGGTCTCGATGCCGGAGGCCCGGCGCAGATGCTCCTGGGGCTGGCCTGCCCAGCCCATGGGGAAAGGCTTTTTGGGCCGTTTGGTCTGCCGATCGTTCACGCACTGGGCCGACCAGCCGCCCCGCTGGCTGGGGTACACCACGAACACCGCGTCCGACCGGTAGAGGGCGTTTTTCCAGGGGGCGTAGCAGGGCAGGATGACGATGCCGTCTTTGCTTTCCTGATAGGCTTTCTGCACCAATGCGTCCGCCCGGTTCACCGCCAGGGCGCTGTCGATGTTGTTTTGCAGGATCACCTGGGCAAAATCCACCGCCCGGGCAAAGCAGGCGTCCGGGTCGTCCTGGGAGTCCCACAGGGGGTTAAAGCCGCCGATGGCGTCCGCCAGCAGGCAGTCCTCGCCGGTGTTGTCGTTCAGGTCCAGGGGCTGGACGAAGTTCTCGTCCAGCAGGCGGGCCTGGTTTTCTCCCACCAGCTGGGCCCCGAACACCTTCCACAGCAGGCCAAAAGCCGCGTAGGGCACGCCGTTGGGCCGCTCGGCCCGGTCGGCGGCGTGGTGGTCGAACATGCCGTTCCCGATGTCATATACGATGCCGTCAAAATTCTTCGGCACCTCAAATCCCCGCTGCACGGTGAAGTCCGGCCGCAGGATGCGCAGCAGCGCCGTGCTGAACACATCGTCCGCGTGGAACTTGCCGCCGTGGGTAAAACCGTTTGCTGGTACTTTCATGCTCATATCGTTTCCTCGTTTTGCGTAAATTAAAATCAGATCGTTCCCAGTATATCACATTTGGCGGCCAAAAAACACAGCCGGGGCGTGCCGTTTGCCCCGGAGGATACCATTTTCGCCAGATTCCGTGCTATAATGGTCACAAAGGCAAAAAAACAAAACACGTTCCCATAGCAGGGAAGTTGGAAAGCGAGGGAATACCATGCCCACCAAAACCAGAGGCCGCCTTGCCGGCGTTGTGGTCGTGATGGCGGTGGCCGCGTTGGCGGCGCTGCTGGCGGCCATCTTCTTTTTGATCCGGGGGATCTCCGGCCTGGCCCTGCCCGGCCAGAGCCAGCTGACCGACGTGAAAGCCGTTGTGCTGGAGGATACCTGGTCCAGCTACTTCACCCAGGCCCACACCCGCCAGGAGCAGGAAGCGTATCTAGCCAGCACCCTCACCGAGGCGAAAAACCTGGGGGCCAACACGGTGCTGCTCACCGGCAGCACGCCGCAGGGCACCCTGCTGGCCCGGGGCCTGGGGGAGGACGCCCCCGCCGTGGCCGCCCAGGTGGAGGCCAGCGACGCTTTTTTGAGCACCTTTGACCCGGTGCGTCTGCTGACCCGCCAGGCGGCCCAGCAGGGGATGCAGGTGGCCCT
>CASEVW010000094.1 GCA_949291395.1 uncultured Oscillospiraceae bacterium | reverse complement strand
TGGCTCTCGCTTTCGCTGGCCGCGCTGCTCGCTGCGCTGGAAGCGCTCTGGCTCTCTGCCACGCTCTCCGCAGGCTCCGAGCTGGCCTCCTCGCTTTGTGCGGAGGAGCTGGCGCCGGGCATCTTGATCACGGCGGAAGCTGCCCCGCTGCTCTGGGCTGCACTATTCTGGCTGGAACCATTCTGACCGGAACCGTTCTGGCTGCCGCCCGTGCCGCCGGAGGGCTGCTGGGTGGCAGCCGGGGGCTGCACCGGCTGCGGCGTTGCGGTGGCGCCGGGGGTCTGGGTCGCCTCAGGCTTATCGCCGGGCTCCGGCGTGGGAGTGGGGACCGGATCGGGGGAAGTCGCTTCCTCGCCCGCGCTCACGGTCACGTTGTCCGGCTGCAGGGTAAGCTGCTGCGTGCTGGTGCCCGTAGTCAGCAGGGTCAGGCCGCTGCTCAGCTGGCCGTTCTCGCCCCGGCGGCCGGCGGTGATCTTCAGCTCCACATAGCTGCCGTCCGCCGTGTCCACCTGGATCGTGCCCAGATCGGCGGTATCGTTTTGGAACAGATCGCCCTCCGCACCGGCCACATACACCGTCAGAAGATTCTCGTTCTCGTTAAAGCTGTAGCGCTTTACAGTGCCGGGCAGGTCCTGGCGGAAGGCAAAGCTGACCTGTGCGTCATCCAGAGAGCCCACGGCGGCTTCCACCGTGAAGCACATCTGCAATGCGTTCACGCCCTGGCCCGCACCGCTTTGCTGCAATGCAATGGACACTTCGGCCTCTCCCTCGCCGGGCTGCAGGATGGCAGCCGCATCGGCGGCCGCCATCCCATGCAGGGGCAGAGCCATGACCAAAACCACAGCCCCGATCAGGCTTTTGATTTTTTTGTTCATGTTTTACTCCTTATCACTGCTGCCCGGTGATGGTAATGACCGGCAGCGTTTCGGGCACGTTGGCCCACAGCGAATCACTGACCAGACGCTGGCCTGCGTTGGTGAGCGCATCGTCTACCCGATACAGCTCTACCCGCACCTGTTCCGGCAGCACGGCCTCCGGGCTGATCCAGTAGACCCAGCGCCCGTCAGAGGTGTTGCCAAGCTCGCCCTGATCGGGCACATCGGCCAGGATGATCTGTTCAGACATGCCTTCGCCGTTTTCGTTGTATCCCACGATCTTACCGTCCTGGTCGTACAGGATCACCACGTTGTAAGCCGGGTTGCCTTTGTACTCGCCCACAAAGATGACCGAGCCAGCCGGGATGAATCCGTCGGTATGGACGCTCTCTTCATAGAGGCCCTGGTCGTAGATGTAGTCCTGCGCCAGCGTGCCGATGCCGTTCTCCAGCAGCTCCACGTTGTCGCCGGTGGGGCCCAGCACGTCCAGCTCGGTGACGCTCACCGTCTGCGCGCCCTTAAAGGTCAGGCGCAGGGCGGTGGCGGCGCTGGTGCGGATCCAGCCGTCTTCCCGCAGGGTGTACACGGTAGTGGCACCCGTATTTTCCAGGCTGGCAGCGCTGGTGTCCACGGTCACCCACTGGCCGTTCTCCAGCAGCTGCAGTTCCAGCGAACCGCCGGACAGCTGGCCAGCGCCGTTCATCAGGGTGAACTTGAAGCCGGTCACATCCAGCTCTCTGCCGAACTGCACCTCGATCACCGGGTCCACGCCGGCGGCAGAGCCGGTATAGGTGGTGCTCAGGCTGTTGTCGAAGGCCAGGCCAATGGCGGACTCCACAGCGGCGGCATCGCCCGCACCGGGGTTAAAGCCGCTGTCGGGGTTCTGCTCATCGTGATCCACCTGGGTATCCTGCTGGGAGGTCATGTTGGTGGTCACGGTCCAGTCGGTCTTATCCTGGCTGCCGTCGTGGCTGATCTTGATGGGATCCAGCACCGCGCTCTGGGCGTAGTCCAGGAACTGGTCCACCGGCACCACCTGATAGGTGAAGGTCCGGTTGTTGATGGTGGTCACCGTGTCGGTGAAGGAAGCGGAGCCATCCGCACCCGCCAGCACGAAGCCAACGGTCTCGGTGGCCTCCTTGCCTGCGGAAATGGTGGTGCGCCGGATCTCGTAGCCCAGCAGGCTCTGGGATGCAGCGGCCGGGGCGATCGCCAGACGCACCTGGTTCTGGGCCAGGCCGTTGGAACCGTTGCCCTGGGTCAGGGCCACATCCTGCTTTGCCAGCACCGCCTTGTCCTTCAGGCTCTCGCCCTGGGGATCCTGGATGCGCCAGGACTGCGCCGTGTCGTTCACGTAGTAAATGGCGCGGGTCTCCGGCGCAAACTGGCTCACGTAAGCGGTGGTAGCCTCGTTTGCGACCAGGCCCCAGCGGCGGAAGAACTCTGTCAGGTCCTTCTGGGCCGCCGCACTGGCCAGCCGGATGATGTTCTGCTCGGCATCACCATCCAGCTTCAGGGCCACGCCCTGGGGTGCGGGGGCCTTGCCAGGCTGACGGGCGTAGGTGTCCACCCGGGCGAAGAACAGGTTATCGAAGGTCTCCTGCCAGGTGTTGAAGGTCTTGTAAGGATAGTAGTTGTCGTAAGCCAGGCGCAGCTGCCAGTACATCGCCAGCTGTACGGCCCCGTTGTCCGAGCGGCCCACCGTGCCGGAGGTCACCTTGTCGTACACGTCGCTGTAGTTAAAGCGCACATTGCCGCCTTCATAGGTGGCCAGCTGGGCAAAGTAGTTGTTGGTCACTTCCGCAATGGCGTAGCTGGACTGGTTGATGTCGTGGCCGATCTCGTGGCCGATGCCCCAGCCGAACAGGCTGCCAGACAGATACGTACCCTTTTCATCGGCCTGCAGGGGGCTGCCCTGCACCACGCCGGGAACGGAGCTCCAGCCCACGCCGATGTGGTTGCCGGAAGCATACATGAAGGCGCCGGCGAACATGCGCATGTAGCGGATGTTCAGATGCTGGCTGGGCACCTTGTTGATGGGCTCCGCCGCATTTTCGGTCAGGCCCTTGTGCTGGTAGAACAGCTCCATGGTCTGATCCATGGCCAGCATGGAATCGCTCAGCCGCTTTGCCTTGTCGGCGGCAGTGCCGCTGCCCAGGCCTGCCAGCACCTGCTGGGCAGACAGGGAGAACAGCATGTGGTCGCCCATCAGCTCGGTGGCGCCCAGGATGCACTCCTGCTCGTTGTAGGCATAGTTCACATTGGTGTTTTCACTGCCCTGGTGCAGCTGGCTGTGCAGTTCTTCTAGACCGGCCACATAGGCCTCCAGCTGCTGCACGTACTCCTCGGCCAGCGCCAGGCGCTGGGTCTCATCGCTGATGCCGTAAAGATCCAAAGTGGGGATGGCAGTGCCGCCCTCCACGCGAACGCCGTACTTGCTGGTGGCGCTGGTGCCGGCGTAATACACATACAGCGAACCGCCCCGCTCGAAATCTTTGCTCACGATGGCCGGGATGGTGAAGCTGTTGGCGCCTACCTTCAGGCGGCCCAGGTTCTTTACAAAGTTGCCGGACTCGGCGTTGTACTGGGTGGCCACCAGGTACAGATCGGTGTTGCTGCCGCTGTCCATACCGGGGTTGCCCACGTAGACGGTGATCTCCTCACCTGCCGCCGCGGTAACGCCCAGGGGCTGCCAGGGATTCAAGCCGGTAAAGCCCAGCTTACCGTCCGCATAGCCTTCCACATTGGCGCCCATGGCCTTAACGGACTGTACCGGGCGCAGCGAAGCGCTGTGAGCCAGCAGGTCCGCCGCGGTGTCCAGCTCCCGCTTGAGGCGGGTATACTCCGGATGCAGCTCTCCGCTGGCCCCGTCCGGGGTGTTCAGGCGGGTGTACAGCGCGTCCAAAGCGGCCTGGTCCACGTCCTCCCGCAGGGTGGTGTGGTAATCATCCGCATACAGGGCCATGATGTCCTGATAGATGCTGTCGTAACCATAGAAGCGCATCTCGCCGATCTTGATGGTGCGGGTCCACCCGGTGGTGGTGCACAAATGCAGCTGATCGGTGGTGATCCTGCCGCCAAAGTCGATGTAGATGTGGCGGCGGCCGTTGGAGTCGCTGCGAATGGAGGTGCGCAGGCCGGTGATCTCCTTCATCTGGCCGCTTTCCGTATCCCGGTACCAAACGCGCACATCGCTGATGGCGCCGTTTTCCGGCTCGGCAAAGGCCATTGCGCCGAACTCCATGACCCCGTCAAAGGTCACCCGCAAGCCCCGGTCGTGGGGCGCGTTGCCATAGTTCACGCCATCGTCCCAGTCGCCGATGTAGTAATAGGAACCCTGGTCGTTATCCACAACGCCCAGGCCGCTGTTGGTGCCAGCCGGATCCAGCGGGCTGTTCACCATCATGTTATTGCCCCGGTTGGTGGTGACGCTCTTGATATGGGCGGTCAGCTGACCGGCCTCGCCAGGGGTATTGATAAGTTTGTAAGAAGGCATCCAGGCGGGCTGCAGCGACATGGTCTTTGCCACCACAGGGATCGCGTTGGGGCCGTCGCCCAGATCGTTTGTGCCGAACACCGTCACCTCGTACTCCACGCTGTCTTCCAGGTTTTCCAGGGTGTAGCGGTTGGCGGTGATGTTCTTGGCCGCCACGGTGTACTGGGCGTCGCTGTCGCTCTTTTTGCGGTAGAGCACGGTGTAACTGTCGGTGTCCACCATGTCCTTCCAGCTGAGGGTGATGGTGCGGTAACCGCCCGTTGCCTCCAGGTTATCCGGTGCGGCGGGCTTTTTCGACACCATCGGCTTTACGGTGATGGGCGCGCAGTAATCGCTGGACCACTCGCCGTTCAGCGACTGCACCTGCACGGTGTATTCCTGGCCGTTGATCAGCGGCTCGTTGTCCAGGCTGCTCACCAGCAGCTCGTTGGCCGTGGTGCGGATGGTGCTGGTCACCGTGGTGACGGTGCCGTTCTTCTTCACAGGGCCGGTGATCTTTACCTGATAGGCGGTCACGTTCACCGCAGGCTTCCATTTCAGCTGGAAGGCCTTGTCGGCGGCCGTGGCGGCGAGACCCGCGGGGATGTCCAGCTCCGGCTCGGGGATGCGGTTTTCCATATCGTTCAGGAATTCCACCTTGGAGATCTCTGCCAGGTTGCTGCTCTGGGTGGCCGTGATGGTCAGGGTGATCTTCTTTACCGCCACCTGCCGGCCAAAATTCACTTCCAGGCTGCCGTCTGCCCGGCGGGTCACCGTGGGCGCGGTGCTGAACAGGCTGAACAGGGCGATGCCCCGCTGTTCTTCTTGCTGGATAGGGGCAAGGATCGTCTGTTCCGTGCCGTCCTCTTCCAGGTATGTAATTTCAATGAAACCGGCGGTGATGGCGTGTTCGCTATCCGCCGCATGGATGGTCAGGCCCTCCATTTGGGGCAGCTCGCCCGCTGCGGCTTCCTCGCTTTTGGCGAAATCGAAGGCGACCTGCACCGGGTTCTCCTGGCTGATGGCGCCGCCGTTTTCGCTGGCCAGCTGTACGCTGCCGCCGTTCATCAGCTCGTCCAGGCTGCCCGATGCCACGGCGGTGTTGTCACCCGCTGCCGGTTTGGCCAGGCTGTCGGCCACACGGGTCTGCACGGTGGAGAGGATCTCTTCCCGCGCCGTTTCATTGGCGGTCAGGTTGGCCGCCAGCAGCTGCAGGTCCGCCAGGTCCACGGTGCCATTTCCGTCCAGGTCGGCCTGGCCGCCTGCGGCATTGGCCTCGATGGCAGCCACGATGGCGTCGGCATCCTGGCCATTCAGCAGGCCGTCGCCGGTGGCATCGCCCACCCGCAGAACGCCGGGATGCGCCCCGCTGGCATAACCGGACAGCTCACTGGTATACAGGGTAAGCTGGCTGTAAACATCCTGGCTCACGGTCAGGGCCTGGCTGTAATCAGCAAAGCCGGGGGCGGAGATCACCGCCAGATAGCTGCCGGCTTCCAGTCCGGTCTGCCGCAGCTCTGCCTGGGAAACATCCCCCTCTGCATTGGCTGCCAGCACAGCGCTGCTCTGGCCTACCGCCTCGCCGTCACGGTACAGCGTGAGGGTAAAGGGCACGCCCTTGTGCAGAGTCATGGCCGCGCTGATCACGGCAGTCACGCCGCCGTTGGCGACCTCCGTGGCGGGCTCGGCCGCCTCGCTGCTGTCTTCTCCCTCTTCCTGACCAGCTCCGCTGGAAGCAGCCTCACTGGAGCTGGCTTCGCTGGAAGCGGGCTCACTGGAACTGGCTTCGCTGGAAACAGGCTCACTGGAGCTGGCCTCACTGGAAGCGGGCTCACTGGAACTGGCTTCGCTGGAAACAGGCTCGCTGGAGCCGGCCTCACTGGAAACGGGCTCACTGGAGCCGGCCTCACTGGAAACGGGCTCGCTGGAGCTGGCCTCGCTGGAAACGGGCTCGCTGGAGCTGGCCTCACTGGAAACGGGCTCGCTGGAACTGGCTTCCTCTGGCAAGCGGCTGTCAGCTTCGCTGCTTGCCGCTTGTGATACGGTCTGCACCTGCACTACCGATGCGTCGCTGTGCGCATCCTCTGCCGCCATGGCAGGCAAAGCCGCCTGCATTGCAATGGTAGCCATCATGGTAAATGCCAGCAGATAGGCAATGATCGATTTCATGGTTCGATTGCTTATCCTTTCGTTCAAAATATCTATCTTTCATCGGATCTCGTCAAATCCTGTCAGATCCGGTGATTGTAGCAGGTACCATTATATCAGTTAAATTTTACTTTTTCAACACTAATTATCATTTATTTTTTAACTATTACGTTTTTTGCATACGAAACAAAAAATGCGGCCAGACCATTCCTGGATCTGGCCAAAAAACAGCGCCGTTTCGCTCTCTTTTTCTCTGCCCCGGCGTTTTTTACCGTCCTGCCTGGCGCAGCTGGCGGCTGAGCCTCTGTAATCGGGGCAGCGCGTATTCCAAAAAGCCCTGGTAGGCCTGGCAGAACAGGTTTTGCGGTTTTGGGCCGCCTGCCATTTCCCAGTGCCTGCGGCAGCCGCCCCGGCACAGCGCAAACCATTTGCAGCCTTGGCAGCTTTCCTTCATGCGGGCGGAGGAACCGATGAAGTCGATCCCCTGCCGCCGCGCCTCGATGGCCGCAAAGTCGTCCGTTACCAAATTGCCCAAGCGGTATTCGTCCAGCATATAAAAATCGCAGGGATACACGCTGCCGTCCGCCTCCACCACGAACTGCCGGCCGCAAACGCCCTGCATCTCGCAGGACTCCGGCTGGCCGCCGTTCAAAATGGCCAACAGATCAAAGAAATACCGATTATAAATAAGCTCCCCCCGCATCGCCTGCTGATACCAATGGTCGAACAGGGTCTTTAAATGCTGTTCAAAGGCCTGGGCGGTGAGGGAGTACGGGGTGCTCCCCGGCTCTCCCATTGGATCCAGGCAGGGGATGTACTGCTGGTAGGTAAGGCCGTTGCGCTGGAAAAAGCCGTAGATCTTTCCGGTGCTGCGGGCGGCCTGCCGGGTGACCACAGTTAGGATGTTGAACTCCACCTGATGCTGCCGCAGCAGCTGGATGGCGTGCATCACCCGGTTGTAGGTCCCCTTGCCGGCGGCATCCAGCCGGTTTGCGTCGTGGATCTCCTTGGGGCCGTCCAGCGAGATTCCCACCAAAAAGTGATTCTGGGCAAAAAAGGCCGCCCATTCCTCATCCAGGGAATACCCGTTGGTCTGGATGGAATTTGCGATCTGTACCCGGTTCACGTTCCACTTTTTTTGATAGTCCAGGGCTTTTTTGAAAAAATCCAGCCCGGCCAGGGTGGGTTCCCCGCCCTGGTACACAAAGGAACAGCTGTTCTGAGCAAAGGCCAGGGTGCGCCGGATCACCGCTTCCAGCGTTTGATCCGTCATAATGCCATAGGAAGGCGTTTCGCGCCGGGCCATCTCGTCCGCATAGAAGCAGTAGCGGCAGCGCATATCGCAAAGGCCGGAGGCCGGTTTCAGCATGATGGTGATAGGCGGCATACAAGTTTCCTCACATTCTTTTTGATCCTGCTATCCTCATTATAGTTCTGGCATTCCGGCTTTGCAACGTGTGCAAACAAAAAAGCCCCCTGCCGCCTTCGCTGCTGCAAAGGCGGCAGGGGGTGTTCACTTTACGTTGTTCGCCGGGCAGCTTCGGAAGGCGGTCAAACCTTCTTCACGCCCAGGGTGACGGTCTCACCGTTCACATCCCATTCCTTCACGTAACCGTCGGTGCTGCCGGTGACGATGGCGTCCGCCAGCACGTCGGCGGCGATGGCGGCCTTGTTGGCCTCCATCAGGGCGGTGATCTTGTCGTTCTTGTCGGCGTAGGCGGTGATGTGGTCCTCCACATTGAAGCCCGCTTCCTTACGCATGGTCTGCAGCTTGCTCACCAGCTCGCGCACGAAGCCCTCCTCGATCAGCTCGGGGGTGAGCTCGGTGTCCAGCGCCACGGTGACCTGGGCATCCTCCACCGAGAAGTACCGCTCGCTGCGGGTCATCTCGATCAGCAGGTCTTCGGGAGCCAGCTTGATCTCGCCGGTGGAGAGGGTCAGGGTCAGGCTGCCGGTCTCGTCCAGCTCCTTCTTGGCGGCAGAGCCGTTCAGCTCGGCCAGCTGGGTGCGGATCTCGCCCAGCTGCTTGCCGTACTTGGGTCCCAGGGTCTTGAGCTGGGGCTTGAAGGTGTAGTTGGTGAACATGGACATATCGTCGGTGAAGGTGACCTTCTTCACGTTCAGCTCGTCCCGGATGATCTCCACATAGAACTCGCTGAGGGTCTCGGGGGCCTTCACGAACATTTCCGCCAGGGGCTGACGGTTTTTCCGGTTGGCGCCATTGCGGGCGGAACGGCCCAGGACCACCACGTCCAGCACCAGCTCCATGTCACGCTCCAGGCCGGCGTCCACGAACTGCTCGTCCACCACCGGGAAGTCGCACAGATGCACGCTTTCGGGGGCGTTGTTGTCCACGCTGCGCACCATGTTCTGGTAGATGCTCTCGGCCATGAAGGGGATCATGGGGGCGGCAGCCTTGCACACGGTGACCAGCGCGGTGTACAGGGTCATGTAAGCGTTGATCTTGTCCTGCTCCATGCCCTTGGCCCAGAAACGCTCACGGCTGCGGCGCACATACCAGTTGGACAGATCGTCCACGAACTCCTGCAGGGCGCGGGCGGCCTCCGGGATGGCGTACTGGTCCAGCTCGGTGTCCACGGTCTTGACCATAGTGTTCATCTTAGACAGGATCCACCGGTCCATAACGCCCAGCTTGTCCCTTTCCAGGGTGTACTGGGTGGGATCGAACTCGTCGATGTTGGCGTACAGGATGAAGAAGGCGTAGGTGTTCCACAAAGTGCCCATGAACTTGCGCTGGCCCTCCTGCACGGCCTTGCCGGAGAAGCGCTTGGGCAGCCAGGGCGCACCGGCGGTGTAGAAGTACCAGCGGATGGCGTCGGCGCCGTAGGTAGCCAGAGCGTCGAAGGGATCTACCGCGTTGCCCTTGGACTTGGACATCTTCTGGCCGTTCTCGTCCTGCACATGGCCCATGACCACCACGTTCTTGAAGGGTGCCTTGTTGAACAGCAGGGTGGAGATGGCCATCAGGGAGTAGAACCAGCCGCGGGTCTGGTCCACCGCCTCGGAGATGAAGTCCGCCGGGAACTGGGACTCAAACAGCTCCTTGTTCTCAAACGGATAGTGATACTGGGCAAAGGGCATGGAACCGGAGTCGAACCAGCAGTCGATGACCTCCGGCACACGTTTCATCTGCTTGCCGCAGTCCGGGCACTTGATGGTGACCGCGTCGATGTAGGGGCGGTGCAGCTCGATGTCATCGGGGCAGTTGTCGGACATGCTCTTCAGCTCTTCGATGCTGCCGATGGCATGGCGGCAGCCGCACTCACATTCCCAGATGTTCAGCGGGGTGCCCCAGTACCGGTTGCGGCTGATGCCCCAATCCTGCACGTTTTCCAGCCAGTCGCCAAAGCGGCCCTTGCCCAAGCTGGCGGGCACCCAGTTGACGGTGTTGTTGTTGCGGATCAGATCCTCCTTGACGGCGGTCATCTTGACGAACCAGGAGTCTCTTGCGTAGTAGATCAGCGGGGTGTCGCAGCGCCAGCAGTGGGGATAGCTGTGCTCGAACACAGGCGCGCTGAACAGCAGGCCCCGGATCTCCAGGTCCTTCAGCACTTCCTTGTCGGCCTTTTTGCAGAACAGGCCTTCCCACTTGGTCTCCTTGGTCATGCAGCCTTTAGCGTCCACCAGCTGCACGAAGGGCAGGCCGTACTTGCGGCCCACGTTGGAGTCGTCCTCACCAAAGGCGGGGGCGATGTGAACGATGCCGGTACCGTCGGTGAGGGTGACGTAGCTGTCGCAGGTCACATACCAGCACTTCTCTTTGGGGGAGACGAAGTCGAACAGAGGCTCGTACTCCTTGTACTCCAGGTCCTTGCCCTGGTAGCTTTCCAGAACGGTGTAGCTGCCCTCGCCCAGCACGGTGTCGGCCAGGGCCTGGGCGATGTAATAGACGGTGCCGTCCTCGTTCATCTTGACCTTCACATAGGTCTCGTCCGGGTTGACGCACAGCGCCACGTTGGAGGGCAGGGTCCAGGGGGTGGTGGTCCAGGCCAGG
The DNA here is from genome assembly GCA_949291395.1 of uncultured Oscillospiraceae bacterium. Lineage (GTDB taxonomy): Bacteria > Bacillota > Clostridia > Oscillospirales > Ruminococcaceae > Allofournierella. The sequence goes on along the minus strand of CASEVW010000094.1, from coordinate 26,676 downwards.
ATGTAAGCGTCCTCGCCTTTGGCCTTGAACTTGGCGATGGCGCTGCGCTCCTTCACGTCCTTATAGCCCTGGGCAACCTCATGGCTGGACAACGGGGTGCCACAGCGGGGGCAGTAGGGAACGATCTTAAAGCCCTTGTACAAAAGGCCCTTTTCCCAGATCTGCTTGAGCGCCCACCACTCGGACTCGATGAAACTGTTGTGGTAGGTCACGTAGGGGTCGTCCATGTCCGCCCAGAAGCCGACGGTGTTGGAGAAATCCTCCCACATGCCCTTGTACTTCCACACGCTCTCCTTGCACTTTTCGATGAAGGGTTCCAGACCATACTTCTCGATCTGCTCCTTGCCGTCCAGACCCAGCAGCTTTTCCACTTCCAGCTCAACGGGCAGGCCGTGGGTATCCCAGCCGGCCTTGCGGGGCACCTTGCATCCCTTCATGGCCCGGTAACGGGGGATCATGTCCTTGATGACGCGGGTCTCCACATGGCCGATGTGGGGCTTGCCGTTGGCCGTGGGAGGGCCGTCGTAGAACATATAGGTCGGGCCTTCCTTGCGGGAATCGATGCTTTTTTCAAAGATGTGCCGCTCTTTCCAGAACTTGAGCACGTCCTTTTCCCGGTCAACGAAATTGAGATTCGGGTTTACTTTTTCGTACATCTTAAATCTCGTCCTCCTTGTTTTTGCCCTTTGGCAGATGCGTTGCCAGACAACAGAAAAAGCCTTCACCCTGCAAACAGGGCGAAGGCTTTGCGCTTTCGTTGTACCACCTATTGCTGTGTACCATCATACACGCTTCCGGTAACGGCGGAATGCCGGCGGCGCTTACTGTAAGTTCAGCCCGCAGCTCCGGAGTGATCTTCGTCCGGGCGCTACTGGCGCGGGGCTTGCACTCTCCCCCGCTCGCTGCGGCGTTTGCACCGGGATTACTGTCTCCATCACAGCTGTTCTCTGTGTCTATGTTAACAGTTACACTTATATCATATTACACAGAAAAAGTCAAGGCGCGGCCGCCGATTTTTCCCGCCGCCTTTTTCAAGCGCCGGCCCCGCTTGCCTTTCGCTTGGCCAGCAGGGTCTTTACCACGTCCCCCAGGCCGAACCGCAGCATGAACAGGCAGTAAAGGCAGGCGATGACCAGCCCCCCCAGCACCAGGCGCTGCCAGTCGCCGGCAACGCCCAGCAGCCGCAGGCTGCCCTCCCCCAGCACCGCCGCCAGGCCGAACAGCAGCATGGGCTGCAAAAACCAGCGATACCACCGGGTCTTGATGCCCGCCACCTTTTCGATGCGGAAGATGTTGAGCAGCGCCGACAGGATGTTGGAGCAGAGGGTCACGAACAAAAAGCCCTTCATGCCAAAGCGGGGCATCAGCGCCAGCACCAGCACAATGCGCAGTGTGGAGTCCCAGATGCTGTAGCGGAAGGTGGCCACCTCTTCCCCCAGGCCCTTGAGCACCGCGTCCCCCATGGCGTCCAGGTACATCCCCGGCAGCACCGGAGCCAATACCCGCAGGTAAAAACCGATGGTCTCGTCCTGGTACAGGATGCGCCCCAGCGGGTAGGCGTACAGGGTGATCAGCCCGCCCGCCAGCACCGAAAAGGTGGTGGTGAACAGCATGATGCGCCCCACCAGGGTCTCCAGCGTCCGGCGCTTGCCTAAGATGTGAGCCTCGGTGACCTCCGGCAGCAGCAGGGTGGCCAGCGGGTTCAAAAAGGAAAACGGGAACAGCAGCACCGGCATGGCCATGCCTTTCAGCGCCCCGAACTGGGCCAGCGATTCCTCCCGGCTGCCCAGAAAGCGCAAAAGGCAGGCGGGCACCAGGGTGTTCTCCACGGTGCGCAGGGCGCTGTCCAGGCAGCGCCCTCCTTCCACCGGGGCCACGATGCGCCACAGCCGGCCGGTGGTGCCCGCCGGGGCGTTCGCTTTTGCCCCGTCAAACAGGCGGTGGGTATCCCTTTTATAATGGTAAGCCATGAACAGAGCCGAGGCGATCTCGCTTACGGTATTGCCCAGCACCACGGCGGCGCAGGCATACTGCACGCCCCAGTCCATCACCCTGGGCATCACCAGCAGCACGAGACCGATGCGGATGATCTGCTCGTAGATCTGTGCCCTGGCCCCCGGCCCCACCTGCCGCCGGGCAAAAAAGTAGCCCCGGGCCGCCGCCGCCAGGGCCATAAAGGGCAGGCTGGGCGCCAGGATGCGCAGCGAGAGCACCGCCCGGGCATCCCCCAGCCAGTACTTCGCCGCCGGGTAGGCCAGCAAAAACTGGGCCGCCCCCGCCGCAAGGCCCAGCGCCAGCCCCAGGCGCATCACCTTGCCCAGCACGCCCCGGGCCCGGCCCATGTCCGGCTGGGTCAGTTCTTCGGCGGCCAGACGGGTGGCGGCCACCGACACGCCGGAGGTGGCCACCGTGATACACAGGCTGTAGATGGTGAAGATCAGTTGGTAAAGCCCCATGCCCTCCGCGCCGATCTGCCCGGCGATGTACACCCGGAAGAACATGCCCGCCGCCCGCAGCCCCAGGCCGGTGATCGTAAGGATCGCCGCGTTTTTTAAATACAGTATCGCTTTTCCCATGCAGATGCCCTCCGCTTTCCGGCCGCAGAGGCGGCCCTACCAATGGATATGCGCCATGGCCGCCGGGTATGTGCGCACAAATCTTTGCACGGGCTTGCGGGATGCTTTTATTTTTTTGCCGTTTGTGTTAAAATAAAGAGCAGTTTATCCCTGCCGTTTTCACGGCAGCATTCAGGAGGAAACAATAAATGATCGAGACCATTGAAAAGGCTGCCGCCCTGCTGCGGCAGCGTCTGCCCGAAACGCCCACGGTGGGCATCGTGCTGGGCAGCGGTCTGGGCGGCCTGGCCCAGCAGATCGAAGGGCCCGTATACGTGCCCTATGGCGAGATCCCCGGGTTTGCGGTGTCCACCGCGCCGGGCCATGCGGGCCGTTTTGTGGCGGGCCGCCTGGCGGGCAAGCCGGTGCTGTGCATGCAGGGCCGCCTGCATTTTTACGAGGGCCATTCCATGCAGGACATCGTCTTCCCCATCCGGGTGATGAAGGCCCTGGGGGTGGAGACCCTGATCCTGACCAACGCCGCCGGCGGCGTGAACACCAGCTTTTCCATCGGCGATCTGATGGTGCTGGAGGATCACATCAACTTCATGGGCGCCAACCCCCTCACCGGCCCCAACGATGAGGCCGTCGGCCCCCGCTTCTGCGATATGACCTTCGCCTACACCCCCGAGCTGCGGGAACTGGCTTTCCGGGTGGCGGAGCGTCAGGGCGTAAAGCTGCAAAAGGGCGTGTACCTGGGCTATATGGGCCCCAGTTACGAGACCCCCGCCGAGATCCGTGCGTTCCGCACCTTGGGCGCGGACGCCGTGGGCATGAGCACCGTGCCTGAGGTCATCGCCGCCAGCCACTGCGGCCTGAAGGTGCTGGCCATGAGCCTGATCACCAACATGGCCGCCGGCATCGAAAAGAAAAAGCTTTCCGGTGACGAGGTCATCGAGATCGCCAACCAGCGGGCCCAGGTGCTGCAAACGCTGGTCAGCGGCATCGTGGCCGAACTGTGACCGCCAGCCCGCGGCGTTTTGGGCCGGTAAACAGCCCCGCGCCGCTTTGATACAAAGGAGAGGATACGACAATGAGCGAATGTTCGCATGATTGCAGCAATTGCAGCCAAAACTGCTCCAGCCGGCAGAACCCGGCGGACTTTCACGAAGCGCCCCACGCGCTGAGCAGCATCAAAAAGGTGATCGGCGTGGTGAGCGGCAAGGGCGGCGTTGGCAAAAGCATGACCAGCGCCCTGATGGCCGTTGAGATGCGCCGCCGGGGCTACGGCGTGGGCGTGCTGGACGCCGACATCACCGGCCCGTCCATCCCCAAGCTGTTCGGCATCCATGGCCGGGCCCTGGGCGACGAAAACGGCATCTGGCCCATCCAGAGTCGCATGGGCATCGACGTGATGAGCATCAACCTGCTGCTGGAAAACGAGGAGGACCCGGTGGTGTGGCGCGGCCCGGTGATCGCCGGGGCGGTGAAGCAGTTCTGGCAGGACGTGATCTGGAAGGACGTGGACTTCCTGTTCGTGGATATGCCTCCGGGCACCGGTGACGTGCCCCTGACCGTGTTCCAGACCCTGCCGGTGGACGGCATCATCGTGGTGGCCAGCCCCCAGGAACTGGTGAGCATGATCGTGGGCAAGGCCGTGAAGATGGCTCAGATGATGAACATCCCCATTCTGGGCGTTGTGGAAAACATGAGCTACGTGGAATGCCCGGACTGCGGCAAGCAGATCAAGATCTTTGGCGAGAGCCATGTGGACGAGGTAGCCGCCAAGTACAACATCCCCGTGCTGGCAAAGTGCCCCATCGACCCCAAACTGGCGGAATGCGCCGACGGCGGCCTGATCGAGACCTACCCCGCCAGCTACCTGAACGGTGCGGCGGACGCGGTGCAGGCGCTGCTGAAGTAACCGGGCACAAAGGGCGTGCCCTATGAAAAAGGCCAAACCACCCAAGGAATGGAAACAGACGATGCGCCAGCACCTGACGATCGGCTACCTGCTGGGCTTTCTGCTCATCGTGGCGGTGATCTTCATCGCTGGCGGCATCTACTGGTCCACCCTGCTGTAAACAAACGCAACACCCTCTGGAACAGCATTCCAGAGGGTGTTGTTTTCTTTTATTCACATCAGCTGGGCGAACACCGAGGCGGACACCACGGTGATCAGCCCCGCCACCGCAATGGCCAGGCTGCTCATGGCGCCCTCCACCTGGCCCATCTCCATAGCCCGGGCGGTGCCGATGGCATGGGCGGAGGTGCCCAGGGCCAGCCCTTTGGCCACCGGCTCCTCAATGCGACACAGTTTGAAAATGCCGTCCGCGATCACATTGCCCAAAATGCCGGTGAGGATGATCACCGCCACCGTGATGGTAACGATGCCCCCCAGCTCCTGGGCCACGCCCATGCCAATGGCCGTGGTGATGGACTTGGGCAGCAGCGTTACATATAAGGTCTCATCCAGGCCGAAGAGTTTTGCGCAGGCAAGTACCCCCAGCATACTGGCCAGTACGCCGGCCAGGATCCCGCACACCACCGCCTTTGCGTTTTTGCGCAAAAGGCTCAGCTGTTCGTACAGGGGCACCGCCAGGCAAACGGTGGCCGGGGTGAGCAGATAGGAAAGATACTTTGCGCTGCTGTTATAAGTCTCGTGATCCACCCCCAGCACCAGGTTCACACCGATGACACAGAGGATGGCAATGAGCAGCGGATTCAAAATGGCCAGCCGGAATTTCTTTTTCAGCGCAAGGCCAAAGGCGTAAGCGGCAAGACTCACCGCCGCGCCAAAAAACAGCGAAACACTTGCAAACTCCCTCATTTTTTTGCCCCCTTTTCCTTGTGGATGACCCCTTGTGTCACCCAGCCGGTAACGGCCATCACCAGCACGGTGGTGAGCACCATGGTAAGGGTCACCGGCACCAGCACCGGCTGTAAACTGGGCCAGGCGTCCGTGAGGCCCACCGCCGCCGGGATGAACATCACCGGCATGATCTCGATGAGAAACCCTGCGGTCTCCTTCACCTGCCCTACCCGGACAAGGCCGGTGCACAGGCAGACCAGCAGGATGACCATGCCATACACACTGGCCGGTATGGGCAGCGGCAGGACCACGTTGAGCACCTCACCCGCAAAGGAGATGAGCAGGATGAGGGTGGCTTGCTTCAAATACTTCATTTTCCTTCCCCACTTTTTGCAAAAGACTGCGGCCGCCAAACGCGGACTGGGGCCTTGCACTTTTTCGCTCAGTCTCGGCCTGCCCCCGACAGTCGCTTTTTGATTATACGGCGGCTGCCCTCCCCTGTCAACCACACACGGCCCCTCTCCAAAACAAAAACCGGGCAGAGAAAAGCCGAGGCCGGGCAAGGAAACTTTGCCTGCGGACTGACGATTTTGTGTAACTGACAGCGTCAGAGCTCCTAGCTAACCACCAAGGGTAGCGTCGTCGCTCTTCCTTGCATTCACAGCAAAATCGCCGGGCCGCAGGTGCATAGCAGCCCTGGCCCTCGTTTTTGAGAGCAAAACAGATGAAAAGGGACGCCCCAATACTTGGTGTATTGGGGCGCCCCTTTGAGTTTGTTAGGCTCCAAAAACGTAAGCCAGGGCCAAAGTTTCCTTACTCGGACTCGGCTAAAGCCCCTGCCCGGCCCTTGTCAGCCTTTGTCTTATATGCGCTTAAAAATTGCTGCCGTTCCAGCCCCAATACTCCGTCTCGGCGTACTTTACATAGATCCGGTCCGGCTGCACGTCCAGCGTGCTTTCCAAAATTTCGGTGATGCGGCTGGTCAGGTCGTCGTAAGCATCCGGACGGGCGCCGCCGTACAGGCTCACCTCCGCCAGAACAGCGGAGGCGTCGCTGCCCGCAAACCACAGACGGGCCTCATCGGTAAAGTTCAGCATCAGCCAGCTTTCGCTTTTGCCGGGGATGATCTCGATGGCCCGGCCCAGCTGGGTCTTGAGGGTCTCCTCGGTGTTTTCCGCAATATGGGTGTTGGTGGTGATATGGATATAAGGCATGTTGTTTCCTCCTGGCTCGTTGGTCGTGCATCTATTTTGCTATTATAGCACGGTTTGGGCGGTTTGCACAGCGCTGGGTCACTCGGTGCGCCAAAAGGCCACGCTGTAGGGCGGCAGGTGGCTTCCGCCGCCAAAATCATGGAGCTGGCCGGTGATCAGATCGGTGGCCCGGCCCGCCTGAGCATCGAAATGGGCCACAAATTCTTCGCCGGAAGCGTTCACCGCCACCAACACCCGCTCATCCTCAAAGCAGCGCTCAAAAATGATCTGGTGGTTGGTGAGCAGCACGTTCCGATAGCTGCCGCAGCACAGCGCTTTGCTTTGCTTGCGGGCCGCCGCCAGCTGGGCGATCCAGTGGGTCAGCTGGTTTTCCTGGGGCGTTTCCACCGCCGGGCGCAGGGCGGCGTCTCCGTCGCTTTTGCGGCCCTCGATGCCCCACTCGCTGCCATAGTACACCGCCGGGGTGCCGGGCATGCCAAACAGCAGGCCGTAGGCGGGATAAAGGTGCTGCTTGTTCTGCAAGATGCTGGCGATGCGCTCTACATCGTGGTTGTCCAAAAAGGCCAGCAGGTGCTTGCCCTTGTACAGCGTCCAGGGTTCCGGCCCAAATTGGCGGGCCAGGCTGTGGCCGATCTCGAATATATTCATGCTGTTAAAGCTGGAGTACAGCCCCTTGTAGCACTCGTAGTTGGTCACTGAGTGGCACATCTCGTCGTTCATCCAGCGGTTGTAATCCCCGTGCAGCACTTCCCCCATCAGCACAAAATCCGGCTTCAGGCTGGCGGTAAAGCTGCGCAGCTGCTTTAAAAAGTCCGGCGCAAGGCTGTAGGCCACGTCCAGCCGCAGGCCGTCGATGTCAAACTCCTTCACCCAGCTTCGGATGGCGTCAAAGATATACTGTACCACCGCCGGGTTTTGCAGGTTCAGCTTCACCAGCTCGTTGTGGCCTTCCCAGCCCTCGTACCAAAAGCCGTCGTTGAACTGGGTGTTGCCGTCAAAGCTCAGGTGGAACCAGCCTTTATACGGACTGTCCCATTTTTTCTCGCACACGTCCCGGAAGGCCCAAAAGCCCCGGCCCACATGGTTGAACACGCCGTCCAGCATCACCCGCAGGCCCGCCTGGTGCAGCGTCTGGCACACCTGGGCGAAGTCCTGGTTGGTGCCCAGGCGGCAGTCCACCTTGGTCATGTCCCGGGTGTCGTAGCCGTGGCGGTCGCTCTCGAACAGGGGGTTGAACAGCACGGTATCCGCCCCCAGCGCCTTGATGTGCTGGGCCCACCGCCCCACCTGCAGGATGCGGTGTTCCAGAACACCGTCGTTTTCCGCCGGCGCGCCGCACAGGCCCAGCGGGTAAATTTGATAGATCACTGCCTTGTCAAGCCACATGGTGTTCCACTCCTTTGGCGGAACGCTGTTCCGCCGTTGATTTTGGGTATAGCGTGTCGCCGCTGTTTTGTAACCATTATACTATATTTTCCCGTGGTCTGCCCGCCTGCCTGCAAAAAATGCTGTTTTACTGTTCTCACCGGCGCATAAACCGACGGCGAGCAACGAATACTAAAGGTATCTTATGAAAAAGCGAGGAGATGCAGATGAATCCGTTTGAACTGAAAGCCGGACGCCCGGGCAGCGCCTTCCAGAACTGGGCTTCCCTTTATCCCAAAGCCTACTGCAAAGATGAGACCGATGCCTACACCAAGGTGCGCATCATCCTGATGGGCGGTGCGGAATACGAAGCGGTGTGGTTCAGCCACCAGTTCCACCGCCACTGCAACAACAACGATATCCGGCGGCAGCTGGCCGTCAGCCGGCGGGTGGAGCAGCAGCAACAGCACCAGCTGGCCTGCCTGAAGCCCACCAACGAGACCCAGCTGGAGACCACCATCACTTACGAGCAGCTTGCGGTGGATCTGACCGCTATCCTGGCCCAGCGGGAGCCGGACCCCTATGTGGTGAAGGCGCTGAACTTTGCCCTTTTGGAGGACTTCGACCATCTGTACCGGTATGCAGACCTGCTGGAGATGGAACAGGGCGTGCGGGCCGAGCAGCTGGTGGGCTGCTACACCGAGATCATGCCCGGCCGCCCCACCATCGCTCACCACCGTCACCCCATGGACAGCGTGCGCCGCCCCTGCAACTTTAAGCAGGCCGACCTGCTGACCATGCTGGACACCTGCACCATCACCGCCGCCGAGCAGCAGACCATGAACTATTATATGAACCTGTGCGGCTTTTACCACAACGACCTGGGCCGCCAGCTGTACCAGGAGATCGGCATGGTGGAGGAGGACCACGTTTCCCAGTACGGGGCGCTGCTGGACCCCAACTGCACCTGGCTGGAAAACCTGCTGCTGCACGAGTACAACGAATGCTATCTGTACTGGTCCTGCTACGAGACCGAGACCGATCCCATGGTCAAAAAGGTGTGGGAGCAGAACTTTGAGGCGGAGGTATCCCACCTGCACCAGGCGGCGAACCTGCTGAAAGAACACGAGAACAAGGAGTGGCAGCAGGTGCTGCCCCAGGGCGAGTTCCCGGAGCTGCTGCGCTTTGCGCCCCAGAAGGAATACCTGCGCAAGGTGCTGCAAAGCACCGTGGATCTCACCGCCGATGGCGAGGATTATTCACCGGTGGACGATCTGGCCCAGGACGCCCTCTTCTTCACCTATCAGGACGCAGTGAACGGCGAGGATGTGTGCCAGGTGCCCAGCCATCGGATCATCAACGAATACCAGAAGCAAAACGGCGAGGACTATCGCTTCCAGGAGGGCGAGCACCCCGTGCCCGCCCTGGCCGACCGCAAAAAGGATAACGCCTGCCTGGGCCGCGTGCCTGGTGCTTCCAAGGAGGGGCAGGGGTAAACACGCCTCATGAAACAAGCGAGCAGGAACGCTTTTGCCAGCGTTCCTGCTCGTTTTAATTTGTTTTAGGCCGCATCATTTCTTGAAGGCTTTGATTTTTTGAAGGATCCAATTCCGTTTGACCGCTGCGAATACCAGAACGATCACAATAAAGGCATAGCGAATCAGCGGCAGGGCGTAGCCCAGCATCAAAACTCCCATGAGTACAAAGAACACCGCCATGATCAGACACATCTGCCGGATGTTTACAATGCTGGTGGGACAGCCATTCCGTTTGCAAATATTACGCATAAACATATAGTGTGCAACGCAGAAAACCAGATAGCTGGCCAGTGTGGTATAGCCCGCAACCAAGTATCCTGCTACAGGGATCAGAAGAAAGTTCAGTGCAACATTCAAAACCGCCGCTCCAATGGATGCAACGGCAATCACTTTGCTGTCTTCAAAATAGAATTCCACATTCACAAAATGCTGATAGAAGAACATGACAAATACACTTGCCGCCAGCGGGGGCACCACCCAAATCGCTTCCCGGTATTGGGGTGGTGCCAGAATGGCAATGGCTTCCGGTGCAAAGGCGATCAGCAACAGGTTCAACCCGGCCACCAGTATCAATAGACTATTGATCACACCGGGGATCTCCTTGTATCTTTTTTCCTTTATTTGAGTAAAAAACCACGGCTGTACAGTCGCATTGAGTGAATAGTTAAACAAAGTCATTACCATAGAAGCACTGTATGCTACACTATAGATTCCAGCTTGTGATTTTCCTATGAGATTTTGAATAATAATTCTATCGGAACTGTTAAGCACTGTTGATGAAAGATAATATGGAATTAGTGGAATATTAAACTTCAAGCTACGCTTCCAATATTCTTTATTGAAGAAACAGAATTTTTTACGGCAATTAACAAACATGAGGCACAAACCAATTACCCCTTGAACCACTACTCTTGCGCCAATTATTGCATATTCTTTCTGATCGATTACCAGTGCCGTGGCAACACCCAAAATTGGAATCAGAACACTGCTTGTCATGGTAACCGCAACTGCTGCTTGATAATGATATTCAACTCTTTGACGTCCAGACCAAAAATAAATAGAGGGCATAGTATACAATAATGCGAAAATCATTATAGTAAACTCAAAGGGCATGCCAGTTATATTATTGATTAAGTCCGGTATAGTAAGATAGATTATCAGAGCAATGCTAGTAATGGTAAATCCTAGGCCTTGCATCGATGAGGTGTAGCGATCACGGTCATTACTATATTTTGTCAAGCCGACCATATAACCTTCCCAAGAAAGGCGAAAAGTTGCCAAAATCTCAAAAATTTCAAGCCAAGACAAGAAGACACTATAAGCTCCATACTGCTCTGTTGATAATATGCGAGTATATATTGGAACAGCAATAAGCAATATTCCTTTTTGCAACAAATTGCAAACAGTATACCATATTGCGGCTTTTGCTTGCACAGAGAGGCTCTTATATTTTTTTATCATATCATAAATCCATTACACATTCTAAAGTTTTCACAACTGTTCAATTGCATACAAAACCGCATATTCAACCTTTTACACTTCGTTTTGCAATGCGATCTCTTCGCAACACATCGAGGCGAGTTAGTAGCGCAGGACTTAAACACCCACATATAAGTAGCATTTTTCTATAGATGCGAATATTCTTTTCAAAAATCAACTTAATAGTATTTTCACGAACATAATGTAACCAATATTTATATTCTTCAATATATTTGAGTTTCACTCCCGCAGCTCCAATTCTCGTCACTGCGCCGATAGAAAAATTGCACTTATGCAATAGAAGCATCACATCAATTTGTCTATCTTGCAAACGCATACTCTTTTCAATGCAGTTCAAAGATTTCCATCCGTTACGCAAATTTTCGATCGAAAACTTTGTTGTTGCTGAATCTTGATTGTTTTTTCTGTAAAAATATACTTTTCGATTTCCTACCGCGATACACTGTGCCAATTGAGAAGCAGTAGTGATAAAAAACAGCCCCTCTCCATAGAAAAGTTCAGTTGAGAATCTAAGGCCATTTCGTTCAATCAACTCGCGCCGATACATTTTGTTGTGACAACCTACAATCATATCCGGAGAAAGCAACAGTGCTGTTCCCTGTGCGTTAGTAAAAGTTTCAATTGTTTGCTGCAGAGGTTGATTTTCTCCTTCTTTGGTAATAAAGTGCCTGGATATACAAAAATCTGCTCCGGTCCTTTTAACAAGAGAAAGCATATATTCAACAAAGTCCTCGGCCAAATAATCATCTGCATCCAAGAAGGTGACATACTCCCCTGTTGCAGCATCAAGGCCAACATTGCGTGCAGAGCTTACTCCACCATTTTCTTTATGAATCACATGAATTCTTTCATCTGTCAATTGCAACTCGTCTAAAATTTTTCCTGTATTATCTTTAGATCCATCATCCACAACTAAAATTTCAAGATTTTTATGTGTTTGATTTGTGACAGATTCAATGCATTTTCTAATATATCGTTCAACATTATAGGCCGGAATAATTATAGATATTTTTTTACTTTCAAAACTATCTACAGCATACATATTGCATCCTCTTTCCAAAGCAGTTCAAACAAATTATTATCTCAAATTTTCCAATGCATTTATGAGATATTTTTGGGATATTTCTCGCTGTTCGATCAAGCGCTGTTCCGAAACCGTAAAATCCAGTTCTGGTATTTTTTCACATACTCTCTCGCCAGAAATATACTGTTGCCCCATGTCCACCATTTTAAGCAAAGATGTAATCCGAGAAGATTGCTCCACAACGCCTTTATAATTACGTGAAAATGTCCAAAACGGAACATGTAAGTTGATTGCAAATGCGGTTCCGTGAAAGGAGTCAGTATAAACACAGCTGGCATTTCCAATTATTTCAACAAATTCTTCCGGCCCAACATCCGAATAAACGACATTTTGCAATTTCTTATAAGACCGATGTTTATATGGAAAAGCTACAATTTTACAATTATACTTTTCTTGTGCAATTTTCAAGCTTTCTAATGCATTTTGAGAAGGCGTGTTCAAAAAATACGCCACCACATATTTTTGTTTGAAAAACAAGTTTTGGGGAACATCCCACTTTTTTAGTAACGTTGGATCCAAAACTACACTTACTTCGCGGCCAATCAAATCCTTTACAATTTTTAATCCCTGATCTTCTCTAACAGAAATTTGCGGAATTTCTGTTAGATATTTTTGAATTAATTTGTAGTTATATGATGGGACTGTGCTACTACCAAAACTTGGTGCATAAGCAACTCTTTTTCTCTCCGGCGCAAAACGCAAAAAATACAATGGCTCAACATTAGCTCCTGCTGCACTCCATATTTGATCGCTACCACAAATTACTGCCAATGTTTCCTCGTCAGCTGCAAATTTTTTCAATTCCTTCATCGACATACCCTGAACTTGGAGTTTTTGTTGGGTAAACTTTAAAAACTTTTTCTTGATCTCAGGCGAAATCTCAGCCGTTATACTATCTCTATAACCCAAAAAAGTACGCTTGAATAATTCCGGACGAAAAATGCATCTCCTGAAAATTCGAATTATTTTTCCAACGCGAACATCTCTTCCATTCATTGTATTTTCATTTGTCCATATAATTTTTGCTTCATAACCAAGTGAAGCAACATATTGTTTTAACGCATAGGCCTGCAAACTTGTTCCATAGTTATACCCACGATACAATGTAATAATACCAACTCTCATTTTTCCTCCACTACGTCAACTTATATATTTTCCCTTATATCCTCACTTGAACATTTTAGAGCGGCGATATGCCATCACGATTAATCAAGCTTATTCGCCTTCAATCGAGTGCATTTTTACATCCAAGTGGTATTAAAAACATATAAACCATATAACAAAAATTCAAAAGTCCTATCTCTAGAATTGCCACAGACTCAAAATATGCAAAAATATAGTAGGAAACCCAAACCGATAAACATATATTTTCAAGCAATCGATTTAGAGTTTTCAATTGCAAAATATGCACAAATGAAACTATTGAAACACATACAAAAAAGGCTAATTTAATTATTCCTCCAGAAAAAAACGTGTAATAATATGTATTATCTATGTCAACGTCAAAAAAGTTTATTCCTGCATAACCTATTCCAAAAAAACTTTTTAACGTTCCCATATCAACTGCTTCAATTGCATTCTGCCTTAATTTTGTTCTCCCTGCATCACCGACCTCCAATCTTAATACTTGATCAATCAAAATTCTTTGTAAATTTTGATTTTGATATATTACAATCACGGATATAATCGCTAATGAAATTAGTGCTGCCCATTCCTTTTTCGACCTTTTTCTGGAAAGCCAGAAAAACACAAAAATCGCAACAGAGGCTTGTAGCAACGCTGCTCTGCTAAAAGAAACCACAACACAAAAGTATTTGAATACACAGACAATCGCCTTTTTTATTGTTTTCTCTTCCTGATACAAATAGACATCTGCGCAAAGAGTTAATCCTACAAATGCACCATAAATATTTTTATTATAAAAGAATCCGGCTACCTCTGCATTATACGCACTTAATCCACCTGAAAACACAGCTAACAAATCCGAAAATCCTGTAACAATTGCAACTACTGCCGATAGTGTCCCAAGGATACTCAAAAAGCGAAGCAATTTTTTTACGTCGTATTGCGTGAACGGTTTTTCATGATTCACCTTATCAAACATCATAAAAAACAATGGGGTAAAAAACAAATTCACTTGCATTCCAGTAGACTTTAAATCAGCAGTCAAATATGTTGTATTCAACAAAATTGTGATAAGACAAAAAGCCCAATAAGCAAATGCACACCACCATATGCGTACACTTTGAACAATATAATATTTCCAGAACAGCAAAAAATAGGCTATCCCGTTTATTGTCCAGAATAGGTATGAGCCTGCATCTAAATATGTAGAAATCGCTACTGCTATTAGCATTAATACAATATATTTTTCTATTTGTACACAAAATCCTGTCTGCTTTTTCAACAATTTTTATCCCAACCTATTATCTCATGCTAAAATCAATTACACTAAGTTTTTATACTTCAAAATACTTTTAGCTACGTACCACCCCATATAGTAAATAGCTAAAACAGAGTTCAATCCAACAGTCCGATAAGTTTTCCAATTCATTTTTGCCGCTTTCAATTTATTTCCTGACTTAGACTGTGCAGATAAACGATAGATCAGCAAAGGTTCATCTATCCCATATGCCATATTGCCTTTTCTCAAAAAGCGCAGCCAGCACGCAAAATCTTCATGCATATCATCGGCAAGGACTGCACATTCTTGATAGGATCTCTTCTCAATCAAAACGGAGGAATTGGAAATCAAATTTTGCTTCAGCAGCTGCCTATACCCAATCGTTTTCGGTACATGCAGCACCCATTCCAACGGATTCCCCTCGCTGTCCATAAAAGCTGACCCTGTGAAGATCAGCTTCGCATTGTGTTCTTTTTGAATTTCAAGCTGTTTTTCCAGCTTTTCAGGGTGCCATGCATCGTCGCTGTCCAAAAATGCGATCCACTCCCCTGCAGCTGCTTCCACGCCATTTTTTCTTGTGCGCGAAACGCCCTGGTTTTGGGAATTGCACAACAGCTTTATCCGGGAATCCTCCTGGCAATACTCGTTTACGATCGTATAGGTATTATCCGTGGACGCATCATCAACCACGATCAATTCCCATTCCTGATAGGTTTGCGCCTGCACCGACTCAATTGCCTGCCGGATATACTTTTCTGCATTGTATGCAGGCATTATCACACTGACTAACATCTTTTCAAGCCCTCACGCCGCAGAAGTGTCTGCGTTTACTTTCTGATTGGTCGCCGTCGTCTGCCCCTGCGCCACGCCCTCGGTGCTTTCCGTTTCAAACAAAATGCGCACCGTGGCGAACATGATCTTCAGATCCTCCACGAAGCTGGGGTTGGAAATATACATCAGATCCATCTGCAGCTTGTCGTAGGGGGTGGTATTGTATTTGCCGTATACCTGGGCGTAGCCGGTCAGGCCCGCTTTCGCCTGCAGGCGCAGCGCAAACTCCGGCAGCTCTTCCTCGTACTGCACGGCGATCTCCGGCCGTTCCGGGCGGGGCCCCACAATGGACATTTCGCCCTTAAAAATATTAATGAGCTGCGGCAGTTCGTCCAGTCGGCATTTACGGATGAATTTTCCCACCGGAGTGATCCGATCGTCGTTTTCACCGGTAGAAAGCCTGGCTACGCCATCCTTTTCCGCATCCACCCGCATGCTGCGGAATTTCAGCACATTGAAGGTCTTGCGATCCTTGGTCAAACGGCACTGCTTATAAAAAGCCGGGCCGCCGTCCGTTGCCTTAATGGCAATAGCCACCGCCGCCATGATCGGCGAGAGCACCACCAGCGCCAGGCCGGACACCACCAGGTCGAACGCCCGCTTGATAAACAGATATTCCGGAGTGGGGTTGTAGCGACCCACCCGCAGCATGGGAAGATGGAACATGTGCATCCGCTCCGCGCCGCTCATGATCACATCGCCAATGCGGGGGATCAGGTACACCTGAACGTTTCGGGCCACGCACTGCTTCAAGATGATGTTGCGCTCGTGGGAATGGATGCCACACAAAAACGCCACGTCCACCTCGTCCAGAATGCTCAGCCCGTCGTTCAGGGCACTGTCCACGTCGGCGGTGGCAGTCACACAAAACCGCTTTTCCAGGCCGTATTCCTGGATCAGCCGCTCCATTCCCTCACGCATATCGTAGATCACGGCGGTCTTTTGGGCCTTGTAGCACCGGAAATACCACTGGTGGGCCGTCATACACCACAAAGCAGCCAGCAGCGTTTGCACTACAAAGATGACCAGCATAGGCAGCACCAGCGGAAAATGTTTGGTGAGCAGCCAAGTGATCAGAAACATAATGCCGTCTGCGATCAGGGCGGACAGCGCCTGGGACATGACCATCTCGGAGATACGGCTCATCGAAAGACGAAAGCCGTCATAAATGCGCCCGTATGTAATGTAGATCACAAAGAACAAAGCGATCACCAGCCAGTTACCCCTGCGGTAATAAGGTTCGGCCAGGTTTTCCGCGTACACCAGGTACCAACACAACCCGAACGGGATGGTAAGCAAAACCGCATCCAGCAGTTTGACTGCCCGAACGGCAATGTCGTGTTTCAATGTTTTCATTCCATTCTTTCCTCCGATTTCTATTTTTCAAATCGCTGCTATTTTCTGTTCTGCGCTTCAAATTCCCAATCGCTGTAATTTTTCCCGCTTTTCGGCCGGTACTGGTTTTTTCGCCCCCGGCTGCAGGGCGCGTTTTTGCTCGTAGAGCCAGCGGCCCAGCCAGATGCCGTCGCTGGTTTTGTATTTTGCGGGGATGTTCAGGTCCCCGTGTTCTTCCAGATATTCCCGAGCCAGATCGTAGCGATGCTGCCAGGGATCTTCCTTCTGCCAGACCATCCCGATGCGTTCCAGCAGCTTCACGCGTTCGGCGTCCAGATGTTTCCCGCTTTCTTTTGGCTGCTGATAGGCATATCGCTGCCGGGCGACCCATTTGCCCAGGGCCAGCCCTTCGCTGGTCTGGTAGGCCGGCGGCACGTTCAGATCGCCGTGCGCCTTGAAATACTGCTCCGCCGCCTGGTAGCCCTGCATCCACTGGTTCTCGTTGTAATTGCCCCAGTACATGCCGATGGCATCCAGCCGGTCGATCTGTTCCTGGCTTAGCGTCCGCCGGTTGGATCTGCCCTGCCGCGCCTGGCGCAATGTGCGGATCCAGTTTCCCAGCGCAAAGCCATCCGGAGACTTATACTCCACCGGTACGATCAAATTCCCGTGCGCGTTGTAATACTCCAGCGCCCGGCAATAGTTTTTCTCCCATTGCAGGCTGGGGGCATCCCACACCATGCCAATGGCGTCAAGACGGGCGATGCGCTCCTCATTCAGCAGGCTGGCATGCTCGCCGTTCGCCCGCCGCTGGCGCAGGTTATAGATCCAGCTGCCCAGCGCAAAGCCATCCGGCGACTTGTAGCGGGCCGGCACCAGCAGATCGCCGAAGGCTTCATAATAGGCCTTTGCATGGTCAAACCCATGCCCCCAGGCGCTTTCCAACTGGTTTTCCCAAACCATGCCGATGCCGTTCAGCCGTTCGATCTGGCCGGGTGTAAGGGTCCCGCTGCGGCTGCCTGCATGCACAGCCCGCTGCACCCCGATCCAATACCCCAGCGAAAGCCCGTCCGGGGTCTTATACCGCTTGGGCACCTTCAAATCGCCGTATTCGTCCGCATACTCTTTGGCCGCCGCAAAGTACTGCTCCCAGGTCCCGCTCAGGCTGTTGTGCAGCGTTTCAAACAGGGCCCGGCAGTCCTGCACCTGCTCCACCACCTGGAACCGCTCGGTGACGATCTTATCCCCCTCGCCCACGGCGTACAGATGCTGCACGGCGGTGGCCATCTCCTCTTTCAGGGTGTCGATGCTGCAAAGCCCCTCGAAGTTGTTCACCACGTCCAGGATCAGGGGCACGTCGCTGCCGCCCGCGGTCAGCGCCCGGCCGATCTGCTGCTTGTAGATGATGGGGCTGAGGGTGGGCCGGAAGAGGATCACGCCGGAGATCCCATCCACATGCACGCCCTCGTTGAGCATGTCTATGCAGAACAGCAGCTTCAGTGCGTCGCTGGCATCCGCCTTGAACGCCGCAAAGGCTTTGCTGGTGCCGGGGTCCTCGGAAAACGCCATATAAAAATGCATGTTCCGGTTAACGCCCGCAAACCAGGCCTTGGACTGCTCCATCATCTCGCGCATATGTTCCATGCCGGAACAGAACACGATGTATTTTCCGCTTTTGTTGGTCATATGGCGGGCGAACACCACGTCCAGGCCGTCCGCCCGTTCCAGCGCCCGCCGCAAGGCGTCCAGATATTTCTGGTTTGCATCCCGCAAGGCAGCCGGGCGCATGCTGCGCACCTGCTTGTGGTACCGTTCCAGCTCATTTTGGTACTTGAACACGGTGGTCACATATTTGGGGGCGGGCAGGATCCCCCGAACGATGGCCTCACCCAGAGAAAGCTCGCTTGCAATATGGCCTTCAAACAGCTCGCCCGCCATATCGCGCATATTATCCAGATACCGCACGTTGGTGGCGGAAAGCCCCAGCAGCTTTGCGCCGGGGTTGGCCGCGATGGCGCGCTGCACCGCGCTGCCCCATTGCTGCGCGCCGCACCGGTGAAATTCGTCCAGAATGATGTAATCGGCCTCTACCGCCAGCGCCTCTTCGCTCAGCAGCAACAGCTTGGCATATGTGCGAAAGGTCACGTTGGGAAGCGTATCCGGGCCGCCGCAGCGGGCCAGGCTTTCCAGCTGAGTGACATAAATATACTCGCTGGGTCCAAGCCAGAGGATGCGTTTGTCCGCCTGGTCCAGAGCGAGTTGAAAGGCAATGAAGCTTTTTCCGGTTCCGGTGGGGTGAACGATGGCCGCTTTGCCTTCCCGTTCCAACATGGCAACGGCGGCGGCATATGCCTTTTGGTTGTGTTCAAACAATTGCACCGCCACATCCATCGCCCCCTTTGCGGTTTACAACGTAAGAAGCAATATGTTTTGCTTTTTGGAACAAAAATTAGGACAATCGACCGAAATCGGCAACAGAAAAGCAAATTCCATTGAAAAAAATCGCAAAATAGGTTATGATTAAAATAATCTTGTATGTTTTATCCTGAAGGCATTAATCTTTTATCGAAAAATTTAGTACAGAATGCTTCTTCCGTCATAAAAAAAGCTGGACACATTTCGTTTTTGAAATATGTCCAGCTTTTTTTCTTCGTTTTTCTCTGTTTTTTCAACAAATCCCGTTGTTTTTTGCAGCACAAAAAAGGCCATCCGGCAGGCGGATGGCCTTCGTGGTTTCGTTCATTTTCCTTACCTTATAAAATAAGCCTCAGCTGTTCGATCTGGCGCAAATGTTCTTCTCCGCTGGCGCGGGTGTAAATGCGGGTGGTGTTGATGCTGCTGTGGCCCAGCAAGCTGGCCAGATGTTCCAGATCCTGCTGGCACTGGTAAAAGCAGCGCGCAAACAGGTGGCGCAGATTATGTGGGAAGACTTTGCGCGGCGAGACCTGCGCCTGTTGGCACAATCCCTTCATCATGGCCCAGATGTTGCTGCGGCTCACCGGCTTGCCCGAGCGGGTCACAAACACGCTTCCCTGCTGTATTTTTTGTTCGCTGCAATAGCGCAGAAGTTTCGCGCACAGCTGTCGGGGCAGCAAGATCGTGCGATACTTTCCTTTGTTATAGATATCGGCCCGCCCTCGTTTTACCGCCTGTACCGTGATGAATCGAAGCTCGCTCACCCGGATCCCGGTGGAACAGATGGTCTCCATCAGATGTAACAGCCGCATATCCCCCTTTTCCCGGGCTGCTTTCAGCAACCGGTAGTATTCCTGGCGGGTCAGCTCCCGGCGCGGCTCCGCATACTGTCTGCACTGTACGCGGACCGGGCGCACCCGGCATTCCTGCCAGCCCATAAACATAAAAAAATTATTCAGTGCCGCCAGAGCCACGTTCACGCTGGCGGGCGAGTAGCGCTCCATCAGCCACTGCTTATACCATACCATCAGTTCCTTTGTGACCGGCCGTTTTGCGCCCCACCGGGCAAACGCCCGAAGCTGGTTTTGATACCGTGTGATCGTTTCCTGGGAACGTTCCTGCTCAAACAGCTCCCGCCCAAAGCGGATAATATCGTTTTCCTTGACCTCATGTTCCATATTTTATCCCCGTCGATTGATCTGTCTCGACATTCCTTTCCTATGATTCCCCCCAGCGGAGGGATCGCCTTCACTTGACGTTTCACATTATATCATCATGGTCTCATGCCGCTCCGCACTTCCAGGTTTTTCCTTTCTGTTCTGAAACAGCTATTTGAGCCTTTCCGTAGGGCATTTTGCTATGAAAGCAACCGGCAAAACGGGCAATAAAAAATCCCCCGGATGCAAAAACGCGCATGCATCCGAGGGGGTTATTCTAATCGAAATTCTAAAACCACAATTTCTTGGGATGGCCGCTTTTTGCTTACGCTGTTAGCAAACTGCATTTTTATAATAACGAGGATATTCCGTTTCACAAAAAAGCAGACACCCACGCTTTTGTGAGTGTCTGCTCTTATTTTATAGATGTACGTTATTCCCCATCGCTTGCCGGAGCTTGCTCCGCTTGAGCGGGGGCGGCAGGCAGCGGGTCGCCGTTGGCGTCGATGCCCTTTGCTTTCAGCCGGCCGGCCAGGAAATCGCTGGTGAGGGAGTAGAGCACCGCAAAGGCGGGCACGCCCACCACCATGCCGGCAAAGCCGAACAGGCCGCCGCCCACGATGATGGCCACCAACACCCACATGGCGGACAAGCCGGTGGAATCGCCCAGGATCTTGGGGCCCAGGATGTTGCCGTCGAACTGCTGCAACGCCAACACGAAGATGGCAAACTCCAGCGCCTTGATGGGGTCTGCCATCAGCAGGATCATAATGCTGGGGATGGCGCCGATGAAGGGGCCAAAGAAGGGGATCACGTTGGTCACGCCCACGATCACGCTGACCAGCAGCGCAAAAGGCATCCGGAACAGGTTCATGCCCACAAAGCAGATCACGCCGATGATGGCGCTGTCGATGATCTTGCCGTTGATAAAGCCGGTGAACACCCCGTTCGCATGGCTGCACACTTCCAGTGTGCGGCGAGCCTTGGGCAGGGGCAGGAACGCATAGGTGATCTTATGCAGCTGGGCCAGCAACTTGTGCTTGTCCATCAGCATATAGATGGAGGCGATTACCGCCGTCAGCGCGGACACCACGCCGCTGCCCAGGGCCATGCCGTAGTTCAGGATCTGGGGCATGAACCGCGTCAGCAGCTGGGTGGCCTGGTTCATCAGGTCGGTGTAGGAGATCATCATGCTGGAGGCGACCTCCGGGTCGATGCCCAGGCGCTCGGTCCATTCGTTGACGAACCGGGTCAGATTGTTCAGATACATCGTGGCGTTGTCCACCAGCATCCGGATGCTTTGGATCAGCTGGGGGATCACGAAGCTGAGCAGCATCGCCAGCACCGCCAGCGCCAGCACATAGCTGATAAAGATGGCCAGCACCCTCCGCCCGTGCAGCTTTTTCTCAAACCAGCGCACCGGCCCATCCAGCAGGTAGGCGATCACAAAGGCCCAGATGAAAGGCAGCAGCACCTGCACGATGCCGCCTAACGCCCCTGCCACCAGGTCCAGATGGGACACCGCCAGATAAAACAAGATCCCAATGATCACGACCGCCAAATTCGAGAAAAAGCGCTGATTCGGTCTCCAATGATTCACGCTTTCCGCTCACCCCTATCCTCTCTTTTCTTTATTCCATGCCGCAGATACCCCGGGAAAAGCCATTGCCTTTCCCTTCGTTTGCGGCAAGATCCGACACAAAAAAGGCGCGCCCTGTCCCTTGCCCAGGGCCTTTTGCAGGACCGGGCGATGCCAAACGCGCCCTCGTTTTCAAAGCATATGCCGCAGTTTTGCCTGTAACTTTATGACGTACAGCTGCACGATATTCACCAGTGCCGCGTCGTAGATCCAGAAGCACAGGTTCCCCAAAAGCAGCAGCACCAGGATCATCCAGCCGGCGATCTGGGCAAACTCCTCCACCAGGTATTGGATGGGAAACAGATACAACAGCACCGTGTACATGGCCAGCACCGAGCCGTTGAACACGATGGCCTTTAGCAGCACCCGCAGCACCCGGCTGTGGATGCGCTGCAAA
This sequence comes from uncultured Oscillospiraceae bacterium, assembly GCA_949291395.1. Taxonomy (GTDB): domain Bacteria; phylum Bacillota; class Clostridia; order Oscillospirales; family Ruminococcaceae; genus Allofournierella. Next base: position 4,430 of record CASEVW010000094.1, on the reverse strand, counting down.
TAGGCTTTCAACAGCGGATAGTAGCCGAAGAAGAACACGAATATCGCCGCCATCTCCTTATCCGGCGCCAGCAGCAGTGTCAGCAGGCCGATGGCCCCGTAACACACCCAGGCCATGCGCATGCCGCACTCGATGGCCACCGGCATGAGCAGCAGCCCGCCAATGGCCGGCGCGCAGAAGGTGGCACAGGGGATCACGCTGCCACACAGCATGATCGCCACCGCCAGGCCGCACATCACACCACACAAAGCGATCTTTCCGCTTTGCTTTCTCCGCATCTTAACAGCACCCCTGACTGCCGCAGCTGCAGCACATATCCATGCACATCATCGCCGCACACATATCACAGCAGCTGCAGCCCACCGCATTGGCCTGCGCGTTGCCGTAGGGGCCGTAGGGGTTGCCCGGCATCTGGCCGCCCGCACTGCTTTGCAGGTTGTGCAGGGCCGCCGCGTACTCCCGGTTGGAAGGGTCCAGACGGCAGGCTTCCTGGAAGTAGCGCAAAGCCTCGTTCATCCAGCCCTTATAATAGTAAGCGCTGCCCATCAAAAAGTTCCACTCGGCGCTGGCGGGGCCGTTGGGGATGCTTTGCAGCTGGGCCAGGGCTTCATCCGCCCGGCCGGCCCGGATGAGGGCCCGGATCTCCGGGTAGCTGCCCTGCTGGCCCTGGGGGCCGCCCTGCCCCTGAGCGGGGCCGTTGGCCGGGCCGGAAGAGGTTCCGGGGGCGGTGCCCGCCCGCAGCTCGCTCATCACCGTGTCAAAGGCCTCGTTCAGCTCGGTCATCTTGCGCTCGGCGTCCTCCCGCAGGGGGCCGGCCTCGTAGTTTTCCGGGTTGTACTTCTGGGCCAGGGCACGGTAAGCCGCCTTGACCTCTTCCTCGCTTGCGCCACGGGCAAGCCCTAACACCTGATATGCATCCATTTGCGTTTGCTCCTTATTTTGATCTCTTACTATTTTTTCCGTTACTGCATCCCTTTGGGCCGCCGCATGGTGGGCTGGCCGGCCCGCTGGATGCTGCCGGGAATACCCAAAAAGACGATGTTGTCCAGAATGGGGCGGTTCAGCCGCAGGTCCAGCAGGTTGTAACAGCGGGCGGCCTCCCCTGCCGCCATGCGGCATTGCAGCTGCGCCTGCTGGATGGCCTGCTCCCGGGAAAGGCTGTTTTGCAAAAACACGTTGTAACGGCCCTTTTCCTGGTCCTTTTCGTAGTCCTCCGCCGCGTCCAGCCAGTAGATGATCTTGCCCATGAACAAGCCGAACCGGCGCAGGGCCCGCTCCTGCTGGGGGGTCTGGGCGCAGGCCGCCAGGATCTCGGCGGTCATCCGGCCGGTGGGCTCGGCAGCTTCGTCGTACAGCGCCGACCGCTTTTGTTCCACCTGCTGCTGGTGGAGCGTTTCCTCCGCCAGGCACTGGTCAATGGCCGGGTAGGCTTCCGCCGCCCGTTTGTACGCGCCCCGCAGCACCAGCCGCATCAGCCGGGCGGCCTGCCGCCGGAAGAACGGCTCGTCCGCCAGATCGTCCGCCAGCTTGTACCAGCCCAACAGCACCAGGCCCGCCGCCGCCAGCCGCAGGCCCTGGGTCTTTTTCTGCACACAGCGCTTTTGTAAGGGGTTTGCGATGCAGCGCTCCATGCAGGGGCTGCCCTCCTCGCCGGTGAGACCGTCCGCCAGCAGCGCTACGGTGACCAGATCGTAGTTCAGCAGCATCCGGGGCCAAAAGCCGTAGTCGGTCTTCAACTGCTTGCACAGCCCGCAGTACATGGCCCGGTAGCTTTCGAACTCCTTGACCTTCATCTCAGGCTTTACCGGCATTACATATCCAAACAAACCCTGAAACCCCTTCCTGCGGCGTGCGTTTTTCCTGCTTTGCCGCCGGACAAACGCCGTGGCAAAGCCTGTTACAGCATATCATACACCATTTTCCGCCGGTTTACAACGGCGCGCTGTGCCGCCGGGCCAAAGTTCCCAAAAAGTTTACAATCCTGCGCCCTGTTTCGCCCTGCCGCTACCGGTCACACCTGCTGGTCCAGCTCGTCGATGCGGCAGAAGCGATACCCCTGCTGCCGGAACCAGTCGATGATGTCCGGCAGGGCCTCGGCGGTGGTCTTGGTAGCTTTGGTGTCGTGCATCAGCACCACGCAGGTGGACTTATCCTTTGCCTCCTGTATCACGTTCTGGTAGATCTCCCCCGCGCTGGGGCGGCCGCCGATGGCATCGTTGGCGCAGACGTTCCAGTCCACATATTGATAGCCCTTTTCTTTAGCCTGGGCTTTCAGCGACTTCATAATGCCGCTACCGCCGTATTTGTGGCTCACCGTGTTGGTGCTGCCGCCGGGAAAGCGCAGCCAGTGCACCGCCTCCACCGCCACATAGGGGCTGATCTTCTCCCGCAAGTCCTTGATGTCCGCCCAATAGGCGGCGGTAGAGGCGTAGATCTTTTTGTACTCGTGGCTGCCGCTGTGCAGGGCGATCTGGTGCCCCTCCTCCACCGCCCGCTGGATCAGAGGCAGGTAGTCCTGGTTGTTCTCCGCCGCCACCACAAAAAAGGTGGCGGGCACGTCTTTTTCCTGCAAAATGTCCAGCACCGTCTCGGTGGTAACGCTGGGGCCGTCGTCAAATGTCAGAAAGACCCGCTTTTCCTCCTGTTCCGGGGCGTCGGCGTCCACCGGAGCGGTCACCTGGGCCACCGGCACGTTGGTCAAGTCGTCCATATGGCAGCCCGCCGGGCGGTCAAGCGCCGTCAAAACCATTGCGGCGGCCACCGCACCGCAGCACACCACCCATGCGGCGGTCCAAAGCCGCTGTTTTTGCTTCATCGAGCGTTTCATATTTCAGTCTCCTTTGACTTTCGTTGTTGATTTGTCCCCGCAAACCTTGTTATACTTATCAGTATGAAATTCAGGGACGAGTTATCCCCCCGCTAAGGAGAAAAATATGGAGATCATCACCCTTATCCTGGCCGCTTTGGCCTGTGTGTTCAGTCTTTTAGCCCTTTTGCGCAAACCGCCGGAGAGCGGCCTGTCCGGCGAGGACCTGGAAAAGGTGCGCCAGGACCTGCTGGCGGAGATCCGCCAGACCCGGCAGGAACTGAGCGGACGGGTGCTCACCGGCATGCAGGCCAGCGCCAGCCAGACCGAGCAGAAGCTGGAGAGCATCCGCAACACCATGGAGGTGCGCCTGAACGCCATGCAGGCCAGCAACGACCGCCGTTTGAACGAGATGCGCCAGACGGTGGACGAAAAATTGCAGCAGACCCTGGAGGACCGGCTGCAAAAGAGCTTCGGCCTGGTGAGTCGCCAGCTGGAACTGGTGTACAAGGGCCTGGGCGAGATGCGCAATCTGGCCGCCGGGGTGGGCGATCTGAAAAAGGTGCTGAGCAACGTTAAGACCCGGGGCATTCTGGGCGAGATCCAGCTGGGGGCTATTTTGGAGCAGATCCTGGCGCCGGAGCAGTACGCCGAGAACGTGGCCACCGCGCCCGGCAGCAGCGACCGGGTGGAATTTGCCCTGCGGCTGCCGGGCGACGGCGAGGGCGAGATCTGGCTGCCCATCGACGCAAAATTCCCCGTGGATGCTTATTCTGCCCTGATGGACGCCTATGATACCGGCGACCGGGCGGCGGTGGAGGCCGCGGCCAAAGAATTGGACAAGCGGGTGCGCAGCTTTGGCAAGGATATCCACGACAAATACATCGCGCCGCCCTACACCACCGACTTCGGGGTGATGTTCCTGCCCATCGAGGGGCTGTATGCCGAGGTGGTGCGCCTTGGCACCGCCGAGCGGCTGCAGCGGGACTACAAGGTGGTGATCGCCGGCCCCACCACCATGGCGGCGCTGCTGAACAGCCTGCAGATGGGCTTCCACACCCTGGCCATCCAGAAGCGGTCCAGCGAGGTGTGGAAAGTGCTGGGCAGCGTGAAGGCGGAGTTTGAGACCTTCGGACAGGCCCTGGCCCAGGCCCAGAACCGCATCAACCAGGCCAGCCGGGAGCTGGAAAACCTGGTGGGCGTGCGCACCCGGCAGATTCAGCGCAAGCTGCGCCAGGTGACGGAACTGCCCGCCGCGAACACCCCGGAAGCGGAACCGGAAGTACTTTTGGGGGAAAATGAAAGTTAATTCTTGACTTTTGCATCATGTTCTGATAAAATACATCTTGCGGCTGTAACAGCTGCAAGTTATGCGAGGGTGGCGGAATCGGCATACGCGCATGTTTGAGGTGCATGTGGTTTTTACCTTGAGGGTTCAAGTCCCTTTCCTCGCACCAAAATTGCTTATCAATGATGAGCGCAAAAAAGAGCTTCGGGTTTTACCCGAAGCTCTCAGCTTGTAGAAAAACCTGCTCCGGCAATCACGCCAGAGCAGGTTTTTGGTTTGTAAACAAGAACACAAAGGGGAAAAGAAGCGAAATGTCAGGCATATTTTCGCGCAATC
>CASEVW010000093.1 GCA_949291395.1 uncultured Oscillospiraceae bacterium | reverse complement strand
CTTCCGCAGCAAGTGATCCGGTGGGACCATGTTCTCCAAACTTACAAATTCAAGTTGTCCTCGATTCTCTGCGTTCTTTACCAGCATTTTTATCACCCTGCACCATTATACCGCATTTTCGCTCTCTATACGAGAAAAAGGCCACCTTTTGGTGACCTTTTTCGACAGGCTGACACCGCGAAGTTTTTCGCGGTGTTTTTTTGTTTGCCCTTTTTCCGGGGTGGGGAAAGCGCTGGTTTTGGCAAGCTGTCAGCGCGCTGACTCGATCCCTCAGTCAGCTGACGCTGACAGCTCCCTTTACGCAAGGGAGCCATTGGCAAAACCGGCAGCTCTCCCTGTCAAGGCAAAGCTGCCGGTTACGTAACTTCTTACTTTTTCACTATAACTTATTACTTTGATTGGGGGGCCGGCGATGCCGGGCCGGGGGGATTGATACCGTCACGGCAAGTCCTGCGGGCGGCGGCCCAGCCATCCAGAAGCCACTTCTTACATCTTCACTATTACTTATCACCTATGAGAAAAGAGGAGAGCGGTTCCGCTCTCCTCTTTTCTCAATATCAATGGGCTTGTTAAAGTTGTAAGCTGGTAAAAGGTTTGGGCCGGGTCACAGGCGGGTGTTCAGGCACTCCGCCGCCACGGCAGGGGGCACCAGGCCGCCGCCGGTGGCCCAGGCGATCTGGCAGCAGTTCTCGATGCTGCTGCCCAGGTGTTTGCGCAGATACTCCATGCCGGCGGCCTCCCGCATCAGCCGCACAGGGCCGGTGAAGGCACAGCAGCTGGAAGGCTCCAAAAAGATGTTCTCGCTGTGGTACAGCTGGCGCAGATGGTCGTACAGGTCCGCATCGGCCACGGTGAAGCAGCCGCTCAGCAGCGGTTCCATCACCTTGCCCACAAAGCCGGAGGGGCGGCTGATCGCCAAGCCGTCCGCATGGGTCATGCCGGACAGGCCGATGTCCCGCACCGAGATGTGCTGCACCAGGCCGGTGGCCATGCCCAGGGTCATGCAGGGGCTGTTCACCGGCTCCACAAAGAAGCAGTGCACCGCATCCCCGAAAATGCGCTTCAGGCCGTAGGTGATGCCGCCGGGGGCGCCGCCCACGCCGCAGGGCAGATAGACCAGCAGGGGATGGGCCTTGTCCACCGGGATGCCCTGCTGCTCCAGCTGGTCGGCCAGACGGCGGGCAGCCACCGCATAGCCCAAAAACAGATCCAGGCTGTTTTCGTCGTCCACAAAGTAGCTCATGGGGTCCGCATCGCTGCTGCGGCGGCCCTCCTGCACGGTCTTGCCGTAGTCGCTGGTGCATTCCTGCACCGTCACGCCCTTGGCGCGCAGCAGGTCCTTGATCCACTGGGCCCCGTCGGCGGGCATGTGCACCGTCACCTGAAAGCCCAAAGCGGCGCTGATGAGGCCGATGGACAAGCCCAGGTTGCCGGTGCTGCTCACATGCACCGTGTACTGGTGGAAAACGGCGCGGCAGGCATCGCTGTCCAGCTTGGCGTAGTTGTCGCCGGGCTGCAAGATGCCCTGTTCCAGGGCCAGGTCTTCGGCGTGCTTGAGGATCTCGTACACGCCGCCCCGGGCCTTGATGGACCCGGCGATGTCCAGCTGGTCGTCCCGCTTGAGCAGCAGGCGGCCGGGGATGCGCCCACCGTAGGTCTTTCCCAGTTCGGCCTGCATGGCGGGGATGGGGGTCAGCGGGCTTTCCAGGATGCCGTGGCTGGGCACGGTCTCGGGAAAGCGGCGCTGGATAAAAGGAGCAAACCGTTCCATCCGGGCGGCAGCGTCACTGATCTGCTCGTCGGAGATGGTCAGGCGCTGGCGGATCTCTTCATAAGGGCGCAGATGGGGGTTGACCCACAGCAGCGGCTGCTGGCGGGCCAGGGCGGCAACGGTGGTCGCGGCCAAAAACGTACAGGTATTGCTGTATGGCATAAGCGGCGCTCCTTTTAATAGCATTGAATCATTTGCAATATCGCTTTACAGAATACAATTTTATTGTATCTGCCAAACCCGAAAAGTCAAGTGAAAAAATGCAGTAACAGTGAAATAAATTCACTAAAATTGCATTTTAGCGTGGGACAGTGAAGTTGTGTTGAAGAAAATGGATAGAAGATGTTCCACTTTTCACTGGCTTATGGTATACTAAAAACGTCGCAAAAGCGGGGCCTTCCGCCGTTTTGCGGCGGCAATACCCAGGAGAGAGGAATACCATGGCAGAGATGAACATTGGACAGCGGGTGCAGCAATTCCGCAAAAACAAGAGCATGAGCTTAAAGGATCTGGCAGAGCGGACGGGGCTTTCCCAGTCCATGCTCAGCCAGCTGGAGCGGGGGCTTGCCAACCCCTCCATCAATACCTTAAAGCAGGTGGCGGAAGCGCTGGATGTGGCCCTGTTTGAATTTTTTTCCGAGGATGCCTCGGCGGACGACTTCATCATCCGGCCTCAGCAGCGCAAGCGGCTGGTGCTGCCGGAAAGCATGGACGTGCGGTATGAGTTTTTGACCCCGGATCTTGGGGGCAGCATTGAATATTGCCTGATGACCCTGCAGCCCGGCGCCCTTTCCGGGCCGTATCAGAACCACAAGGGCGAAGAGGTGGGGTATATTTTACAGGGCAGCATGACCCTGGAGCTGGAAAATGAGAGCCGGGTGCTGTTCCAGGGCGACAGCCTGCGCCTGCCGCCGCTGACCCGCCACCGCTGGCGCAACCATTCCGGCCAGGACGCCCAGCTGCTGTTTGCGGTAACGCCGCCCTCGTTTTAAGGGCGGAAACGCCCCGTTTCTCTTTGAAAAAGGGGGAAAATCCGTCGGTTTTTGGCTTTCGGGTATGAAAACCGCTCCACTGCGGCAAAAATAGGGAAAAAGGGCTTGAAATGGCGCTTTAACTACGGTAGAATATGAGAAGTCAGGCTGTGGCCGGGCGGAAAAGAGGTTGTAAGTATGGCGGAATTTCAGCAAAAAGAACGCTATAACGCCCAGGACCTTGTGCGCATCGTGGCGCAGCTGCGCTGCCCCGAAGGGGGCTGCCCCTGGGACCTGGAACAGACCCACCAGTCCATCCGGATGAACTTCATCGAAGAGACCTACGAGGCGGTGGACGCCATCGACCAGCAGGATCCGGATCTGCTTTGCGAAGAGCTGGGGGACGTGCTGTTACAGGTGGCGCTGCACAGCCAGATGGAAGCCGAGACCGGCCGCTTCACCTTTGACGACGTGTGCGACGGCATCTGCAAAAAGCTGATCTACCGCCATCCCCATGTGTTCGGCGACGTGTCCGCCGCTTCCAGCGGGGAGGCGCTGGCCAACTGGGAAGTGCTGAAAAACAAGGAAAAAGGCCGCGCCACCGCGAAAGACCGGCTGGAGAGCGTGCCCCGCAGTTTTCCGGCGCTGATGCGGGCGGCCAAGCTGCAAAAGCGGGCGGCCGCTTATGGCTTTGCGTACCAGCAGCCCCAGGACGCGCTGCGGGACCTGAAAGAGGAGATCGCCGAGCTGGAACAGGCCATGCAGCAGGGCGAAGGCGTGCCGGAAGAGATGGGCGACGTGCTGTTTGCCGCCGCCGGCCTTGCCCGCAGCCTGAAAGCCGACCCGGAGCAGGCGCTCACCGGCGCTTCGGACCGGTTCCAAAGCCGGGTGATCCGCTGCGAGCAGCTGGCCGGGCCCCTGCCGCTGGAAGATGCCACCAAGCAGCAAAGAGACGGATTTTGGCGCAGAGCCAAAGAGGAAGAGCAGTCCTCAAAGACATAATGTCTTTGTTACTGATAAATCATTCTGGAGGTAAATAAATCATGACTAAAGTTGAACTGATCGCTGTGGTCGCCGAGAACGCCGGCCTTTCGAAAAAAGACGCAGAACAGGCTGTGAACGCCACCGTTGAGGCCATCACCGAGGCTCTGGCCAAGGGCGATAAGGTCTCTCTGGTAGGCTTCGGCACCTTTGAGACCCGTGAGCGTCCCGCTCGCAAGGGCCGCAACCCCCGCACCAAAGAGGAGATCACCATTCCTGCTACCACCACCCCCGCTTTCAAGGCTGGCAAGGCCCTGAAGGACGCCGTGGCGAAGTAAGGTTTTTATACAATTGCCGCCCGTTGCCTTTGGCCCTATGGCCGGGCAGCGGGATTTTTTCATTGTATGGGAAAGGATGGCGTACCATGCGCATTGATAAATATTTAAAGGTGAGCCGGCTCATCAAGCGGCGCACCGTGGCCAACGAGGTGGCCGACGCCGGCCGCATCCTGGTGAACGGCAAGCCCGCCAAGGCCAGCTATGCGGTAAAGGTGGACGACGTGATCGAGATCACCTTTGGCAACAAGCCGGTGAAGGTGAAGGTGCTCTCCACCGACGCGCCCCTGGGCAAGGATGTGGCCCGGGAGATGTATCAGGTCATCGAGGAATAAGCCCACGGCCCCCTGCATACCCTGTACAAAAAGCCCCCGGGCAAAAAAGCAGGTGTAAAAATGCAGGGAAATCGTTTGGAAAATCCGCAGGCTTCGGCACAGGCCGCCGCAAAGCTGCCCCATAATATCATTGTGGAGGACCGGCGCACCGTTACCGCCACCGGCATCACCCGCATCGTCAGCTACGACGAGCAGAGCGCCACGCTGGAGACCCAGCAGGGCACGCTGGTGATCGGCGGGCGGGGCATCCAGGTGAGCGAGCTGTCCATCCAGACGGGCGAATTGAAGATCTTCGGCCAGATCGAGTATCTGCAATACTCGGAACCGGTGGCCTCGGCGGGCGGGTTTTTCCGCCGCCTGGCCCGGTGACAGCCTGTGGTAGCACACATTGCCGTGCCCCTGGCGCTGGCGGATTCCCTTTGCTGCCTGGGGCTGGGTTTTCTTTTGGCGGTGCTGTACGATGCCGGCCGCCTGGTGTTTGGCAGCGCAAAGCCGGTGTGCTTTGTGCTGGACCTGGCCGCCTTTTTGCTGGCGGCGGTGCTGCTGTGCAGTTTTTCCGCCAGCCGCAGCTACAGCGGCGTGGTGCGCTGGTATATGGCGGCGGGGCTTTTGGCGGGGCTGGCGGGCTATTTTTTCGTGCTGGCCCCCGCCACCCAGGCGATGCAGCGGCTTTTGCGCTGGGCGCTGAGCCGGCCCTTTGTGCTGCTGTGGCTGCTGGCCGGGCGGCCGGCGGCTCGCCTTGCGGGCAGGGCATGGGGCAAAGCGGCGGCGAAACGAAGGAACAAAGCGGCAAAACGCCGTACAAAACAGTTGCAAAAAACGGCCAAGGTGTTGTATAATTCCAATGTATAGCAGTTTTGACACGCTGCCGAAAAAAAGCGGGGAGGCTGGGACGTATGGCAAAGAAGATCGGGCAGAAACCGGGGCTTTCCCATCTGCTGCTGCGGGTGGGCGTTGCGCTCATCGGGGCCTACCTTGTGGTGGGCATGGTCTTCAACCAGGTGGAGATCGCCTCCAAGCGCCAGCAGCTGGAGACCGTGCAGCAGCAGCTTGCCGCCCAGCAGGCGCAGAACGATGAGATCAGCCGGGTGCTGGAATCCGGCAGCGACGAGGAGATCATCGAGCGGGTCGCCCGGGACAAGATGGGCTACGCAAAGCCCAACGAACGGGTGTTTGTGGACGTGACCGGCAAATAACAAAGGTGCAAAAGGCGGCCGCCCGGCGGGCGGTGTTGCGGGCCTTTTACATAAAAATATTTGAAACAATAGGAGAAACAGGGGTTACATGGCGTTACAGTTAGAGGTAGGAGCGATCCTGGAAGGTAAGATCACCGGCGTGAAGAAGTTTGGCGCATTCGTGGCTTTGCCCGAGGGCAAGACCGGAATGGTCCATATTTCGGAGGTTTCCAACAGCTTTATCGAGGATCTGTCCACGGTGCTCACCGAAGGGCAGACCGTGAAGGTAAAGGTTATGAACATTGGCGAGGATGGCAAGATCGCGCTTTCCATCAAGCGCACCCTGCCCCCGCCGGAGCGTCCTGCCCGCGGGCCCCGTGGTCCCCGTCCCGCCCAGCGGGGCGGCCGTGCCGATACCGGCCGGGTCTGGCAGCCCAAGGCGCCGCAGCCCCAGGGCGATCTGAGCTTTGAGGATATGATGGCCCGCTGGAAGAGCCAGAGCGAGGAGAAGAACGCCGATCTCAAGCGGGTAACCGAGGCCCATCGCGGCGGCGGGTCCCGCCGGCGCTGAGAAGCGTTTTCACAAAAATATTTTTTTCGTCCCCGGCACAGCCTGCCGGGGGCTTTTTGCTGCCCTTTTTCGGCTTTTTGGTAAAAAAGTGCCGCCGCGGGGGGACTGGTATTTTTTGTGCATCTTTGCTATAATATAACCATCGAACGGGCGCCGCGTGGTCTGTTCGACCAAGCGCCGCCCGATAAAGGAGGCACAGGCATGAATATCGTATGTACCGGACGCAAAGTCAGTTTGAAACCCAGCTTCACCGATAAGGTGCAGGCACGGCTTGCCAAGCTGGACAAGTTCTTCTCCGCCGATGCACAGGCGCAGGTCACCGTAACGGTGGAAAAAAGCGGCCAGACGGTGGAGATCACGGTGCGTGACAAAGGCCTGATCCTGCGGGCCGAGAAACAGGCCCCCCGTATGGAAGATGCACTGGAAGATGCGGTGGATCTGCTGACCCGCCGCGTGGTAAAGAACCGCAAGCGCCTGGGCGACAAGCTCACCCGCGCCGTGGTGGACACCGTGCCGACGGAGGAGCCCGCCGACGAAGAGCCCTATCAGGTCATCCGTGAGAAGCACTTCCCGGTCAAGCCCTGCACCGTGGAGGACGCCATCCTGGATATGAACCTGCTGGGCCACAGCTTCTATCTGTTCCGGGATGCTGCCAGCGATGAGATCCAGCTGGTCTATCGCCGTGCGGACGGCAGCTACGGTGTGCTGATTCCCGAACGTTGAACCAACTGCCCGGGGCGCCTTGCAAAAGGCGCCCCTTTTGTTATGCTGCGCGCCGGTTGCCCAAACCGGGCGGATGTGGTACAATATCCCCGTATTTTCTGATTATCAAGGCCCTGTGGCCGGAAGGAGCATTTCTTTGAACTACCGACTGATCGCCCCCTGTTATTTCGGCACCGAGTCCACCGCCGCCTTTGAGGTGCGCCGCCTGGGCGCGGAGGATGTGCAGGTCACCGACGGGCGCATCGCCTTTTCCGGCCCGGCTTCCCTGATCGCCGAGGCCAACCTGAACCTGCGCTGCGCCGAGCGGGTGCTGCTGCTGCTCAAAACCTACACCGCCACCACCTTTGACGAGCTGTTCGACGGGGTCTACAGCGTGCCCTGGGAGGAGCTGATCCCCGCCAACGCCCAGTTCCCGGTCAAGGGCTCCAGCCTGTCCAGCACCCTGTCCAGCGTGCCTGCCTGCCAGAGCATCGTGAAAAAAGCGGTGGTGGAACGGCTCAAAAAGGGCCACCGGGTCAACCTGCTGCCGGAGGACGGCCCCCTCTACAAGCTGCGGTTCTCCCTGCGCAAAAACCAGGTGGAGCTCATGCTGGACACCACCGGCGACGGCCTGCACAAGCGGGGCTACCGCCGCAACGCCACCGGCGCCCCCATCAAGGAGACCCTGGCCGCGGCTATCGCGGACCTGGGCCGGGTCCGCCGGGACAGCCTGGTCTGCGACCCCTTCTGCGGCAGCGGCACCATGGTGATCGAGGCCGCCCAGAAGGCCATGAACAT
>CASEVW010000092.1 GCA_949291395.1 uncultured Oscillospiraceae bacterium | reverse complement strand
GTTCACAAATCCGATGATGCCGTTGATGGCGCCCCGGATGCCGTTCACGATGCCGTCCCACAAATTCAGGAATCCTTCCTTGAACCCGTTCCAGGCGTTCATCAGCGGGTCGATCACATGCTCCGTAAACCATCCGCAGATTGCGTTCCAAACACCTTGCACGCCTTTCACAGCGCCCAGTGCCAACGCCTTCACAGTCTCCCACAGGGTGGTGAACAAATTCTTGATCGGCTCCACAACGGTCACCATGAACCAGTCGCACAGCTGACCCCAAAGGTCCACGATGGACTGCCATACTGCGGCTGCCACCTCTTTCACCTGTTCCCAGTGGGTCACCAGCAAAGCGACCACAGCGATCAATGCGCCGATCACAAGGGACGCGATCGTCACCGGCGAGGCCAAAAATGCCATCGCCGCACCCAAGGCCGCAGTCCCTGCGGCCGCAATGGCACAGATCACGTTCCAGATCGTGATAGCGGTATTCACCAGCATAAATCCTGCCGCAAACGAGCCCACCAAGATCGCAATGGTCTGCACAAGCTCCGTGTTTTCCGCGATCCAATCCGAAAACATTGTTAGCCCGGTCACGATGCCCTCGATCACGGTCACCACAACGCCGCCGGTCCACTCTGCAAGCGGCTGCAAAAAGCTGTCCCACAGCATCTGTGCCATCGGCTGGAACGTCTCCACAATGGGAGTGATGGCCTCCAAAGCGCCCCGCAGCAGATCGAAAAACGCCGGGATAACGTCGCCGATGACCCATCCGCTCATCGGCTGCAGCACGTTCTGCCAGGCCCAGCTCAGGCCGCCCATGATCAGGTCCACCACCGGCCCAATGGCGCTCACCAGCCCCGAGAACCCGTTGATCAGCGGCGAAAGGTCAAGCCCTCCGATCCAGCCCATCAAGCTCTCGCCCGCTGCGCCCAGGGTATCCCCCAGCATCGTGCCGATGTTCGAGATCACCGGCCCGACCTTTTCGATCAACCCCGTGATCGCTCCTGCCACGTTGGTAATCGTCGGCAGCACTGCGTCCACCAGGGGTTGAAAAGCAGTCTTTAAACTAGTTTTCACGCTCTCCAGCGACGCCTTTACCGCCTCGTTCTCTTTCACCATGCCGGTCAAACCGCCCCAGGCATTCTTCGCCAATGCCGTACCAACGCCCGCGATCTTCTGTCCAATAGCGCCCATGCCAGTCCCCAGCTTGTTCAGCGATTCCTGACCTTTCGCAGCCACTGTTCAAACCGGGACTTGCTCTCTTCCACGACCTCGTTCTGCTTTTCCAGCGCCTTGGTCTGCATCTCAGCAGCTTTTTGGACTTCATTTGCATACTTCTTTTCCAAACCATGCGCTTCTCTTTGGGCGTCATAACTCTGTTTATAAATTTCAATTACTTCTAGTCTTGAGCCTGCCACATCTTTGATCAACTTTTTTGCCATTTTAGCAGCTCATTTTCCTTTTTGATTTCACTTGTCGTTGACAATGCTTCACCTCCTCATTATTGCATAACATCTTTGGTCATGTTATACTGTAGTTAAACCATATCAGAAAGGATCGGGATAGTATGACGCTTGAAGAAGCCTTGAAGGAATCCTTTTACCTGGTCAAAAGAAGTCGTCTCTCTTCTGCTTTCAATAATTGGGTCAGCAAAGCCTACACATCCGATAATCGAAAAATAGAAGAAATGCTGGGCGAAAATGAAGATATCCTTTTTGCCGCACGCCTGTCTTTTTCCAGCAATACTTTTCGTGCCAATGAAGTAACTTTTGTTGTCACAACCTTACGGACTATTTTCTACCATGAATATGATGGCCGTGAACGGATGGATCAAATTCCGCACGACAAAGTCCAGACTGTCAAAGTATCCGGCTCTGATGTTTGGTCACATCTGTATATCGTCGGTTTGTCAGACACATTCCATGTGGAGGAAAAGCCTCCCATCATTGCAAGACTGCACGAAATCTTGAACGACCTGCTGTATGTCCATCCGCAAACCGCTGCTCAGGACGCAGAGCTGCCGCAGGATGCAGAACCTGCGCAAGATCTTTCTTCCGATGCCGCCGACATTGCCGAAGCCCTGAAGTCTTACAAAGAGCTCCTCGACACCGGCATCATCACCCAGGAAGAATTTGACGCAAAAAAGCGCCAGCTTTTAAACATTTGACGATTCCGCCTTTCGCCCTCCCGGCAAGACCGAGTCCTTTCTCGGCCTTGCCGGGAGGGCTTTTTTACGGCTGGTTCAGCTTCCAAAGGCTTTGGCCATCATCCGCTCCAGGTCGTCCATCTGCCGGCGCATCTCTTCCTTGGTGCAGTGCTGGGCCGTCCGCTGCGCCCGGAACGCCGCCCATTCGCTGCGCATCCGGCGCTGCCAGGGGGTGAACCGCTCGATCACTTTCCGGTCCCGCTCGCTGCGCACCGCCACCACCCGGCCCAGCGGGGTGTCGTCCATCAAACCGCTCACCAGCTTGCCCCATTCCTGCCAGCTCAATTCCCCCTGCAAATGGGGCAAAACGCCGTATTGCTTGGCAATGCTCTGTTCGATCAGCAAAGCGTCATATTCAATGTCGTACCATTCAGGCGTTGTTTCCCTGCTGTTTGACCTGCTGAAATCGCTCCTCCATCTCTTCGGCGTCCTCGCCGGTCATGGCGGCCATCACCAGCTCAAACAGCTTCTGATACGCGGGGAAAGGCAGATCCATCCGGTCGATCTCCCCAAACGCCTTGGGGCCCAGGGCCAGTTTCAGCACCTCGTCCATCTGCTCGCTCACCTGCTGGCCGTTCGTCTCTTTGGCGTTGATGCCCATCAGCTTTTTCACGGTTTTCTGCCGGTTGTCCACAGGATACATCTTGTCGCCCACCCGGATCTCCGGGGTGTCTGCCAGCAGCTTTTCGTCCAAAGTATAAAGTTTTGCCATCGTAGATCATTCTCCTTTTTCTGTTTGATAAAGCGGGGGCAGGGCCCTGCGGCCCTGCCCCGACAAAGCCCTCGAGACCACCATCCCAAAGGCCCAAAAACCCAGGCTCTCGCCCCTGCCAACGGCACCCCCCGAGTAAAGGGAGCTGTCAGCGCAAGCTGACTGAGGAATCGTCCCCGGTACGCCCCAGCTTACACACTCATCTCAGGCTCGCTGGGGGCGGGGGTGAAAGTAGGCTTGCCGTCGCTCATCACTTCCACTTCCAGAATGGCCACGTCACGGCTCTCGCCGCCGCCGGGATTGGTCACGTTCAGCACGCAGTCAAAGGCCAGCTTTGCGCCGCTGGGGAACTCCCACTCAAACTTGCTTGCGCAGCCGTCGCCGGTGTTCCAGGCGCTGTTGGCAATGTAGTCATTGCCCGCGTCGCCAATGTGCCGCTTGCCGGTCAGGGTAAGGGTCAGAGCCTTGCCGGTCACCATGCGCCGCAGCCAGCCCTGCTGTTCCATGGGGCTCCATTCCACGGTGTTGCCGTCGATGCTCACCTCAAAGGTCTCCAGCTCGGCAATGGTCGCCATGTCGCCGTCCTCGCTGGCACGGCCGTTGGTGCCGATCTTAAACTTGTTCTCGTATACAGGGTAAACGCCGCTCTTCATCATAATTAATTTCTCCTTTTCTTTGTTGTTTTGTTGTTGTTTTTGTGTTGTTCTCATGTTGTTTTGTGTGTGTCAAACGTCCGTCGGTCTCGTTCCGCTGCCTACATGGTCCTCACCTCCTTTTCCGCTCAGTAAGCGTCAGCAAAGGCCCCGCCGATGCGCACGCCCCGGTTCGCCTGGATCTTCGCCATCGCCCGGTACAGCACCTGGCCGTCCAGCTTCACCTCAATGGGCTGGCTCACAACGATTTGCCCGCCGCCCTGGCTGCCCAGCACGTCGGCCACCGCCTGGCGGATCACCTCCAGCGGCGCCTCCACGTTGGTCCCCCGGCGCTGGTCGCCCACCACCGCCAAAAACGGCCGGTTGGCGGGCAGCACAGCGCCCTTGGCCAGCCGTGGGATCTGATAGTCCGGAATATGAGGGATGTTCACACCAAAATGCTTGCCGCCAAATCCAGGCACCCAGCTCGGCACGTCCACGCTGATGCTGTTCAGCTGGTCGATCACGGCATTCAGCCCTCCGGCCACCGCCCGGATCAAAAAATTCACCGTGTCGATGATGCTGTTCACGCCGCCCTTGGCCAGATTCTTCATGCCGTCCCAAACGCCGCCAAAGATGGTCTGGATGCCCTGCCAGGCCCGGTCCCAGTCTCCGCTGAACGCGCCGCTCACAAAATCGCACAGTCCCTGCAACATCTTGGCAAAGCCGGTGATCACGTCCGCCATCATGCCGAACCCTGCGCCGAATCGCTGCGTCACAAAGCCGACCACCTCGGCCAGCACCGGCGCAAAGATCTCGCTGAACCGCTGCAAAAGCGGCGCGGCAAACTCGGTCCACACTGTAAGCAGCATCTCGCCCACAGCGCCGAACAGCAGCGCCAGCCGATCCCACAGCGGCTTCAAATGCCCGTCCCAAAGCTGCTGCAATTGGCCCATCAGCTCGTCCAGCACCGGTTTGATCAGCCCGTAATACAGCGTCTCCACCAGCACCCGCAGCTGTTCGCCCGCCACCGCCAGCAGCTCCAAAATGGGCTGTCCGTAGGTGGCCCACGCCGTCTGGATGCCCAAAAACACATCCAGGATCACCTGCTTCAAAAATGCAAACAGCGGCATCAGATAGGCCGTGATCAGGTCCCCCACGATCTGGCACCCCAGCTGAAAATTCAGAGCGAACTCCTGCAAAAACAAGCTGCCCACCTCCGCAAAGATGGGTGCCAGCGTCTCGCTGAACCCGTTCACCACACTGGGGATAAAATCTTCCAGCAGATACCGTCCCAAAGGCGCCAGCGCCGTCTTCCACAGTTCCAAAGCGCTGTCCCTTATCGTCTCCCAGGCCTGGCAGGCTTCACGCCCCAGCTGGGCGAAAGCCTTGCCCCAGGCCTCGATGCTGGGCCCGAACAACTCCTGCATCCGCCGCACAAAATCTTCGATGATCCTGCTCAGATCCAGCCATTCCCCGGCCCCCGGGTCGGTGCCCCCGCTGCCGCCGGAACCGCCGCTCCCGCCGGAGCCACCGCTTCCGCCGCTGGCGGTCTCCTGCTGCACCAGGTTCAGCTCGTCGATGCGCAGTACCGTGCGGGCGGCGGCCTTGGCCGCTTTCTGGGTGCTCTTGGCAAGCTGTGCCTGCCCCTTGGCCGCCGCCTTGCTGCTTTTGGCCAGGGCCTCGGTCTCCGCCGCCGCCCCAAAGCCGAACATCCTCGCCACCGCCAAGGCAAAATTCCGCAGTCCGTCCACAAGGCCCGCCAGCACCTGGCCCAAGCCGCCCAAACCGCCCCGGATCACTTCGATCAGCCCCCCGGCGCTTTGTGCCGCCTCATCCTGGGATGCCTTTACCTGCCGCCAGGCCGTCCGCATCGCCTCCGACTGCTCCATCCCCAGCTTCCGGTATTGGGCCGCCAGCTTCATCACGGTGCTTTTCGTCTGCTTTTCCAGATCCTGCTCATAGCTCTTCAGGTCTGGCAGCAAAATTTGAATGGTCTCCATCGCTCTTCCCTCCTTCCCTTTTCTTCTCTCATTCGCCCAGCAGCCGTTTCAGCCGTTCCTGCTCGGCCCGTTCCTCGGCGGTGTAGCGGCGTTTCAGTTCCACCTTGACCCGGTTGCGCTGATAGTACTCCCGCTCCCAGGGTTCCAGCTTTTTGCCCCGCCGCAGCTTCTCCCGGATGCCCACCACCGTTGCAAGCTGCCCTTCGCCGATGCTGCCGAACCAGCTCAAAAAGGTCCACCAGTGGGCAAAGGGCAGCGCCCGCACCTCGCACCCCGCCGCCCGGTTCACGTCGGCGGCGATCATCGGCCAGTCCTGCTGCCAGTCCAGCAGCTTGGGCCCCGCCGGGCCCTTTTCCTCCACCCCGCCGCCAATGAACCAGAACATCTTCTCCGCCGCCTCCCGGCGCAAAGCGTGGGGCATCCGGTCAAAATCCCGGTAAAACAGCGCCAAAGCCAGATAAAGCCGTGTCTCGCCGGTCTCCTCCGGATTTTCCAGCCACTCCATCACCTCCAGCACGTCCCGGTAATCCGCATGGATGGCCCACGGCTCCCCGCCCACTTCCAGCGCGCGGGGCAGCTCCCAGCCGGTCATTCCTCCGGGGCCTGTCGGGCGGCCCGCCGGGCCTGGGCCTCCGCCACAGCCTTAGCGGCCTTGGCCTGCAAAAAGGCCTCGGCCCCCTCTTCGATCACCGGGCCAATGGCCGCGAACAGGTTGGTCACCACCCGCTCGCCGTTGGCGCACACCGCCATCAGGTTCACGCCGCCCAGCAGTGCGTCCAGGTCGTTCTCCGGGCCAAACACCCGTTCCAGCTCCGCCTTTGCCTCCCGGTCCGCCCGGCACAAAAGCGCCAGCGCCTTCCGGCCGTCGCCGGCGGCCTGCTCGGCCTCTTCGCCCATCTTCTCCTCAATGCGGCGCACCGCTTCCGCCGCCTCCAGAAAGCGGCTGTACACGTTGGGGTCGCTGGGGTTGAACCGCAGCACGCCGCCCCCGTTCACCCGATATTCCTTCATGCCGGTGTCAATGCGCATCTCTTCCATCGTCTTTGCTCCTTTCACTGATACAACAATTTGGCCGGGAACGGCATCCCCGCCGCCCCCGGCCCTCGCTCACGCCTCGTTTGCGGTAAAGGTCTTGGTCTTGGGGTCAAAGTGACCCGCCACCGGCGCACCCTTGTAATGCAGGGTGAAGGGGATCTGATAGCCGGTGGAGTCGCCGCCGTAGCTGCTCACCTCGATCACCGCATCGTCCTTCACGGCGGGGAAGCCCTTGTCCGGGGTCTCCTCCTCCCACATATGCACCTCCACCACCGTGGTGTCGCAGTCGTCCAGCACCTTACAGCCGTCCACGATGTCCTGCAAACGCTCAAACAGCGGGTCGCCCTTCTGGGCATAGTAAGGCTCCACGCTGCCGCTCTTCTCATAGCTGGTCAGCAGCACGCTGGTCTGGCCCAGGATATTCTGGGTCTTTTCCACGTTGGCGCTCAGTTCCGGGCTGTATTCCTCCAGATCCTCGCCCAGCCGCACATAGTTGGGCGCGCCCTCCAAAGCGCCGGGCATTGCGGCGTCAACATAATGCGCCATCCATTTTCGATCGATCTTCTTCGCCATATTCCTCTCCTTTGTATCGTTTTTCCTGTTCCACGGTCAGCACCAGCCGGTAAACCGCCAGTCCCTCCCGGTCCGTACTCTGCAAAGCGCCCTCCTCAGCCCGGATGACCTCCTGGCCCTCGCCGTCCCCCATCCGGGGCGCAAGGCCGGCGGCGCTCTGCCCGTTCACCCAGTCCTGCAATCCCAGCAGCTTCCGGGCGTTCTCCTCGGCCCCCAGCCCGTCGCCGGGGGCCTTTTCCATCTTGATGTCCAGCCAGAACCGATACCGCAGCCGCAGCACGCCGCCGCCCAAAATATCCACTCTGTGCGCAGCTTCGGTCACGCCGCCGGGCCGCAGCGATACACCGCCCCCCAGCACGCCCAAACCGTCCACCGCCACCGGGCCGAACCCGTCCCAGCCGGGCCATTGTTCCAGCCATTTTCGCAGCCGGTCCAGCATCCCGTCTCCTCCTTTTCTCACCAGTGTTTGTACCACTCGGTCTGCGCCTCCACGTGGCATTCCTTTCCCTGCCACCGCTTCACCGCCACCTCGCGCACCGCCGCCAGCCCCGGCACCTGGGCAGGCACAAAGCGCCGCCATTCCTCCCGGGTTCCGATCTGCGGCCCCTCGCCCAGCAGCACCCGGTCCCCCGGCTCCAGGCGGAACCAGTCCTCGTCCTCCAGCAGCGCCGCCTCGCCCGGCGGGCTCCACCGGGGCCGCTCGCCGCCGCAGGGTAGCAGCAAAAAGCACCGCCGCTCGCTTTTGGTCTCCACCGCATCCGTCCCGGCAGTCTCCCGCAGGTCCATGTAAGCGCCCCGGAACACCACCCTCCGGCAGGCAAACGCCTCCCCGAACACCGGATGATACAGCGTCACCACATCCCGGCAAAAACCGTAGTCCAGCGGCGCGCCTTCCCTCAGCCGCAGCATGCCGTCTCCCCTCTCTCCGGTCCCCGGTAAATGTCTAGATACAGCGAAGCGCAGCGGAACAGCTCCCGGCTTTTCGCCCGGGCGCTCACCTCCGGCATGGTGCCCTCCGCCCGCTCCACCTGCAAGCTGCCCAGCTGGACGCTCTGCACCGCCTGGCCGTTCTCCGCCTTCTCAAAATAGCGCAGCGCGTCCGCCATGGCGCACACCGCCTTTGCCTCGCCCTCCTCGGCCGCCTCGGTCACCTGGTACATGCGCTTGTACCGGTCCAGCCAGGCCTGGGCGGCAGGGCCGAAAAAGGCAAATTCCTCTTCCGGCATCCCGCCGCCCCACTGGTCCCGGTAGAAGGCGTAATCCGCCCCGCCGCTCATTTCGCAGCAGGCTTGTGGCTGGCGTACACGCCGGCCAGCTTGTTTTTGTACACGTCGGCGATGCCCACGTTCCGGTAGCCGTATTTGTAGGCATCCGCATCCTGGTTCTGTGCCGGGGTCACGATCTTGGGTGCCACGTGCTTTTCAAACTGGATCAGGGCGGGCTTGTGGATGACCATAAAATTCAGGTCCTGGCCATCGTCCGCCTTGGTATAGCCGCCCGCCTCCTGGCCCTCGGTGTGGCCGTCATTCTGTTTGATGGAAGTGTAAAAGCGGGTCTGGGGCACCAGGGTCTTGGACGCAAAGCGGGCCAGGATCTCCCGGCTCTTGGTGGTGTCCAGATCGGCGATCATGCCGTCCAGGGTGGGGGTGATGAACAGATGCCGGTCCTCCATGGGCACCTCAGCCTCGTCCATGGCGTTGGTGGCAGTCCGCAGCGCCGCCAGCACCCCAGCGCCGTCCGACAGGGTCTCACCCTTCTTGGTAATGCCGCTCTTGCCGCAATAGCTGGCAAAGCGGAAAGCGTCCAGCTCAGGGGCCACCTTGGTGCGGATGAACTCGCTGGCCAGGCGGCCAAAGGCCAGGCCGGCGGTCTCGGCGTTGTCCATGTTGTCCACGGTGAACATCCGGCCCCGGTCAAAGTTGCACTTCACGGTCTCGTTGGTCATGGTCACCTCGCCGCTCACATAACCGCTGTTCCGGTCGTAGCTGCCCAGGCCCTGCATCTCGATCATGGGCACGATCAGCTCATTGGCGTTCGCGCCCTGGCGTGCCAGTTCCGGCGCGCCGTCCAGCTTC
Source organism: uncultured Oscillospiraceae bacterium (assembly GCA_949291395.1). Classification (GTDB taxonomy): domain Bacteria; phylum Bacillota; class Clostridia; order Oscillospirales; family Ruminococcaceae; genus Allofournierella. Next base: position 12,039 of record CASEVW010000092.1, on the reverse strand, counting down.
GCAGTCAGGGACACGGTGCGGTACACCTCGTCCAGCAGGGGGATAAATTTCTTTGCCATTGCAATACTGTTTGCCATATGTTTTGTCTCCTCTCATTTCTCGTGTTATTTTTTGTTGTCGTTTTTGTATCGGTCGTTCTTGTTTACGGTCGGCTCATTCCGCGCCCAGGCCAAAGGCGGCCCGCAAAGCGGCATCCTGGCCGGGCAGCGCCGCCGAGCCGGTGCCCGCCGCATACACCGGCGGCTCCTGCTCCTGCATGAACAGATAGTCATTGTCCTGGCGCAGCTGATCCAGCGCCCCGGCAATGGCCTCTTCCGGCTCCTGGCTGGCCCGCAAACTCTCCAGGTCCAGCAGCGCCCGGATGGCCTTTGCGTTCCGGCCGCCCGCGCCGGTAATGGCAGCGTCCAGCCGGTGGTCAAACTGCAGCTGTTCCAGCTCCTGCCGGTGCTGCTCCAGAGGATAGTAGATCTGGCCGATCTGCCGCTCCACCTCTTCTTTCTGCTGCTGGCTCAGTTTCAGCCCCGCCTTTTCCATGATCTCGCTGATCTTGCTCATCGTTTCCTCCTTTTTCTGTCTTTGTTTTCCCTTATTCCGGCTGGGTCTGCGGCATATACCGCTCCCGCACCCGCTTCAGGTCCTCTTCTGTCTCCCAGGGCAGCCCGTACTTCCAGGCCAGGGCGATCTCCGGTCTCAGCATCCCGGCATCCACCTGCTGCATCACCTCTGCCCAGGCCTTGTCCCGGTCGTGCAGCACGCCGTTGCCCCAGTGGACGCTCACCGCCTTGGCCCCGTCCAGCTGCTCTGCTCCCGACATCCGGTAGATCCTGCCCAGGCGGCCGCACAGCGTCACCGCCTGGCGCACGGCTTTCTCCCACATCCGCTGCAAGTCCTGGATGGTCAGGCTGTAATCGCCCTCGCTGCTGGTCACCTCGGTGGCGGTGCGCTGGGCCGCTTCCACCTCGCCCAGAATGCCCCGCTTCAGGCCGATCAGGCTCTCCACATTCCGCAGGTATTCCCGCTTGCGGGCCAAAAAGCTCTCCTGGCGCAGCTGGGGCGAAAAGATGGTCAGCCCGGTGGTCTCCGGGTCATCGTCCAGTCCCACGAACAGCCCCGGCGGCAGCATCCGGCTGCCGTCCCTGCCTTTGCGCAGCAGGTCCGCCGACGCAAACACCCGGCTCTCCCCGTTTTCAAACTCCCGGCACAGCTGCCGTTCGTTCTTGTTGATGTTGTGGATCAGCCCCGCCGCCGCAGCGTAAACGCTCACCCCGTCCGGGCTGCCGTCCACGCAGTTTTCCAGCGGCAGGCGCAGGCTCACAAGGCCCAGCCCGCCCACATCGCCCAGCACCGCCGCCGGGCGCAGCCGGGCAAACTCCGGCAAACTGTCCAGTGCCGCCGGGCTGCCGATGCTCTGGCCGTCCCGGCTGCAAAACAGCCGGTTCTCGATCACCAGCCGCCCCGCCCCGTCCAGGCTCCGCCGTTCCAGCAGGGTGTAAAACATCCCGTCCCGCAGCACCACCTGGCCGCTGCCCAGGGCGGTGGCCTCGCCGTTTGCGTCCCGGCCCAGCACCACCACCCGGTCCCGGCGCATCACCGAAAAAGCAAAGCCGCCTTTGCGCGCCACCGGTTTCAGCCATGCCTCGCCGCCGATGAGCGCCAGCTGCATTGCCCGGCTCCGGGCCGCTTCCAGCCCTTCCAAAATCCCGGCGGCAAAGGGGGCCTCCGGCGCGGCGCTGGCCCGGTACTCCGCAAAGCAGGCCCGGGCCAGCTTGTTCACGATGGTGTAGGGCAGCCGCTGGCAGGGGTCCTCCTCGCCGGTCATCTCCCCGTCAAAATACAGCCCGAACCAGTCCTGCACCGCCCGGCGCATCGCCTCGCTGGTGCAGTCCTTTGCGTCGGGAAAGGCCTGTTCAAAATGAAAGATCTCCTGCCCCAGCGCCGCCTTCCAAAAGCTCAACGTTCCTCACCTCCTTTCCCGCCGGCCCGCTTGAAGGCCCGCAGCGCCGTCTGCATGCCCTGGATGTACGCCTCCAGCCGCTGCACATCCTGGCGGCTGGCCTCCAGCTGGCGGCGCAGCTCCCGGTTCTCCTCACACAGCTGCCGCCTGGCCCATTCCGGCAAAAAACCGGTGCGCAGCCATTCCCAAAAACGCTGTTTCACTCAGCTCCTCCTTTCTGCGGCTATTGGCCCCGCCTTCGCCAGATCCGGCTGGTGGCGTACCGCACCGCGTCGATGTGGTGGTTGTTCTTGTCCGGGTATCCTTCCAGCACCTCGCCGGTGCGGCCGTCCCGGTCGTACTCGTACTCGCTGAACTCTTTCGCCGTGTCCGGGCAGCGGGCCGGGTCGATCCAGATGCAGTTCAAACTTTGGAGCCACTTCATCCCTGCCCGCACGCTGCCCGGGCCCTTTTCCGCCGCCCGGCAGGGCAGCCCCTCGGCCCGGTAATCCCGGCAGCTCTTCTCCTCAGCGGAATCCGCCACCAGCAGCTCTTCCCGTCCCGGATCCTGGCAGACCCCTTTTTCGATCAGCAGTCGGGCAGTGTCCCCGTTGGAGGTCCGCCGCCGGGTGGCCTCGTCCCAGATGTACAGCACCCGCCGGGCAGCATCGTAGGCGCAGCTGTTAAAGGCCCAGGGGTCGGGATACCACCCCCAGTCCACCCCGTGCAGCCGCCGTTCAAAGCCCTCGATGGCTTTTTCCGGAATGGCCTCCAGCTTCAGGTTCTCGAACACCTGGCTGCCGCTGCCCACCACCTCGCCCAGATACTCGTGCCGGTAGGCGGTCTCGTTGGTCTGGCGCAGATGTTCCGCCTCTTCCAAAAACCGGCTGCCCAGCCAGTCCGGCGGCAGATCCCGATAGCTGGAATGCTGCACCAGCTTGCCCTCTTTCGGCTCTCTGGCGTACCGGTTGGCCCAGTTGGCCGCCCGGGCGGGCGGGTTGAAGCTCTTGATGCACAGGCTGAACCCCTCGCCCCGCAAAAGGCTCTGCTCGGCGCTGCGCACCTGCTCGGCCCCGGCAAATTGGTCCAGCTCTTCAAACCACACCAGGCCGATGTGCCCAAAGGGCGGCTTGATGCTCTTTAATTTCGTGGCGTCGTCCAGCCCAAAGCACCAGATCTTCTGCCCGGTGGGGCGATAGGTCAATTCCATCTGGCTCAGGTTCTCGGCCATGTCCTCCCGCAGATCCAGCAGATCCGCTGCCCATAGCAGCTGGGTCCAAACGCTGGTGCGCAGCGTCCGGCCCACCCGCCGAAGCACCACGCCGTGGCAGTCCGGGTGCTCTGTCAGCTGCAACAGCAGCTCGATGGCCGCAAAGCTGCTCTTTGCGCTGCCCCGCCCACCGGTCAGTACCAGTTCTTTCACCGTCCCTTCCCGCACCTTCCGGTGGGCCTCGTAAAACGCCGGGCTGATGATACGGCTCAGGGGCAGCCGTTCCAGTTCCTCACAGGTCATCCACCAGCACGGTCCTTTTCTTCTGGCCGGGTCTGCCCGCCAAAAGCTTCGCCAGCATCTCCATCGCCTTCAGCCGGTGGCCCAAGTCCGGATACTGGGGCCGCTCCTCCCCGTTCTTGTCGTATTCCGGGTAGGTCTTGTCGCCCATGGCGATGTGCATCAGCTCGCCGGTCAGCTGGTCCAGGCTGTCCAGTTCCTTCTGCTCTTCCACTTTCGTTCACGCTCCTTTCCTTTGGCCGTTTTTTATTGAAAAGAAGATCTGCCGCTCTCCTTCCGCAAAAAGCAGGACTGTAAAAGAAAAACCGAAGCAGCTTTTGCTGCCTCGGCTTTGTCTTTCCGTTTCCCACTCTTTGCAGTTTATAGGATAGCACCCTTTCCGGCGGGCTTTCCAGGGTCACTCCCGCCATTTGGCCGGGCTTTTCCGGGCTGATTTTGCCCAGCTCCCGGGCTTTTCCGGGCGTGCTGTTTCTTCTTTCCGGCACAAAGAAAAGGCAGCCGGAAGCTCCGGCTACCTTTCTTCTAAATATCCTCCACAAAACGAACCTTGGAGTTGTTCCAATATTTCCTATATACCCTGTCCTCATCCCCATCCAAATTCAGCTGATACATCCGAAAGACCACGGCCCTGTCCTTGGGCTGCCATTGTTCCTCATAGGAATACTGATACCGCATCCCCAGCTTCTTCATCACTTCCCCGCTGCGGGGATTCTGCACGTCATGGGTGGCGGTGATGTAGGGGATGCCGTCCCTGCGCAGCTGCTCCACCACCGCCCGGCAGGCCTCCGTCACAATCCCCCGGTGCCAAAACTCCTTCCGCAGCCCGTATCCCAGGTCGTAACTCTCCTCCATGGAAACATTCACATACCCAATGGGCACGTTATCCTCTTTCAAGCAGATGGCATAATCGTATCCCTTTTCCCTCTGGTAATTGCTGGCAAACCGCGTTTCATAAAAGGCCCTTGCCTCCTCCAAAGTCTGCAACGGGAACCAGGGCAGAAAGGTGTTCACCTCTTCGTCCCGGTAAATATCAAACAGCGCGCTCAGATCCTCTTCGGTAAACCGGCGCAAGATCAGCCGTTCAGTTGTAAGCGTGGGCGTGTTCATCTTTTTTCCTCCCCCATCGAACCCAATGTTCCGCATCTTCCTGTCTCCATTATAAAAGCCCCGCCAAAAGATGCAATACGCCGGCTTCACCCTCCCCGCTTTTCCCTATTCCAGTTCCAACAGCCCCAGGGCCCGCTCGTGCTGGCGGCGGGCCCACCGCTCGTCCATGTTCAGCGTCTCGGCCACCTTCTGCCAGGACTGCCCCAAAAGATACCTGGCCCGCAGGATCTGCCGCAGCCGCTCCTCCTCCACCGTCTCAATGGCCGCCCGCACCAGGCACTGTGCCTGGATCGCCTGTTCCAGTGTCTCAGCCAACTGCTCCTCCGCCCGCTCGGCCCGCTCCACGCTCTCCTCCAAACGGTGCAAGTTCGGCCCGCCCCGCCCCGGCATATCGTTCAAAATGGGCGTGATGCGCATCACCACCTGGCGCATCTCCTCCAGTTCCATGGTCAGCTGCCGGGCCCGTTCCAGCTGTTCCCGGTAGCCGCGCAGAAAAGCGATCTTCTCCTCCTTGGTCATCCCCGCGTCCCCCCTCTTTCACTTGCATTTGGGCTTGCCCTGCTTCATGCACACCGGCAGCAGGCAGACGCCTTCCCCGTCCCGCCGCCAGCCGCAGCCCCGGCAGTCATTTTTTCCCGTCCATTTGGCATGGTGGATGCGCCTTGCCATCCACCGCTTTTCTGTGATCGCCTGCTGCTGTTTTTCCTGATTCATTCCACATCCTCCTTCCAGATCCAGTTGCCGGAAAAATACCATTCCACCAGCATTCCGTAAAACTCCGCTGCCTCCGGGGCCTCAGGGTCCCACCGGCGGATACCGCACCCGGCACAGGCAGTCAAAAAGCCCTCCTGTTCCGGCACGAACCTCCCCGTCTCGGGCCCGATCCCCAGCCAGCCCGGCCCGCCGTTTTCCCGTTCCGTACCTGTTCCCCCTTTCAAAGTCCAGACTATCGGACCCAATTTCTGGTATAATAACAAAAAACATCCACGATACCAGGGCAGCCGCATCACAGCAACCCATCAAAAATCCACATTTCGTGTCTTTTCGTAGAACAAAAATCCCGGCTCCCAAAACCCAAGTGCAATTTCTCTTTTTGGCAAGCCGGTTTTTCTGCTGTGGCCCCATTCTAGCATAAAGCCACGTATCGTGTCAACACTTTTTGTGGATTTTTTCTTTACTTTCTTCACATTTCGTGCTATCATAAAAACACAGAAAGTGAGGAGACGCATATGGGACAGTTCGCAAGCATCTTAAAACAGCTCCGCACCCAGCAGGGCCTGACCCAGCCCCAGCTGGCGGAACGCCTGGGCATCAGCCGCAGCGCCATCAGCATGTACGAGCGGGGCGAGCGGGAACCGGATTCCACCACCATGGAGGCCATCGCCAAATTTTTCGGGGTGGATATGAACTATCTGTACGGGATGCCCGCCGTCACCTTTGACGACTTCACCTATGCGCTGCACAACGAAAGTAAGGAACTCACCGAAGAGAACAAGCAAAAATTACTGGAAATGGCGCGCCTGTTCAAGCTCGCGCAGCAGCACGGGCAGAACGGAAACTAACGCCGCCTGGGAGGGCCGCATGTCATCACTTGCAAACATCTATCAGGATATCCGTCAAATGGGTGTCACACTGATGCCCTTTCCCATTGGCTTCGCCGATGCCGCCACCCTGGAAATGGACGGCAGGTACTGTGTTTTCCTGGATTTCGACCAGTTCGACACCATGGCGGATTACACCGCCGCCCTGGCCCACGAGGCCGGGCACTGCGCCACCGGCGCCACCCACTCGGTGCACAGCCCCTACCAGCTGGTGGCCCAGCACGAATACCGGGCCAACCGCTGGCAGTACGAGCGCTATCTGCCGTTCCACTACCTGCAAAGCCTGATGCGGGAAGGCTGCACCGAGCCCTGGCAGCTGGCGGAAGCCACCGGCTGGCCGGAGCGCACCATCCGCGCCGCGCTGCACTACTACACCGAATGCCGGGGCCTTTCCTTCACCTGCCCCTGAAACGCCAAAAGCGCCCCACACCCGAAACCCGGGTGCGGGGCGCTTTTGGCATATGGGGATGGATGAAAAGGAAAGAAAAGAAGAAAGCCAAACTTATCCCTTGGCGGCGCCGGAGGTGATGCCCTCCACATAGAACTTCTGCATGATCACAAACAGGATCGAAATGGGGATGGACACCAGCACACCGCCCGCGCAGAACAGGGAGAAATAGTTGTTGATCAGCGTGCGGGACAGCATGTTGTACAGCCCGATGGACACCGTCCAGTCCGCGCTCACGCCGGAGTTCAGGATCATCTTGGCCATCACAAAGTCGGTCCAGGGCATCATGAACGAGCTGATGATGGTATACACCAGGATCGGCTTGGACATGGGCATCACCACCTGAAAGAAGATCCTCGCCTCCGAAGCGCCGTCCAGCCGGGCGGCCTCCCGCAAAGCAACGGGCACCGTGTCAAAGAATCCCTTGCAGATCAAATACCCCAAACCGGAAGACCCGGCGTATACCATGATCAGCCCCGCATAAGAGTTGGTCAGGTCCAGATACCGCAGCACAAAATACACGGCGATCATGGCCAGCACGCCGGGGAACAGGTTCACCGTCACCGAAAGGTTCTGTAACAGCCGCCTGCTTTTGAACCGGCAGCAGCTCAGCGCATAGGCCACCATCAGCACAAAGGCGGTGGAGATCACGCAGTTGAAACAGGCCACAATGAAGGTATTGGCAAACCACTGGGGGAACTGCGCCACCGAATCCGAGTGGAACAAAATGTTGATGTAGTTGTCCAGGGTATACCCCTCCGGGAAAAAGTGCCGGAAGTTGATGCCCCGATAGTCGGAAAAGGAGGTCACCAGCAGCCAGAGGATGGGCACCAGCCACACCGCCGCCAGCACCGCCAGCACCAGATGGCGCACCACGCTGCGGATGCCCCGCAGAACGCGCCCTTTCCGCAGCTGGTCCTGCGTTCCCAGCCGGGCGGCCTGGCTCTCGGCCTGTTTTGTCGTTGTCTGGGTCACGAGAACACCGCCTCCTTCTTGTTGATAAACTTAAAGCACACCACCGTGAACACGGCGCACACGATGAACACCATAATGCCGATCACCGCCGCCATCTTGTAGTTGTACTGTTCCTGGGTCAGCCGGAACAGCCAGGTCACCAACAGGTCCACCTCCTTGGCGCTGGAAGCCGCCATTGCCTGGTCCTGGGTGATGAACACGTCCTGGGTCAGCAGATAGATCACGTTAAAGTTGTTCACGTTCTTCACAAAATCCGTCACCAGCGCCGGGCCCTGCACGCTCATCAGGTAGGGCAGCTTGATGCGGAAAAAGGTCTGCATGGGGCTGGCGCCGTCAATGCGGGCCGCCTCCAGCATATCCGCCGGGATGTTCATCAGCACGCCGGTGGCGATCATCATCTGGTAGGGCACGCCCACCCAGATATTGATCAGAATGATCATCACCTGGGCCCATCCGGCGCTTGTCAAAAAGGGGATGTGGTCCATGCCCGGGCTCAACAAGCCGACGGTATGCAAAAAGTCGGTCACACCGATGTTCGCCATCATGGTGTTGAAGATACCGGTGTCCGAAAAGAAGTTCCGCACCAAAAGCAGCGTCACGAATTGGGGCACCGCAATGGTCACCATGAACAGCGTCCGCCACAGCTTGGGGAACCGGGTGTTCTTGTTGTTGATGAACATGGCCAGCAGCACGCCGCCGAAAAAGGTGGTGAAGGTGGCAAAAAACGCCCACACCAGCGTCCAGGCCAGCACCTTTCCAAAGGCATAGCCGAAGGTCAGCGAAAGCGACTGCCCGCCGCCAAACAGGGTAAAGAAGTTGGTCAGCCCCACCCAGGTAAACAGCGCGTTGGGCGGCATGTGCTGCTGGTCGTAGTTGGTAAAGGCCACCGCGATCAAAATGAACAGCGGCACAATGGTAAACACCACAACGCCCAGCACCGGCAGGGTCAGCAGGGTCACATAAAACTTCTCGTTCAGATACACCCGCACGTCCTGGCGGAAGGTGTTGGTCTTTTTCCCCGCCGCCCGGATCTGCTGCAATTGATAGTTGGAGGTCACGACTCCCATCGCCGCCGCCACCATCGCCGCGATCACCACCAAAGCGATCACGCTCAGCAGCAGGATGGCAAACGAGTTGTCGTAGTCGTTCACCTCATTCTTCATCGTCATGGGGTTGAACACCATCTCCATCTGAACGGTGCCCAGCGTGCCAAACTTCATCAGGTTGGGCACGCCCGCCACGGCCAGGTAATACAGGCCCATCCCCTGCACGAAGGTCACAAGCAGCGCCTTGATCAGCTGCCCGTGGCCAATGTATCCCAGCCCCCATACCACCAGGGACAACTTGGTAAACACATCGCCCCGCACCAGCGCAGTGCCAAACCGCTTCAAAAAGTTCGGCTCCCCGTCCGCTGTCTGCAGCCTTGGCTGAAACGCCCTCTCGGCCACAATGACCACTCCTTTCTTTTTCAAAACCGCCCCAAACGCAGGCGCCTTCGTCGGCCCCGGTAACAAACGAACAGGCGCGGCAGGCCGCGCAACAGCCTGCCGCGCCCGCGGTTCTCATCGTCGTTTTCCCCTCCCTCCGCCGGTCACGGCGGCAGGGCATCGGGTCTCATTCTATTGTTTCGGTCACTGTGCCACCGGTGCGGTAATGCCCGCCACAGCGTCGTCCATCAGCTGCTGAGTGGTCTTGCCCTGGGTGTCGCCGGACACCAGGATCTGCCCCAGGCTGGCGGCAGGGTCCCAGTAGTTCGCGCCCACCCGCTGCAGGTCAGAGAACTCGCTCTGCATGGCCAGCGCAGCGATGGCCGGGGCATTCTGCACGTCTGCCGAATTGCTCACGTTGATGTTGGAGGGTCCCAGGTTCCGGTCGGCAAAGCGCTTGGCCTGGTTGGCCTCGTTGGTGATGTAGTCAGCCAGCAGCATGGCCACGCCCACGTTGCTGCTGTGGGGGTTCACGCCCACCAGCTTGTAGCCGGAGAAGGAACTCATCTGCACCTGCTCGCCGTTCAGGGTGTAGCTGGGCAGCTTGGTGGCGGCGTAGTTCTCGCCCCATACTTCCTGTGCGGTGGAAGCGTTCCAGGTACCGCTGATGGCGGCGCACACACTGCCGTCCTTGATGCCGGACACGATGTCCGCGTCGGCAGCGTTGCGGAAGGCCGGGTCGGCGGCGATGTCCATGATGGCCTGGGCCACGTCAGCGCCGGGTGCCTCGTTCCAGTTGCAAACGGTGTTCACGCCGTCCTCCGCCAGGGTGGCGTTCAGACCAGCACCGGCAAAGAAGCTGTAGATATACCAGGCATCGTTGATGCTCATGTTAAAAGTCTTTCCGGCGGCAGCGGCGGCAGCCAGGATGCCGTCCACGGTCTGGGCGTCCTCCGCCGAGATGACGCTGCTGTCATAATACAAAAAGTAGCCATTGTCAGCGGTCATGGGGTATGCATACAGCTTGCCGTTCAGGGTAGCGGCCTCCACCGAGCCCGCTAGGTTGCGGCTCTTCACGTCGTCGGCGTTCAGCTGCACCTCCTGCAAGGCGCCGGCGGCCACCAACTCATTCAGCTGGTCGTCCGCAAAGGCGAACACGTCCGCAGCAGCGGTGGGGTCCAGCAGCACGTTATCCTTGGCAGAGGCCTCGGAGCAAGCGCCGATCTCGATGGTGATATTGCCCTTGTCCTTATTCTCCTCGATGAAGGCGTCGGCCATCTCCCGCAGCATGGTCTGGTCTTCTTCCGCGCCCCACATGGTCAGGGTCACATCGCCCCAGTTGGCCGTCTCGGCGGAGGCTGCCTCGCTGACGGTGCTGTTGGTGGAACCAGTTGCGGGAGCGGACGAACTTTGCGTACCGCCGCCACAAGCCACCAGCGACAATGCCATGACTGCCGCCATGACCAAGCTCAGTTGTTTTTTCATAATGCTTGCTCCTTTTTTGTCAGCGGGGTGCCGGCCCCGCTTTTGTTAATATTGCGCTAATTTTGCGCAACTCATTGCAATTACAATGATACACACTTTTCTTTCGGCCGTCAATGTACGATACGAACAGCATTTTTCTCATTTTGTTGTGATATTTGCCACTAAATTTGAACGAATTAACGCTTTTTATGCGCAATAATGCGCAATCTTTAATTTTAATCAATGCCGATCACACAAAAAAACGCCCCTGCTGCCGCCCGTTCCGGGCCGCCGCAGAGGCGTTTTTCTCGTTTCTTATTTTGTGGATTCCCGCAGGATCACCTGGTAGCCCTCCACCTGCCGCCGCTGGATCTCCTTGCCTGCCAGCAGGTCCAGCAGCATCCGGCAGGCCGCCGAGCCCAGCCGTTCCGCGTCAAACTGCACTGCCGACACGCTGGGCGTCATCCCGGCGATCAACTCGCTGTCGTACAGGCTGGCCACCCGCAGCTGCTGCGGCACCGCAATGCCCCGGCTGTGCAGCGTCTGCATCACGTCAAAGGCCAGCCGGTCGTCCCCGCACAGCAGGCAGTCCGGGTGCTGGTCCAGAATGGTCTCCAGCGCGTTGGCCCGCTGGGCGTCGCTCTCCACGCCGGTCAGGATCAGCTGCTGGTCCGGCTGGATGCCAAACTCCGCCAGCGCCCGCAGATAGCCCCGCAGGCGGTCCATATTCACGGTGTATGCGGTGTTCCCCACCAGCAGGGCGATCCGCCGCTCTCCCAGCCGCAGCAGCAGTCGGGTCATCTCGCAGGCCGCCCCCACCTGGTCGTTGTCCACCTGGGGGATGGTCTCGTCCTCGCAGCGCCCCATCACCACAAAGGGCAGATGGTACTGGCGCAGCAGGTCCAGGCAGGGATCGTCCGCCATCGCCCGAGACAGGATCACCCCGTCCATCTTGCGGCTGGCCAGCTGGCGTTCCAGCTGCTGGGTGTCCAGGGTGCCGGCATAACAAAGCAGCAGGTCATAGCCCCGCTGGGCCGCCACCATGCTGATGCCGCCCATGCTCTTGCGCAAAAAGGGCAGATCCAGATAGACAAAATGCCGGGGGATGACCATGGAAAGATTATGGGTCACCCGCTCCTCCAGGGGCAGGTTGCGCACGGCAGGCACCGCGCCGGTGCCCGCCAGATAGGCCCGCACCCTGGCCCGGGTGGCCTCGCTGATGCGTCCCTTGCCGGAAAGCGCCCGGGACACCGTTGTTTTCGACACGCCCAAAGCGTTGGCGATCTCCTCAATGGAGACCTTTTTCATGCCTTTGCCCTCTTCCAACGCCGCAGCCTCCTTTGCTGAATGCGCAACGTTTTGCGCTTTTTTATCAGGATACCAGCTTGACCGCCGGTTTGTCAAGCCGTGGCGAAACAGGCCGCACGCGGTCATTGTAGAGCTACAATACATGTTGGACAGTAGAGCAAAAAAGCAAATAAAAAAGTAGAAGGACAGAGCCTTCATAGGGTATAGTTAAGTTGCGACACCAACACACCCAAGAAAGGAGCTCTGTCCCTCATGAGTAAGAGTAT
>CASEVW010000091.1 GCA_949291395.1 uncultured Oscillospiraceae bacterium | reverse complement strand
GATTTTGGTGTGCAGCTCGCTGCACACCAAAATCGCTCCAACAGCTTACCTATGCGCCCCCTTGCCTGGCTCTCTCCGAAAGAAAAACTTGCTGCCTTCTTTGAATCTCTCACTGTACAAGATGTTTGACAAACCTACACTGCCGTGGTTTGGCCGCAGGCCGGGCACATTTGTTTTTTCCGCCTCCGTGTGCTATAATAAACTATAAATTTGTTAAAAGGCGGTACTGTTTTTATGCTGCTTTCCATCATCGTTCCCTGCTACAACGAGCAGGAAGCCCTTCCCCTGTTTTATGAGGAGATCAGCCGTGTGGCTGCGCAGATGAAGCAGAGCCATGACGCTGATTTTGAATTTATTTTTGTGGACGATGGTTCCAAGGATGACACCCTCGCCATCGCTCGCCAGCTGCACAAAGAGGACAGCCGGGTGCGCTACATCAGCTTTTCCCGCAACTTTGGCAAGGAGGCGGGCATCCTGGCCGGCCTACAGGCCGCCAAGGGCGACTATGTGGCCATGATGGACGCGGACCTGCAGGACCCGCCCAGCCTGCTGCCCCAGATGCTGGACATCCTGCTTCACGAGGACTATGACTGCGCCGCCACCCGCCGCACTGACCGGGAGGGCGAGCCGCCCATCCGCAGCTTTTTTGCCCGGATGTTCTATAAGATCATCAACAAGATGAGCGACGCGGACATCGTGGACGGCGCGCGGGATTACCGGCTGATGCGCCGCCGCATGGTGGACGCCATCCTCTCCCTGCCGGAATACAACCGGTTTTCCAAGGGCATTTTCGGCTGGGTGGGCTTCAAGACCAAGTGGCTGGAATATGTGAACGTGGAACGGGTGGCCGGCGAGACCAAGTGGAACTTCTGGAAGCTGTTCCTCTACTCGCTGGAGGGCATCGTGGGCTTTTCCACCGCTCCCCTGGCGCTGGCCAGCCTGATCGGCATTTTGTTCTGCGTCATCTCCGCCATTATGATCGTGTTCATCATTGTACGGACGCTTCTCTTCGGTGATCCCACCGACGGCTGGCCCAGTTTGGTGTGCATCATCTTTTTGTGCAGCGGCGTGCAGCTGTTCTGTATGGGCGTTTTGGGGCAGTATCTGGCCAAGACCTACCTGGAGACCAAGCACCGGCCCATCTATATCACCCGGGAAACCGAGCAGGACCTGGACGACGCAAAGCAGAGCGATTGAGGATCGAATATCCTTTATTTTACCAGCACAAACAAAAAAGATCCGTCGAAACTGCTTTGACGGATCTTTTTTGCGGCAAATTTATCGTTTTCCCCTTGGCCGGCCTTAAAGTTGCCGGTTGAGGACTGTTTTTGGGGGAGGCTTCCCGCTTTGCTTGTCCAAAACGGCCAGCCCCGCTCCCCTATCCGCATCTTTTTTTCAGCGAAAGGAGTCTTTTTGAAGATCGCGATCTTAGGCTACAGCGGCAGCGGAAAATCCACGCTGGCCACCTGGCTGGGACGGCAGTATGGTCTTCCGGTGCTGCATATGGATCAGGTGCAGTTTCTGCCCGGCTGGCAGGAGCGCCCCCGCCCGGAAGCCCTGGCCCTGACCGCCCGCTTCATGGAACAGGAAAACTGGGTCATTGACGGCAACTACACCCAGTTTTACCAAAAGGAACGCCTGGCCCAGGCCGACCGCATCCTGATTTTACAATTCGGCCGCTTTTCTTGTTTGTGGCGGGCGCTGCGCCGATGGATGCAATACCGCGGCCGCAGCCGGGAGAGCATGGCCGAGGGCTGCCCGGAGAAGATCGACGCCGAGTTTGTGCGCTGGATCTTATTTGACGGCCGCACCAAAGAGGTCCGCGACCACTATCGGGCCATTGCCCGCCAATATCCTGAAAAGGTGACGATCCTGCGCGATCAGCGCCAGCTGGACCAGTTTTATCAAAGCCAGGCACCAAAGGGAGTAAAACAGCAGGAGGCCGCCTCTACAGGCAGCCGGAAAGAAGAGGATGCCCCATGATCCAACAGATCGTCTCCAAAACGGAAAAAGAACGCATTGCCCGGGCCGTCCTCACCGGTCTGCCGGAATGGTTTGGGTTGGAAGACTCCCGGGAAGCATACATTGCCGGCAGCCGGGATCAGACCTTCTTTGCAGCTGTGGAAAATGGGCTCCCCATTGGCTTTTTGACCTTAAAAAAGACCGGGGAAGCCACGGTGGAGCTGGCGGTCATGGGCATTTTGAAAAGCCATCACCGCCGGGGCATCGGCCGGCAGCTGGTGCTCTGGGCAAAAGAATACGCCCGCGGGCAGGGCTATTCCTTTTTGCAGGTCAAGACCGTTGTCTCCGGCCAATACCCGGAATACGATGCCACCAACCGCTTTTATCAAAGCCTTGGGTTTCAGGAATTCGAGGTGTTCCCCACCCTATGGGACGCCTGGAACCCCTGCCAGATCTATGTGATGGCTTTGAGTTGATCGAATTTTGGATAAAACAAAAAGCTCAGCGAAAAACGCTGAGCTTTTTGTTTTAATTGGTGACCCGTGGGAGAATCGAACTCCCGTTTGCGGCGTGAGAGGCCGCCGTCTTGACCGCTTGACCAACGGGCCATGTATGAAAAAAAGCCGAACCCCGAAAGGCATCGTTATGAATGCGTTCAGCATTCGGCTTTGTTG
>CASEVW010000090.1 GCA_949291395.1 uncultured Oscillospiraceae bacterium | reverse complement strand
GATTTTGGTGTGCAGCTCGCTGCACACCAAAATCGCTCCAACAGCTTACCTATGCGCCCCCTTGCCTGGCTCTCTCCGAAAGAAAAACTTGCTGCCTTCTTTGAATCTCTCACTGTACAAGATGTTTGACAAACCTACACTTGCGATGGCTCGAACAAGGTCTGCACCAGCTTGCGGCAGTGGGGCGTGGAATAGACCCACCGGTCCATGTGACCGCTGGTCTGGGTGTATTGCAGGGCAAAGCGCAGCGGGTCGGTGAGTTCCCGGTTCACGATCACCAGCTTGATCTTCATCTTTTCCGGCAGGATGTTTTTGATGTACACGCTCACCGGCTGGCCCAGGCGCACGCCGTCGGTGTATTCCGCAAGGCCCGCCAGGTTGGGGGCGATCTCGATGAAGATGCCGTATTCCTCAATGCTGCGCACCAGCCCCACCACCGTTTCGCCGGGGGCGAACCGCTGGGCGTTTTCCAGCCAGGTGCCCAGAAGCTCCCGCAGGGTGAGCACCAGGCGGCCTTGTTCGTCCCGGCTTTTCAAAACGCAGTACAGATCGTCCCCCACCTGCACCCGGTCCGCCGGGCTTTGGATGCGGGAGACCGACAAACAGTCGATGGGCAAAAGGGCGCTGATGCCGCAGCCCACATCGCAAAAGGCGCCAAAGGGCTCGATGTGGGTCACCCGGCAAGGCAAAATGTCCCCCGGGCGCAGCTGGTCCAGATAGTTTTGGCGGCATTGCAGCTGGGCCTGCCGGCGGGACAGCTGGTAGCAGCCCTCCGGCCCCTGGGGCAGCTGACGGATAACGAAGCAGATGGGGCGGCCCACCCGGGTCAGGATGGCAATGTCCCGCACCTGCCCGGCCTGGATGCCGTCGGCGCATTCGTCGTATTCCACATAGGCGGGCCGCCCCGCAAGGGTGAGCCGCAGCCGGTGGGCCTGGTCGAAGGCCAGGGCGGTGGCCTGCAACAGGGCCCCGGCGTGAAAGGCTTCTTCCAGCTGGGCGCTGGTCATGTTCTGGGCCGGACGGCATAGGCCCTCGGCTTTATATTCCACCATAGATCCTCATTCCTCTTTTCTACCGTTCAGAATTGCGGCCGCAAAGCCGCTTTTTACACTATATGCACGGCGGGCGGCGGATATTTGCACCGGCGGCCCCTCCGTGGCAGGACGATGCCCCCTGGGTACGATGATAGCAGAGCCTTTGGGCAGAAAAGAGCCGATTTTGCGAAAGCCGCAAACCCGGCGGAAAACCTTGTTTAATGCGGTGCTTTGTGATAAAATAAAATGCAAATGCCGCCATAAAAGCCGAAGGCCGGGCGAGGAAGCTTTGCCTGCGGGCGGGGCGGCATTGCGACCACAAACAAGGAGGCGGCTGAATGGACGTTCGCGTTGGCGATAAGATCATGACCAAAAAACCTCATCCCTGCGGCGCAAGCTGCTTTGACGTGCTGCGGGTGGGCATGGATTTTAAGATCCGCTGCACCGGCTGCGGCCATGAGGTGATGGTGCCCCGGGCAAAGATCGAAAAGAACATCAAAAAGATCCTGCGGGAGGGCGAAGAATAGCGTCCCCTGTTTTTTGACAGCCACAAACAGGAAAGGACGTTTCTATCATGTTGGAAAAATTGCGGGACGTGCGCCTGCGATACGAAGAAGTGAACCTGCGCCTGCAGGATCCCACGGTGATCAGCGACAATCTGCGCTACCGGGACCTGATGCGGGAGTACAAAAACCTGACGCCCCTCATGGAGGCCATGACGGAGTACGAAACCGCCCGGGACGCATACGAAGAAGCGAAAGCCCTGCTGGACGAGGGCGGCCTGGAGCCGGATTTTAAGGAGATGGTCCAGCAGGAGCTGGCGGAAAACAAAGAAAAGCTGGAGCCGCTGGAGCAGAAGATCAAGCTGCTGCTTCTGCCCAAGGATGAAAACGACGGCAAAAACGTCATCGTGGAGATCCGGGCCGGGGCCGGCGGCGAGGAGGCGGCGCTGTTTGCCCACAGCCTGTTCCGGATGTACAGCATGTACGCCGCCGACCGGGGCTGGACCTACGAGGTCCTCAGCCTGAACGAGACCGAGCTGGGCGGCGCAAAAGAGCTGATTTTTTCGGTGCAGGGCGAGGGCGTTTACAGCCGCCTGAAATACGAGAGCGGCGTGCACCGGGTGCAGCGTGTGCCCGAGACCGAGACCCAGGGCCGCATCCACACCTCCACCGTCACCGTGGCCGTGATGCCCGAGGCGGAAGAGGTGGACTTTGCGCTGGACATGAACGATCTGAAGATCGACACCTTCCGCTCCTCCGGCGCGGGCGGCCAGCACATCAACAAGACTTCCAGCGCCATCCGGGTGACCCACCTGCCCACCGGCATGGTGGTGGAATGCCAGGACGAGCGCAGCCAGTTCAAAAACAAGGACAAAGCCCTCAAGGTGCTGCGCAGCCGCCTGCTGCAGCAAAAGCAGCAGGCCCAGAAGGATGCCATCGACGCCGACCGCCGCAGCCAGGTGGGCACCGGCGACCGCTCCGAGCGCATCCGCACCTACAACTTCCCCCAGGGCCGGCTCACCGATCACCGCATCGGCCTGACCCTGTACAAGCTGGACAGCATTATGAACGGCGCGCTGGACGAGGTGCTGGACGCGCTGATCACCGCCGACCAGGCGGAAAAGCTGAAAGCAGCAGAAAGAGAATGATCTCTATGGAAACCTTATTGGAACAAGCAAACGAAGCCTCCGTTGCCAAGGCGGCGCAGCTGCTGCGGCAGGGGGAGATCGTGGCCATCCCCACCGAAACGGTGTATGGCATTGCGGCCAGCGCCTTTGACGGCGCGGCGGTGAAAAAGATCTTTGCGGCAAAGGGCCGCCCCCAGGATAACCCCCTCATCGTGCACATCGACCGGATGAAGATGCTGGAGGGGCTGGTGGGCCAGGTGCCCGAAAGCGCGAAAAAACTGGCCGAAGCCTTCTGGCCCGGCCCCCTTACCATCATCATGCCCCGGGGCGAAAAGGTGGCGGACGAGGTCTGCGCCGGGCTGGATACCGTGGCGGTGCGCATGCCCAGCCATCCGGTGGCCCGGGCGGTCATCGCCGCCAGCGGCCTGCCCCTGGCAGCCCCCTCGGCGAACCTGTCCGGCAGCCCCAGCCCCACCTGCGCCCGCTATGTGTGGAACGATATGAACGGCCGCCTGCCCCTGATCCTGGACGGCGGCGACTGCCAGGTGGGGGTGGAATCCACCGTTATCACCGTGGCGGGGGAGGAACCGGTGCTGCTGCGCCCCGGCTTCATCACCAAAGAGCAGATGGAGCAGGTGCTGGGCCGGCCGGTGGTCTTGTCCGGGGCCATCCTGGCAAAACTGAAAGAAGGGGAGACCGCCCGGTCTCCCGGCATGAAGTATAAACACTACGCCCCCAAGGCGGAGGTGACCATCGTCAAGGGCGATCTGGCCGCCTTTGCCGCTTATGTGGAAGCCCGCAAAACGCCGGATACCTTCTGCCTGTGCTTTACCGGCGAGAGCGGCGTATTGCCCACCCCTTGTGTGGAGTACGGCGCCCGGGAGAGCGGCGCCGAGCAGGCCCACTGCCTGTTCACCGCCCTGCGCCAGCTGGACGAACAGGGGGCAAAGCAGGTGTTTGCCCGCTGCCCGGCGGATAGCGGCGTTTCCCTGGCGGTGTATAACCGGCTGCTGCGGGCGGCGGCTTTCCGGGTGGTGGAAGTATGAAGATCATTGGTTTGACCGGCCGCTCCGGCTGCGGAAAATCCACGGTGTCGGCCTATTACCGGCAGCTGGGCTATCCGGTGGCGGACGCGGACCTGGTGGCCCGGCAGGTGCTGGGACCCGGTTCCAGCTGCATCCCCAAACTGGTGGAAGCCTTCGGGCCGGACATTCTGGGACCGGACGGCAAAGTGCGCCGCCGCCTGCTGGCGGACCGGGCCTTTTCCCGGCCGGACGGCTCGGACATTTTGGTAAAGATCACCCATCCCGAGATCAACCGCCGCCTGCTGGAACAGGCCTATGCGGCGGAAAAGATGGGCAGCGCGCTGTTTTTTGTGGACGGCGCCGTGATCGTGGGCGCACCCTTTGAATCCTGCTGCGATGCCATCCTGCTGGTGAGCGCCCCCCTGGAGGACTCGGTGCGGCGCATCTGCGCCCGGGACAGCATTTCGGAGGAATCCGCCCGCCGCCGCTTGGATGCCCAGCTCAGCGAGGAGACCCTGCGGGCCGCCAGCCGGGTGGAGATCCGCAACGACAGCGACCTGCCCACCCTGCTTTTGCGGGCGGAACAGGCGCTGGATACCCTGAAAGGGGGGATGTGATTGGCAAAGCGATTTGGCAAAGCCTTTACCATCCTGCTGGCCATCGGGGTGCTGGCCCTGGCCGGCCTGCCGCTGCTGCGGGAGGGTCTTTACCGGCTGGATCTGGCCCGGTATCCCCAAAAATACCAGGCCCTTGTGGAGCAGTATGCCCAGGAAAACGACATCGACCCGCTGATCCTCTACAGCGTGATCCGCACCGAAAGCGGGTTCGACCCGCAGGCGGAGTCCAACGTGGGGGCCAGGGGACTGATGCAGATCACCGAGGAGACCTTTGCCTGGATCAAAAGCAAGATCGCCCCGCAGGAAGAGCTTACCTTTGACGATCTGTACGACCCGGAGACCAACATCCGGTTCGGGTCTTATTATTTTGCCGCCTGCTTAAAACGGTACAGCGGGGATCTTTCCACCGCGGCGGCGGCCTATCACAGCGGCTGGGGGACCGTGGACCGGCTGCTGGAACAGGGCGAGATGTACACCAGCGACGGCGCTGTGCTGCACACCTTTCCCTATGAACAGATGCAGCGCTATGTGTACAAGATCACACAGGCGTTTCAAAAATACCAACGGCTTTACCCAAGCCAAGAATTTTGACCAGAAGAAATCGAGGGATAACAATGAGCAAAGAAAAGACCAAGGGCCAGAAGCTGGCCGAAGAATTGTTCTACGAAGCACCTCTGGCGGCAGACAGCGCCGCCGATGTGTTTGAAAAGGCGAACGCCTTCTGCGAGGGTTACAAGACCTTTTTGGACGAGGGCAAGACCGAGCGGGAGGCCACTGCCGCCGCCGAAAAGATGCTGGTGGAAGCCGGTTACAAGGCGTTTGTGCCCGGCACCGTGTATCAGCCCGGCGATAAGATCTACACCGTGAACCGGGAGAAGAGCATCATCGCCGCTACCATCGGCACCAAGAGCATGGCCGAGGGCATGCACCTGAACATCGCCCATGTGGACGCGCCCCGCCTGGACCTGAAGCCCAACCCCCTGTACGAGAGCGCTAACCTGTCTCTGCTGCAGACCCACTACTACGGCGGCATCCGCAAGTACCAGTGGCCCACCATCCCCCTGGCGCTGCACGGCGTGGTATTCAAAAAGAACGGCGAAAAGGTGACCATCAACATCGGTGAGAACCCCGGCGATCCGGTGTTCTGCATCACCGACCTGCTGCCTCACCTGGGCGCCGAGCAGAACGCCCGCAAGCTGGGCGAGGGCATCACCGGCGAGGAGCTGAACATCGTGGTTGGTTCGCTGCCCTACGAGGACGAAGAGGTGAAGGACCGGGTCAAGCTGCTGACCATGAAGCTGCTGAACGACATGTATGGCATCACCGAGCGGGACTTCAACCGGGCCGAGATAGAAGCCGTGCCCGCCCAGAAGGCCCGGGACGTGGGCTTTGACCGTGGCCTGGTGGGCGCATACGGCCAGGATGACCGCATCGACGCCTATCCCGCCCTGCTGGCCGAGATCGAGACCAAGTCTCCCGCTTTCACCACCGTCTGCGTGCTCACCGACAAGGAGGAGATCGGCTCCGACGGCCCCACCGGCCTGGCCAGCATGTATGTGTTCCATTTCATGCAGCAGCTGTGCGCTGCTCACGGCGTGGACAGCATCGCCTGCTTCAAGGCTTCCAAGTGCCTGTCTGCCGACGTGACCGCTGCCTATGACCCCACCTTCTCCAGCGCTTACGAGTCCCAGAACAGCACCTATGCCGGCAAGGGCGTGGCCCTGGCCAAGTACACCGGCTCCCGGGGCAAGGGCGGCGCCAACGACGCCAGCGCCGAGCTGGTGAGCTACTTCACCCGCATCTTCGACGATGCCGGCGTGGTGTGGCAGCTGGGCGAGATGGGCAAGGTGGACCAGGGCGGCGGCGGCACCGTTGCCAAGTATGTGGCTGCCCATGACATCGACACCCTGGACGTGGGCGTGCCCGTGCTGAGCATGCACTCTCCCTTCGAGCTGGCCTCCAAGGTGGACATCTACATGGCTTACAAGGCATTCAAGGCATTCAACGAAGCCGCTGAATAAATCCATACACAGCAAAAGGGCGCGTTGCAGAATAAACATCTGCAACGCGCCCTTTCTTGCACACCCGTCTTGTGAAACTTCCTTTATTTTGTGGCAAAATTAAAAAATTTTTTATCTATAATACAAGATATAGTGGCTGCGCGAAAATTTATAGTAGACGAACCGAAAAAAAGAGGATATAATAAAAACCGTACCGCGCTGTGCGTAAGATGCTTTTGCCAAAGCGCGCAAGCCCTTTTACGGAATTCTAGAGAAGATGCAGGAGGAAAGAATCAATGGAACCGACGATTGTCAAAGAAGTGCAGAAACGGACGGGGGAAGTGGTTCCCTACGACCTTGGCTATATCAATCGGGCGGTCCTGCTGGCCGCCACCTCTGCAGGGGAATATGGCAGCGAAAGTGTGGAAAAAGCCGTCCAGCTGGCAGACGAGCACATCAGCCAGCTGCCGGACCGGCGAATCGGCATTGAGCAGATCCAGGATATTGTGGAGATGGCCCTGTTTGAATCCGGCTGTTTCCGCACTGCCAAGGCCTACATTCTTTACCGTCAGGACAAGGAGAAAAACCGGGACCGGGAGGACGGCCAGTACGGTCTGCTGTCCAAGGCTTTCCTCTCCAAATACAAGCATTCCGGCAATCCTATGAGCCAGCTGGGCAGCTTTATCTATTCCCGCACCTATTCCCGCTATCTGCCCCGGCAGGGAAGACGGGAACAGTGGTGGGAGACAGTCCGCCGGGCAGTGGAATACAACTGTTCCCTGGCGCCGGCCTCGGTGGAAGAGGCGGAAAAGCTGTACGACAACATCTACCACCTGAAACAGTTCCTCTCCGGCCGCACCCTGTGGGTGGGGAACACCCAGGTATCCGGCGAATACCCTATGGCCAACTTTAATTGCAGCTTTGAAATTATCGACAATTTTCGCGCCTACCACGACCTGTTCTACCTTTTGATGGTGGGCTCCGGGGTGGGGGTCCGGGTGCTCAAGGAGGATGCTCAAAAGCTGCCCAAGGTGCGCACTGACATCCAGATCATCCAGAAGGCCTACGCAGGCAAGCTCCCGGAGAAGCGGCTGGAATACACCAACGTCACCTTTGACGGAGACATGGCCACCATCGAAATTGGCGACTCCAAGGAGGGCTGGGCCCAGGCGCTGGAACGCTATTTTGAAATTGTATCCAGCAGGGAATACAGCAAGATCGACCGGATCATGATCGTCTACGACAGCATCCGTCCCAAGGGCGAAAAACTCCGCACCTTTGGCGGAACCGCCAGCGGCTACGAGAGCATGATGACCATGCTGGACAAAATTCACGCCACCATCCAACGGGCCGGCGCTAGGGAAGGGGAGAGCCGGGTGCGGCTGCATCCCATCGACCTTCTGGACATCGCCAACATCATCGGGGAAAACGTGGTGTCCGGCGGTGTACGCCGCACCTCTGAAATCGGGCTGCTGGACCAGGATGACAGGGAATCCATCGAAGCCAAAAGCCAGCTCTACCGCCAGGTCAACGGCAAGTGGACCATTGACCGTTCCATTGCCCACCGGCAGATGAGCAACAACTCTATTTTTTACCGCCGTAAACCTACCAGAGAACAGCTCCACTGGCATATTCAGCAGATGCGCTATTCCGGGGAACCGGGCTGGGTGAACCAGGAGGCCGGCCTGAAGCGCCGCCCCAACTTCAACGGGGTCAACCCCTGCGGAGAGATCCTGCTGGACAACCATGGCCTGTGCAACCTGACCACTGTCAATGTTATGGCCTTTGTACAGGACGGCGTTCTGGATGAAAAGGCGCTGATGGAGGCCCAGACCCTCTCCGCCAGAGCCGGCTACCGGATGACCTGCCGGGAGCTGGAAATCAATGAATGGGACCGGACCCAGCAGGCGGACAAGCTTATCGGCTGCTCCCTGACCGGCTGGCAGGACATGGTCAACGCCACCCATATGTCCCGGGAGGACCAGGAAGGCCTTCTGGACCGGCTGCGGGATACTGCCCACAAGGCGGCCTGCAGCTATGCGGATGTGCTGAACATGCGCCACCCGCTTTTGTGCACCACAGTAAAGCCGGAGGGGACCCTTTCCCTGCTGCCCACTGTGTCCAGCGGCGTCCACTACTCACACGCCCCCTATTATGTGCGCCGGGTGCGGATCACCGCTGACGACCCGCTCTGCAAGGTCTGCGAGGAGCTGGATTATCCGGTATTCCCCGAAGTGGGACAGGACCCGGAGACCTGCCGCACCAAGGTGATTGAATTCCCGGTGAAGGCGCCGGAGGGACGCACCAAAAACGATGTGTCCGCCCTGGAACAGCTGGAAAACTACAAGATGTTTATGACCCATTATGTGGATCACAACTGTTCCATCACCGTCCATGTCCGGAACGACGAGTGGGACCAGGTAGAAGAATGGGTATGGGAGAACTGGGACGACATCGTAGCCCTGTCCTTCCTGAGCCTGGACGACAACTTCTATGAGCTCATGCCCTATGAAGCCGTCTCCCAGGAGGAGTACGAAGCCAGAAAGGCCGCTCTCCGGCCCTTTAACCCGGCTTTGATTTCCAAATATGAGCGGGATGAAACCGAGCTGGATATCGGCGCCTCCGAGTGTGAAAACGGCGTCTGCCCAGTGCGGTAACGCCAAAACTCAAACAGACTGAAGGGCGCGCTGCAGATGTTTATTCTGCAACGCGCCCTTTTTGTGTGCTGAGAGATCAAAACGGCCTATTTCAAAGCGTAGGTGCTGATGCACTGGCACAGCTGGGCGATGTCCGCCTTGGCCACAAATTCAAAGCCCACCTTGCCCAGGCCGCTGAACCACATCTCCAGCTCGGAGTCCACGTCCAGCACGCCGGCGGTCTCGATGGAGAAGGCCTGGATCTTGCTGTAGGGCAGGGAGGTGATGTCCTTCTTTTTGCCGGTCATGCCCTGGGCGTTGATGGTGAATACCCGCTTGTTGGTGAACACCACGCCGTCCCGCACGGTCTTAAAGGATTGCGGGATCTCTTCGCCCTGGACCATCATGGGCTGCAGGGTGGGAAGGAAAGCGCCGGGATCGGTGGGAGTCAGCTTATAGGGGGTGTTGGTCTTGAAGTCGATCATAACAAAGCATCCTCTTTTCTGTTGTGTTGTGGGTTGGTAAAACCGAACCATTTCTAACATCTATTTTGATATACCGGGCAGAATCCGTCAAGAGAAAAGCACACGGCTGTGGCCTGCAACGGGCAAAATCGTTGTCTCGCTGAAAAAACGAGGGAAAATTTGGTGCGCAGATCGAAAAAAGTAGTTGACAAGCGGGGCACTGCCTGTTATAATAAACAAGCACTCGAAAATGAGGCAAACATCTGGGGGTATAGCTCAGCTGGGAGAGCGCTTGAATGGCATTCAAGAGGTCAGCGGTTCGATCCCGCTTATCTCCACCAAAAAGAACTCGTTTCCTTTGGGAAACGAGTTCTTTTTTGGTGTCCGCAGAGTATTTGCGAAAAAAGGCGCGATTCTCCCTTAGCCAAGTCCGGATAAGGGGGAGCCGTGCCTTTGCTTTATCGCCTCAGCCCCGGGCCTCCGCTGCCTTGTTGATGCAGGTGATGGCGTTCAGGCTGCGGGGATAGCCAATGTAGGGCAGGCACTGGGAGACCACCTTGATAAGGAACTCCTTGTCGTTGCCCAGGTTCATGTTGCCGCCGGCGTGGGCGGTCAGCTGGGGCTCACAGCCGCCCTGGGCTGCCAGGTAGCAGAAGGTGATCATCTCCCGCTGGGCCAGGGTGAGCCCGGTGCGGGTGTAGTAATCGCCAAAGCAGTTGGCGGCCAGCCAGCGGTTGATGTGGCCGTTTTTCCAGGCCTCCTTCATGCCCTCGCCGAAGATATCCACTTGGGCCTGAGCGCCCTTTTCCAGCCGGTCTTCCATGGTGGTGGTGGCCTGACCGGGCAGGGGCAGCGCTACGCCCCGCTGGGTGAGGATCTGGTTGGTCGCATCCAAAAAGGGACGCACCCGGCCGATGCCCAGGTAGTCCACCGCCTGGTATACCACTTCCTTGGCCATCACAGGGGTGAGGCCGGCGTCCAGCGCACGGGGCAGGGCCAGCTTGAATTCGTCGATGCCCTGGCAGCCCAGCAGGGTCGCCAGAATGGACAGGTGGCGGGTGGTCTCGTCCAGCTGCTGCCCCTCCTCGTTCACCACTTCGTCAAAGGCGAAGTGGTCAAAGCGCTCCATAAATTCCGGGTCGGTCTCGTAGTAGTTCATACAACATTCCTCCTTATAAGGTTTCGATTTGTTGATTGCCGGTGGACCAGACGTGGTCCTCGCTGGCGGCGGCCGGGGCGTTCTGGGCCATCAGGCCCACCAGGCCTCTTTTGCAAAGCGGCGGCTTCGCTTGTTTGGTTCAAATTTTAGTCCGCTGTGTGTGGTTTGTCAATTTTGTATAATGTCTATATTCAGTGTACCCTCCTGTTCTTCAAATCGCAAATGCCTATATTTAATGGCCAACTATAGGGAAAAGCTATTGAAAATGCCGCATGGCACGCATACGGGGAGGGCCAGGCCGTGGGAAAACAGGGGAAAAAGGCGGAATTGGAAGAAATTGTTTTTCACAAAAACAGAGAAAATCAGGTGACTTTTTTGGTGATTTATGCTATTCTATAAGTAGACCCGGTGCCTTGTATCGGGGTGCGCTCCGGCGGGGAGTGCCCGCCTTGCGGTGCGGCGCAATGCCCGAAAAAGGGCGATGCCCGGGTGCACATGACACTGAGAAAAGGAGAGTTGGAGCCCATGCACCAGAAAAAAGAGCTGGATCACGCAGCCTACCTGCGCTGTGTGGCCGATCTGCTGTCCACCCGGCAGGTGGCTTCTATGAAACAGTGGCGGCACCACCTGACCGTCACCACCTACGATCACTCGCTGTTTGTGTCGTATGTGGCGTTTCGGCTGGCTCGGCGCCTAGGCTGTGACTATCAGATGGCCGCCCGCACCGGGCTGCTGCACGATCTGTACCTGTACGACAGCCGGGACCGCTCGGCCCATCCGGGCAACCAGTGCTTCGACCATCCGGTCGCCGCGCTGCGCAATGCTCGGGCCTTGACCGTCCTGACCGATAAGGAGGCGAACATCATCGTCTCCCATATGTGGCCGCTGGCGAAAACGATGCCCCGCTCCCGCGAGGCGCTCATCGTGAATCTGGCGGATAAGATCTGTGCCAGCTTGGAGGTCAGCCAGGTGTTCCGCACCCGGCTGGTGCAGCGGTGGATCCCGGACGCCACCCGGCTTTTGCCGGTATTGGCCTGACCACACAGCGCAAAAAGGACAGCGCCGCCGAATGGGGTTTTCCATTCGGCGGCGTTTTTGTTTTGTAAAGAAAAAAAGGCTTTAAAACCTACTCATTTGGTGTTATTATATAGTTATACTTTTTAAAAAGATTTTGCGCAAACGCCTCGAAAAATGGGGCCTTTGCACAAAAAGGAGGACCCATATGCCAATTCCCACCCTGCTGTTGTATTATCTGCTGGCGCTCAGCCTGGCTGCTTTTGCGGTCTGCGGCTGGGACAAACGGCAGGCAAGGCTCCACCGCCGCCGCGTGCCGGAGCGCACCCTGCTGCTTTTGTGCGCCCTGGGCGGCGCGCCGGGCTTTGGGGCAGGGATGCTGCTCTTCCACCACAAGACCCGCAAGCCCAAGTTTTATATGGGCGTGCCGGCGATCCTGCTGGCGCAGGGAGTGCTTATTTGGCAGCTGTTTTTCCGGTAAAAGGAGTGCTTTGTGCAAAATTTACACCAAGAGTGGGGGAAACACCCGAAAAAAGGCCCAACATGGCGGTGAAGGGAGGGCAGAGCGGATCGCCATCAATGGCCATATATATAGGTATAAAAGGCGGAAGGGAGGTTTGTACAGAATTAACAAAACATTGTTATATCCGTAACGATGTTTGGAGGATTACCATATTGTTATTGAATTAACAATATGGTATCATAATGTCAGCGGGAACGAGACCGTTCCCCATCGAGATGAATGAATCGTTTGAAAGGATGGCAGAACCAATGGCAGAACAAAAGAAAGCTAAGGTCGAGACCGTTGAGAACGGCAAGTCCGAAGTTCAGGTAATGATCGACGGACTGGTAGAAAAGGCCCAGAAAGCCCTTCAGGAGTTTTTGACCTACGATCAGGAGACCATTGACAACATTGTTCACGAGATGGCTCTGGCTGGCCTGGATAAACACCAGGAGTTGGCACGCATGGCTGTGAAAGAGACCGGCCGCGGCGTGTACGAAGATAAAGTGATCAAGAACATGTTTGCCACCGAGTACATCTGGCACGACATCAAAAAGGAAAAGACGGTCGGCATTCTGGAAGAGAACGAGATGGAAGGCTTTGTGGAAGTGGCCGAGCCCGTTGGCGTGATCTGCGGCGTAACCCCCACCACCAACCCGACCTCCACCACCCTGTTCAAGTGCCTGATCGCGGTAAAGACCCGCAACCCCATCATCTTCGGCTTCCACCCCTCTGCACAGAAGTGCAGCGCCGAGGCTGCCCGCATCGTGTATGAGGCTGCCGTGAAGGCCGGCGCTCCCAAGAACTGCATCCAGTGGATCGAGAAGCCCAGCATCGAGGCCACCGGCGCTTTGATGAACCACCCCGGCGTTGCCACCATCCTGGCCACCGGCGGCCCTGGCATGGTAAAAGCTGCTTACTCCTGCGGCAAGCCCGCCCTGGGCGTTGGCGCCGGCAACGTGCCCTGCTTCATTGAGAAGACCGCCGACCTGCATCGGGCCTGCACCGACCTGATGATGTCCAAGACCTTCGACAACGGCATGATCTGCGCCTCCGAGCAGGCGGTTATCGTTGCCCAGGAGCTGGTGAAGGACTTCGAGGCTTACATGAAGAAGAACAACTGCTACTTCCTGAACCCCGAAGAGGTCGAGATCCTCACCAAGTACATGTTCCCCGATCCCAACAAGGGCGTCTTTGCGGACGTGGTGGGCAAGCCCGCCAACTGGATCGCCGAGCAGGCTGGCCTGAAGGTGCCGGAGAAGACCAAGATCCTGATCGCTCCGCTGCCCGAACCCTCTGAGCAGTATCCCCTGAGCAAGGAGAAGCTGAGCCCCGTTCTGGCCTACTTTGTAGCCAAGGACAACGAGCAGGGCTTCGCTTACGCCAACAAGATGCTGGAGCTGGGCGGCCTGGGCCACTCCGCCGTGATCCACACCGGCGACTCCAAGGTTGCCGATGAGTACGGCATTGCCATGCGCGTGGGCCGTATCATCGTGAACAGCCCCTCTTCCCAGGGCGCCATCGGCGATATCTACAACACCAACACTCCCTCCCTGACCCTGGGCTGCGGCAGCTACGGCAAAAACTCCGTGAGCCAGAACGTCACCACCGTGAACCTGGTCAACAAAAAACGCATCGCGAAACGGAGAGTAAATATGCAGTGGTTCAAGGTCCCGCCCAAGATCTATTTTGAGGAAGATTCCATCCAGTACCTGGAGAAAATGGAGGACATTTCCCGCGCGTTCATCGTCACCGACCCGGTGATGGTGCAGCTGGGCAACGTGGACAAGGTGCTGTACTACCTGCGCAAGCGGGAGCAGT
>CASEVW010000089.1 GCA_949291395.1 uncultured Oscillospiraceae bacterium | reverse complement strand
CGCCCTGCGGGGCAGCCTTTCGGGCACCGCCCTCTGCATCGGGCTGATGCTGGGCCTGGTGTACGGCGCCAACGTGATCCTCACCCTGCTGTTGCCCCTGCGCTTTGTGCGCACCGGCCAAAGCGCCGCCTTCACCAGCATCTTCAACTTTTTGGCCTATGTGGGCGCGGCCCTGGGCGGGCTGGTATCCGGCTGGGTGAGCGATGTATGGGGCTGGGAGAGCGTCTGCATGTTGTGGGCCGCTTTGTGCACCTTGTGCCTGGCGGTACTGCTCATCAGCGAGGTATGGCAGTACCTGAGCTGGCGCTGGGGCCTGGACCTGTACTTTGAACTGCGGCGGGAGCGCAAGCGCCGCCGCTGACGGCGGTGCCCCAGAGACCCCACTGGCAAAAAAACGGAAAAAACGGGCAAAAACCGGCAATTTTACCCCTCTGCCGCCTTTGAATTCCCATCCGTTATCTGTTAAAATACAAACAACAGGGGAAGTTCTGTCAACGCGTTCCGGCAATGGGCCGGGCGGCTTCCCCTCTATTGGAAAGGAGTGAAGCCCATGGAGATCCTGATCCCTACGCTCACATCGGTCATTCTTTGGGCAGTGCTGCTGGCGCTGTTCGTGGTCATCGAGGCCGTCACCGCCAATCTGGTCACCATCTGGTTCGCCGTGGGCGCACTGGCCGCTCTTGTGGTCAGCCTGTTCACCCAGGACCTGCTGCTCCAGACCCTTGCGTTTTTGCTGGTGAGCCTGGCGGCGCTGGCGGTGACCAAACCGCTGGTGGCCCGTGCCCGCAGCCGCAAGCCCGCAGCCCCGGTGGAACTGGACCGCAACCTGGGCCGCACCGCCCAGACGCTGGAAAGCCTTGTGCCCGGCGCCGTTGGCCGGGTGCGGCTGGACGGCGTGGACTGGAACGCCGTCTGTGACCAACCCCTGCACGCAGGCAGCCCCTGTGTGGTGACCGCCATCAACGGCACCACCCTGACGGTGGCTCCCCTGCCCCCCAAGGCATGATCCCCCCTCCCCGGCCCGGCGGCCAAAACAACAGCGATTGAAAAAATGAGAAGGAGGAAATCCCTATGCCCACAGCTTTGATCATTATCATCCCCATTCTGGTGATCCTGTTGGTGCTGCTGGCCAGCAGCATCTGCATCGTGCCCCAGGCCAACGCCTACGTGGTGGAATGGCTGGGCGTCTACCATTCCACCTGGGGCGCCGGTTTTCACTTTAAAGTGCCCTTTATGATGCGGGTGGTGAAAAAGGTCAGCATGAAGGAACAGGTGGTGGACTTTAAGCCCCAGCCTGTGATCACCCGGGACAACGTGACCATGCAGATCGACACCGTGGTATTTTTCCAGGTGACCGACGCCAAAATGTTCACCTACGGCGTGGAGCGGCCCATGAGCGCCATCGAGAACCTGACCGCCACCACCCTGCGCAACATCATCGGCGACATGGAGCTGGACCACACCCTCACCAGCCGGGACGTGATCAACACCAAGATCACCGCCATCCTGGACGAAGCCACCGACAAGTGGGGCATCAAGGTGAACCGGGTGGAGGTAAAGAACATCATCCCGCCCGCCGAGATCCAGGACGCCATGGAGAAGCAGATGAAGGCCGAGCGGCTGAAACGTGAGGCCATCCTCATCGCCGAGGGCCAAAAGACCGCCGCAATCACCAAGGCGGAGGGCGAAAAGGAAAGCGCCATCCTGCGGGCGGACGCCGTGCGGGAGCAGCGCATCCGGGAGGCCCAGGGTGAAGCCCAGGCCATTCTGGAGGTGCAGAAAGCCCTGGCGGACTCGCTGCGCATGCTGAACGAAGCCGCCCCAAACGACAAGGTGCTTGCCCTGAAGAGCCTGGAAGCCCTGGCAAAGGTGGCGGACGGCAAGGCCACAAAGCTCATCATCCCCAGCGACATGCAGAACCTGGCGGGCCTGGTCAGCTCCATCAAAGAGATGGCCACCATGGACGCCGCCGAAAAGTAACAGCGAAAGACCCCCATTGGAAAGGAGGCTTTTATGCAAAACGAATTGAAAGGCCGGCTGATGCTGAAAGTAGTAGGCATTTTGTATATCATCAGCGCCTGCCTGGCCATTGTCCTTGGCCTGCTGATCCTGGCGGGCGGCGGATTGTTTGCCGCCGCCGGCGGCAGCGACGGCTTCCTTATGGCAGGCGTTGCAGTGTTCCTGGGCATCTTTGTGATCTTCAGCAGCGCGCTGAGCCTGGTGTTCGGCATTCTGGCGGTGCGCTGGTGCAACCGGCCGGACAAAGCCCGCACCTTGTTCATCATGGGCATCGTGCTGCTGGTGCTGGCGGTGGTCGATCTGGTGGCCGTGTTTGTTCAGGGCACCTCCATTATGAGCGGCCTGCTGGGCCTGGTGCTGCCCATCCTTTATACCATCGGCGCCCACTGGAACGAAGAGAGCGCCCAGCCGCCCACTTTGTAACGTGAGGCTTGTCAAGCCCTTCGGCAATGCCTTGCCGAAGGGCTTTTTGGTACAGAAAGGAGATGCTCTATGGAACTTCGTCAAGACGCGGACCGCATCATGCAGGCGGCCTTAAAAGCCGCATTGCCCGACACGGCGGTGGCCAAAGCCCTGGCCGGCCGGACCTTTGACGGCGGCAAACTGGTGCTGGTGGCCACCGGAAAGGCTGCCTGGCAGATGGCCAGCACCGCCTGCGCCATCCTGGGCGCCGCTATCGACCGGGGCGTGGTGGTGACCAAATACGGCCACAGCAAAGGCCCGCTGCCGCCTTTGGAGATCTGGGAGGCGGGGCACCCAGTGCCGGATGAAAACTCCTTTGCCGCCACCCAAAAGGCCATCGAGGCGGTGAGCGGCCTCACCCAGCGGGACACCGTGCTGTTTTTGCTTTCCGGCGGCAGCTCGGCCCTGTTTGAAAAGCCGCTGATCTCCCCCAGCGAGCTGGAGGACCTGACCGGCCAGCTTTTGGCCTGCGGGGCGGGCATCGTGGAGATGAACACCCTGCGCAAGCGGGTGAGCGCCGTGAAGGGCGGCCGCTTCGCCCAGCTGTGCGCCCCGGCCAAGGTGTTTTCCATCGTCTTGTCGGACATCATCGGCGACCCGCTGGACATGATCGGCTCCGGCCCGGCCTGCCCGGATTCCTCCACCTGCCAGGAGGCGCTGGCCATCGTGAAAAAGTACGGCCTGAAACTGTCGGACCAGACGATGGCCCTGCTGGGCCAGGAAACGCCCAAACAGCTGGACAACGTGGAGACCCAGATCACCGGCAGCGTGCGCCAGCTGTGCGCCGCCGCCGAGACCGCCTGCCGCCAGCTGGGCTACGAGCCGGTGGTGCTCACCTCCCAGCTGTGCTGCACCGCCCGGGATGCGGGCAGCTTTTTGGGCTCCATCGCCCGCCACCATCACGGCGGCGGCCGGGCACTGGCCTTTTTGGCCGGCGGCGAGACCGTGGTGCACCTGACCGGCCACGGCCTGGGCGGCCGCAACCAGGAGATCGCCCTGGCCAGCGCTCCCCTGCTGGACGGGCTGGAGGGCGCCGCCGTGTTCTCCATTGGATCGGACGGCACCGACGGCCCCACCGACGCCGCCGGCGGCTACTGTGACGGCCAGACCATGGCCCTTTTGCGGCAAAAAGGCGTGGACCTGGACGCCGTGATGGCGGACAACGACGCCTACCACGCCTTGCAGCAGTGCGGCGGGCTCATCATCACCGGCCCCACCGGCACCAACGTGAACGACCTGTCGGTGGCCCTGGTGCGGGGCTGAGCCTTCCGGCAGTGTTTGAATGATTTTTGCACGCAAAAAAGAGCATAGGCAAATTTGCCTATGCTCTTTTTGTGTCAATGCACGCCGTCTTTTAAATCGGCGATCTCGCCCAGGTCCGGCAGCCAGACACCCTGGGCCGGCACGTAGGGCCCGCCCCACTCGGCCCGCTCTTTCCAGGTGGAGGGGATGCGCCCTTCCAGCTGGCCCCGGGCGCTTTCCGCCCGCAAAAGGCAGAAGCGGGTCAGGGTCTCCACGCCTTTCTGGTGATCCTCAAAGGAACAGAAAGCGGTGGGGTCCTGCTGCACATAGGGGGCGATCAGGTCAGCCATCCGTTCCACCTTGGCGGCAAAATAGCCGCTTTCAAAATACTCCCGCAAAAACCAGTCAAAATATTCGTGGTAGGCGGCGAAGTATTCGTCCTGCTTCATCAGCTGGTGGTACAGGGGCCGGTTTTTCATGATCTCGCCGGAGGCCGGGGTGTCGATGGGATAGTTGATGTACAGCTCGGCGTCGTTCACTGGGTCTGGCATGCCCAGGGAATAGGTGGCGAAGGCCAGGTTATAGTCCCAGG
Organism: uncultured Oscillospiraceae bacterium; assembly: GCA_949291395.1. Lineage (GTDB taxonomy): Bacteria > Bacillota > Clostridia > Oscillospirales > Ruminococcaceae > Allofournierella. Next base: position 2,744 of record CASEVW010000089.1, on the reverse strand, counting down.
GCAGCATGCTCAGCCGGCCGTCCTCCTCGTACAAAAAGTAGTTGTGGCCGGTGCGGCCCAGATAGCTGTCCAGATTGACGGTGAACACCTGGGCCACGAAGTACCGCAGCACCTGGTCCACGTTCACCGCCTGGTCCAGGTTTTCGCCGCTGGCCAGGGTCTTGAGGGCGGCGATGAGCCGCTGCTTGTCCTGGTCGCTGGGCTCAAATTTTGCCGTGCGGAAGATGTTGTCGTACAATTCCGGATCATCGCCGGTGTAGCGCAGGGCCACGTCGGCGTTTTCATCGTTCAGGCGTTTGTAATCCGGCTTGTACAGCTGGCCGTGGTTTGCGCCGAAGTTGCGCCGGGCAAAGGCGTCCTCCGGCTCTTCCACCGCCAAAAACAGCCCCCAGGGTTCCCCGTTCACCGTGACCCAAACGTAGCTGCACAGCGGCGTGGGCACCTGCAAAAAGGCCATCATGTCATAGGCCAGGTAATTTTTCAAATAGCTGTTGTCCTGGAAGGAGCAGTCCAGCGAGAATTTATCCAGCCCGTAGTAGCTGCCGGCGGCGTACTGGTCGAACTCCACCTTGAGGCTGTAGCGGTCGTGCCCGTATTCCTCGATCAGGCGGCGGGAGTTGTTGCCCTTGGCCCGCAGGCCCACGTTGGAAAACCGTTCGCCGTCCACGATCAGGGTGCAGGCGGTGTATTCCTCCAGGGGCGCTGCGTCCAGAAAAGCCTGCCAGTCGTCGATCTGGATGTCGATGGTATGCACCCGGCTGTCGTCGAACGGCCGGGTGGCATAACCTGGTTCGTCACTGGCCGCCGCCCCGCCCCACTGGGAACCCAGCACCAGCGCGAGCATGAGCATGCCCACAAGGACCAGGCCCAGCCTGGCGATGGTTCTGTTGTGCATCATCTTCGTCACCCTGTGTGCTTTGGCGCGGCGGCCGGGCTGCCGATCAGTCGTCGTAGCCGGAATCGCCGTCGTCGTAGTTGCTGCCGCCGTCGTCGTAATTGGTGTTGCCGTCATCGTAGTTGCTGTCGCCGCCGGTGGCCGGAGCCGGAGGAGCGGTGGGCGCAGGAGCCGGGGCCGCCGTGGGGGCCGGCGCGTAATCGGTCACACCGTCATTGCTGGGGCCGTAGTCGGTGTCGTCGTAATCGGTCACGCCATCGTTGTTCGGGCCGTAGTCGGTATCGTTGTAGTCGGTCACACCGTCATTGTTCGGGCCATAATCGGTGTCGTTGTAGTCGGTCACGCCGTCGTTGTTGGGGCCGTAATCGGTGTCGTTGTAGTCGGTCACGCCGTCATTGTTGGGGCCGTAATCAGTGTCGTTGTAGTCGGTCACGCCGTCATTGTTGGGGCCGTAATCAGTGTCGTTGTAGTCGGTCACGCCGTCGTTGTTGGGGCCGTAATCGGTGTCGTTGTAGTCGGTCACGCCGTCGTTATTCGGGCCGTAATCGGTGTCGTTGTAGTCGGTCACGCCGTCGTTATTCGGGCCGTAGTCGGTGTCATCGTAGCTGGTGTTGGGGCCGGATTTTCCGGCGGCACTGGAGGTGCTGGCGGGGGCGGTGTAATCCGTCACACCACCATTGTTCGGGCCGTAGTCGGTGTCGCCGTAATCGGTCACGCCGTCGTTGTCCGGGCCGTAATCGGTATCACCGTAGTTGGTCCAGCCGTAGTTGCTCTCGCCGTCCACTTCCACCGGGCTGGCGATCTGCTGGGCGGCGGTGTAGGTCTGCACCTCTTCCACGATGCCGCTGAGGAAGTCGTTGCTGGGCAGGCTGGAGCCCCGGGCGATCTCCAGGGTGATCTGGCGCTTGTCGCCCTCCACCTCTTCCACAAAATAGCCGCCCTCGTTGATGCGGGCCACCAGCTCGCCGATCACGGTCTTGCAGTCCTTGCCTTCGTAACCGGTGTAGCCGTTCAGGATGTCCCGGCCGTCCTGGTTGCGGCCTTCCAGGCTGGTCACCTTGCCTTCGCTGTCATACCGCACCGCGATCTCCGGGTTCACCTTCAAGAAGATGGTGCCGCCCTGGGCCATATCAGCGGTGGCGGCGGCGGAAGCCGTCTGGGTGGAGGCGGTGCTCTGTGCGGCGTTGCCGCACCCGGTCAGCAGGCCGGCGGCCAGTGCGAGAGAGAGCAGTGTGCAAGCCGCTGCGGTCAGTTTTTTTCTAGTCATAACGATCGTCTCCTTTTTTGTTTTTGTCCGTTTGGTTTTTGGTCGTTTTTGTTTGCCGTTTGTAATAGGATACGGGGCCTTGGGGCCAAAACCGGGGCCCGCCGAACATTTTTTATTTTTGGGTTTCGTTTTGTTTGGCGGGGGCCTCTGTTTGCCGCCCTGGCTGTTTGCTATGAAATAGGATACGGGGCCGGGCAGGCAAAACCGGGGCCGCCGCCAAACTTTTTTTATTTTTTTGTTTTTGAGCGGTCAGCCGCCGTAGTTGGAGCCTTCGCCATCGTCCCCGTCATCGTCCGTGTCATCGTCTCCATCGTCCGTGTCCGGGGCGTCGTCATCGTCATCCGGCGGCTCCTGGGGCTGGCGGGCATAGCCGGAATCCCCGGCGGTGTCTGCCGGCGGTTCGTGGGCTTCCTCCCGGTCATCGTCCGGATCGTCCTGGTCGCCCGCCGGGTCGTCTTCCGGTTCGTCCTCCTGCTCGGGCACGGTCTCGTCATAGCCGGAATCTCCCGGCGCCTGCCCGTCGTCATCCCCGTAGCCGGAATCCCCTGCCACCACCGGGGCGGCCGTGGGCGCCGGAGTGGG
>CASEVW010000088.1 GCA_949291395.1 uncultured Oscillospiraceae bacterium | reverse complement strand
CCACCGGGATCAGCGAAAACAGCACCAGCGGCGGGCACTGCAAGGCGTAGCCGATGGCCGCCGCCATGGCCGGGCCGCTCATGGCGCTGGCGTAGCCGCCCACCGTCACCAGCATCTCCAGGCCCAGCTGCTTGCCCAGCGTGTCCAGAATGGTGCCGATGAGCAGCGAGCAGAACAGCCCCTGGGCCATGGCTCCCAGCGCGTCCACCCCGTAGCGGCGGGCGGAGATCACGATGTTTTTTCGCTTACAAAAGTTTTTGATCGTTTCCATCTTATATTCCCCCTCCAAAGCTTTGGCCCGCCCGTTGCAGGCGCAAAACTTGTTTTGTCTATTTTAGCGCAGCAGCGGCGGCGGCGCAAGGGCTGCATTCGTCATACTTTTTGTCTTCTGAACAAAGGTTTTACACCGGTTTTATTTTCCCTTGCGGCGGTATGGGGTATAATAGGAAATATATCCGTTTGCAAAAAACGCAGAAAACCGGCCGCCCGCCGGCCATAAGGAGAACACCATATGATAACGCCCCGCACCATCAAGGAAAACAAGCAGATCCAAACCTACATCCACCGGGCGGACGACACCCTGGCCGCCATGGGCTACACCGAGCACAGCACCGCCCATGTGAGCCGGGTGGCCCATTTTGCCGAGAAGATCCTGCAAAGCCTTGCCTACCCCGAGCGCACCTGCCAGCTGGCCTGGATCGCCGGTTATATGCACGACATTGGCAACGTGATCAACCGCATCGACCACGCCCAGTCCGGCGCGGTGATGGCCTTCCGCATCCTGGACAACCTGGGCATGGACCCGGACGAGATCGCCACGGTGTGCTCCGCCATCGGCAACCACGACGAATCCACCGCTTACCCGGTGAACCCGGTGGCTGCCGCCCTGATTTTGGCGGACAAGACCGACGTGCGCCGCAGCCGGGTGCGCACCAAGGACCCCGCCCAGTTCGACATCCACGACCGGGTAAACTATGCGGTGGAAAAAGCCTCCACTACCCTCACCGAGGACAAGGCCGTTCTGCTGGAACTGACCATCGACACCACCATCTCGCCGGTGATCGACTACTTCGAGATCTTTATGGACCGGATGCTCCTCTGCCGCAAGGCCGCAAGCCGGCTGGGCCTTTCCTTCCGGCTGGTGGTGAATGGCCAGAGCGTTCTGTAAGATCATTTTTTAAAGGTTTTCTTAAATATATTGCTGTTATACAGAGATATTGTTGACAGCGCTCCTCCGTTTCCCCTATACTGTCACTAGGAAATGCGCAGTGGATACACGTAAGGCCAATTTCTTGCCTGTTCCCTGCGCATTTATTTTGCCTTTCAGTTAGTTTTAGCTAACCATATAGAAGGAGGGATCCTTATCAAAGAACGAGCCCCGACGATCATCCTTGCGGTGATCCTGTTGGTGCTGTCTGTTATTTCGCTGTTCGTCGGCGTTATTGACATCACCCCCGCCGCCCTTTTGCAGGGCGATCTGGAGCAGCTGGAGGTGTTCCTCATCTCCCGCCTGCCCCGTCTGCTGGCCATCCTCTGCACCGGTGTGGGCATGAGCGTGGCAGGCCTGATCATGCAGCAGCTGTGCATGAACAAATTCGTCTCCCCCACCACCGGCGCCACCATCTCTTCGGCCCAGCTGGGCATCCTGCTGGCGCTGGTGTTCTGGCCCGGCTCCACCTTGTGGGGCAGAGCGCTGTTCGCCTTTGCCGCGGCCATTCTGGGCACCTGGGCCTTTGTCTGGTTCATCCAGAAGGTGCGGTTCAAAGACGTGGTGATGGTGCCGCTGGTTGGCATCATGTTCGGCAACGTGATCTCCGGCGTGACCAGCTACATCGCCTACCGGTACGAGATGACCCAGGCCCTTTCCACCTGGCTCACCGGCCATTTTTCCATGGTGCTGAAAGGCCGCTATGAGATCGTGTATCTGGTGGTCCCGCTGGTGGTGCTGGCGTTTTTGTTCGCCAACCACTTCAACATCGTGGGCATGGGCAGAGACTTTTCCAAAAACCTGGGCGTGCCCTACAATTTCGTGCTATTTTTGGGCCTGACCATCGCGGCCATGATCACCGCCTCGGTGGTGGTCGTGGTGGGGTCCATCTCTTACATCGGCCTGATCGTACCCAACCTGATCGCCATGTTCAAGGGCGACAAGATCCGGGGCACTCTGGTGGACACCGCCTTGTTCGGCGCGGTGTTCGTGCTGGTGTGCGACATGATCGGCCGGATGGCGATCGCCCCCTACGAGCTTCCCATCGAACTGGTGGTGGGCATCCTGGGCAGCATCCTGTTTGTGGGCCTGCTGCTCTACCGGCTGCGCCATGGCCGCAAGGCCGTGCGCCTGAACCTGTTCCAAAAGGAGGCTGCCCGATGAAGACCGCCGCTTACCGCGCCAACGTGCGCAAATTGATCGTTCTGGCGGCCCTCTCCCTGCTGGCCGCCGCCCTTTACCTGCTGGTGGACGTGAACTTTGCCAGTGAAAAGCTGTTCTGGTACGCCATGAAGATCCGCACCCCCAAGCTGATCGCCATGCTCATCACCGCCTTTGCCATTGGCGGGGCGTCCATCGTGTTCCAGTCCATCATCAACAACACCATCGTCACCCCCTGCCTTTTGGGCATGAACGCGTTGTACACCCTCATCCACACCCTGGTGGTGTTCCTGGCCGGTTCCGGCAGCGTGCTGGCGGTGAACGCGAACCTGTCCTTTGCATTGGATCTGGTGCTGATGGGGCTGGCCGCCACCGTCATCTACAGCTATCTGTTCCAAAAGACCGGCCACAACGTGCTGTACGTGCTGCTCATCGGCACGGTGCTCACCTCCTTTTTCGGCAGCATCCAGTCCACCCTCACCCGGGTGATGGACCCCAACGAGTACGACAGCCTGCTGGCCAGCCTGGTGGCCAGCTTCAGCAACGTGAATTCCCAGATCATCCTGTTCGCCCTGGTGGTGATGGCTGGCGTGCTGTTCTTTCTGCGCCGGGAGCTTGCCCTGCTGGACGTGATCACCCTGGGCAAGGCCCAGGCCATCAACCTGGGGGTGGACTACGACCGGTGCATCCGCCGGCTGCTGCTGGGCGTTACCCTGTTCATCGCGGTGGCCACCGCCATGGTGGGCCCCATCTCCTTTTTGGGGCTCATCATCGCAAACCTCTCCCGCCAGCTGCTGAAGACCTACCGGCACGGCCAGCTGATCCTGGGTTCCGTTTTCTTTGGCATGATCGTGCTGGTGGGCGGGCAGCTGATCGTGGAGCAGGTGTATTCCTACGCCATCCCGGTAAGCGTGTTTATTACTGTGTTCGGCGGCATCTACTTTTTGTACCTGCTGCTGGCAGAAAGAAAGAGGGCTTGAACCATGCGTATCGACCAACTGACAAAACGATATGACGGCAAGACCGTGGTGGACTCGGTCAGCTTCACCCTGCCCAAAGGCAAGGTAACGGCGCTGATCGGCCCCAACGGAGCGGGCAAATCCACCGTGATGGGCATCCTCTCCCGGCTGATCGGCCGGGACGGCGGCCTGGTGGAATTTGAGGGCAAGGACATCCGCCGCTGGAACAGCAAGGAGCTTTCCAAACGGCTGGCCATCCTGACCCAGAGCAACAACATCCAAATGAAGCTGACGGTGGAGGAGCTGGTGGCCTTTGGGCGCTTTCCCTACTCCGGCGGGCGGCTCACCCCGGAAGACCGGGACATCATCGCCCGGTCCATCGCTTACATGGAACTGGAAGAGTTTAAGGACCGCTTCATCGACGAGCTGTCCGGCGGGCAGCGCCAGCGGGCCTACATCGCCATGGTCATCGCCCAGGACACCGAGTACATCCTGCTGGACGAGCCCACCAACAATCTGGACATCTACCACGCCACCAACATGATGAAGATCGTGCGCCGCCTGTGCGACGAATTGGGCAAAACGGTGGTGCTGGTGCTGCACGAGATCAACTACGCCGCTTTTTACTGCGACTACATCTGCGCCTTCAAAAACGGCAAGATCGCCAAATACGGCACCGTGGAGCAGGTGATGACCAAGGAGAACCTGGCCCAGATCTACAACGTGGATTTTGAGATCATGCAGATCGAGGGCAAGCCCCTGTCCATTTATTACTGACCCCCATTTTTCTATTGCAGCAATACAAATAAAACACAAGGAGAACTGACCATGAAAAAGATCCTTTCCCTGATTTTGGCCTTTACCCTGGCCTTCAGCCTGGCAGCCTGCGGCGGCGCCGCTTCCGGCACGGCTTCCCCCGCCTCCAGCGCGGTATCCAGCAGCACGGCGGCCGGCAGCGCCGCCTCCAGCGAGGCCGCCCCCGCCTCCATCACCATCCAGAGCCTGAACGCCAACAAGGAGACGGTGGACCTGGAAGTGCCCTATGATGCCCAGCGCATCGCCGTGATGGACATGGCCGCCTTGGACATTCTGGACAGCCTGGGCCTGGGCGACCGTGTGGTGGGCTCCTCCTCCACCGCCCTGGACTACCTGCAAAGCTATGCGACGGATGATGCCATCGCCAACCTGGGCACCATCAAGGAAGCCGACCTGGAAGCCGTGATGGCCAGCGAGCCGGACGTGATCTTCATCGGCGGCCGCCTGGCCTCCTCTTACGACGCCCTCAGCGAGATCGCCCCGGTGGTCTTTTTGGCCACTGACAGCCAGATCGGCGTGGTGGAGAGCGTGCGCAAAAACGCGACCACCATCGCCTCCATGTTCGGCCTGGAGGACAAGGTAGACGGCCTGATGGCGGACTTTGACGCCCGCATCCAGACCCTGGCTTCCTTCGCCCAGGACAAGACTGCCATCGTGGGCATGGTCACCAGCGGCGGATTCAACGTGCTGGGCAACGACGGCCGCTGCTCCATGATCGGCAAGGAGATCGGCTTTGAGAACATCGGCGTGGATGCCAACATCGACACCTCCACCCACGGCAACGAGGCCTCCTTCGAATTCGTGGTGGAAAAGGCCCCCGACTACATTTTCGTGCTGGACCGTGACGCCGCCATCGGCACCGAAGGCGCCCAGCTGGCCCAGGAGATCATGGAGAACGAGCTGGTGATGGGCACCGACGCTTACAAAAACGGCAACATCGTTTACCTGGCCCACCCTGCCGTCTGGTACACCGCTGAGGGCGGCGTCCAGGCGCTGGATCGGATGCTGCAGGACCTGGAAAGCACCCTGCTGAAATAAAAACACAACAGAAAAACCCCCGGCCGCTGGCCGGGGGTTTTTGCGCTTATTTCTCTTTTTTGCCGATGAGCTTTTCCAGCGTGGTGCAGAGGATGGCGAAGTCGATGGGTTTGGAGATGTGGGCGTCCATGCCCGCTGCGGCGGTGGCCGCAATGTCTTCGGCAAAGGCATTTGCCGTCACCGCCAGGATGGGCACCGTTTTCGCGTCCGGCCGGCCGCTCAGCTGGCGGATGGCCTTCGCCGCCTCGCAGCCGTCCATCCGGGGCATCTGCATATCCATCAGAATGGCGTCGAAGCTGTAGGGGGCAGAAGCCCGGAACTTGTCCACCGCCTCCTGGCCGTTCCAGGCCTGGGTCACCCGCACCCCGTTCATGGTCAGGATCTCGGTGGCGATCTCCATGTTGATCTCGTTGTCCTCCGCCAGCAGGATGTGCCGCCCTTCCAGGGAAAATTCCGCCTGGGGCGCTTCCCTGTGCGGGGCATCCGGCATCTCTTCCTGTTTCACGGCGGCAAAGGGCAGCACGATGGTGAAGGCCGTGCCCTCGTTCAGCTGGCTCTCCACATGGATCTGGCCGCTCATCTGGGTCACCAGATTCTTCACGATGGGCATGCCCAGGCCGGTGCCCACGATCTTCTGGGAGGTAAAGCGCATCTCCCGGGCGTAGGGTTCGAACAGCTGAGGCAGAAAGCTCTCGGACATGCCGATGCCGGTGTCCTTTACCAGGATCTGATACTTTGCCCGGGGCCCCTGGTCGACCTGGGTCACCGCCACCGACACGGTGTCCCCCCCGTTGGTGAATTTGAAGGCGTTGGAAAGCAGGTTATTCAAAATCTGGCTCAGGCGAAAGCTGTCCCCCAGCACCACCGCGTCCCGCAGATCAAAGTGCAGGTCAAAGCGCTTGTTTTCCAGCTCCGCCTGGGCCTGGAAGCTGCCGGCGCACTCCTCAATGCACGCTTTCAGGTCAAACTGTTGATAATCCAGCATCACCTTGCCCTGCTCCATGCGGGACATATCCAGAATATCATTGATCAGCCCAAGCAGCTGCCGGCCGGAGACCTCGATCTTTTCCAGGTAGTCTTGTGTTTTTTCCGGGTCGCTCGCACTGCGGCGGGCCAGGTCGGTCAGGCCCAGAATGCCGTTCAGCGGGGTGCGCATATCGTGGGACATGTTGCTGAAAAAGGCCATCTTTGCCTTTTCGCTGCGGCGGCTGCTGGCCAAAGCGTCCTCCAGCAGGCGGCGCTCCTGTAACTGGCGCTGTTTTTCCTGCTCCACTTCCCGGAAGCACAGCACCACCTCGCCGGGGGCCAAGGATTCGTCGAACAGCACACGCACGTTGACCCAGCGGTATCCCCCGCCGGAGCGGCTGCGGAAATCGCCGCCAAAATCCCGCACCTGCTGGCACACCAGCCGGCGGATGCTCTCCAGCGAAAAGTTTTCCAGGTATTCTTCCAGGGCGTCCGGCTCGATGACCTGGCGCATGGTATCCAAAAGCAGGTCGTAGGGGCCGGTGCGGGGGATCTGCTGGCGCACATAGTCCGAGCCTTTGATCATCTCGTAGCTGCCGCCGGTCACGTCCACCCGGTAGAGGGCGTAGTAAGAGTTGCCCAGCACCCGCACCGTTTCATTGGCCCGCTGCACCCTGCGGTTGAGCCGCAGGTCCCGCCAGCTCATCAAGCCCAGGATCACCAGATACACCGCAAAGACCACGGCGAACAGGGCGGTGAAATCGTTCAGCCGCTGCAACACGGTGTCGTAAGGGATGGTGAGGATGGCGGTCCAGCCGTTTTCCATCACGTCGTAGTACACGGTGCGCCGCTGGCCCTGCAGATCAAAGATGTAGGAATCGTAGGAGTCCTGCTGGCCGGCGCGGATGCTTTGCAGCAGGTCCTGCACATAGCCGGCCATGGCCTCCGGCCCGGCCCCGTGATCCTCCGCCTGCCGGAAGATCAGATTGCCCTGGTCATCGCACAGGTAGACCTGGCTGTTTTCCGGCAGATCCGTCAGGGTGGTGCGCAGAGGCAGCTTGTCCAGATAAATGTCAATGGCCAGCACCACGTCCTCCTGGACGCACTGCCGGGCCATGGTGACCACCGGCCTGCCGGTGGTGGACTCCTGGTACACATCGGTGAAGATCACCGTGCCCCTTTCCGCCACCGCCTGCTGGTACCAGGGGGTGGAAGCAAAGTCGTAGCCCTCATACCCGGGCCAGGGGTTGGCGGCGATGATGCCGCCATTGTACACCGCATAGGTGTCCACCGCCCCCTCTCCCAGCACCCCTTCCACATCGTGGAAATACCGGGCGATCCAGCGCTCCATCTCCTGGACGGTGTAGCCGCTCTCCAGGCGGGTCTCCACCTCTTCGGCGCCAAAGTCCAGCAGCGTTTCATACACCGTCAGGTCGGTGCGCCACTCGGCGGTATAGCTGCGAGTGAGAGACATGCCCATCTCCTGGGCGCTGCGCAGCAGCTCGGTGCGCAAAAGGCCAAAGGCGGTGAATGCCAAAGCCAGCACCACCGCCATTGCGATCAGATTGATGCGGAGCCGGGGCATCAAAGCCTTGCGCTCCCGCTTTGTGTGTTTCATGCGAACGCCTCCTCCACGGCGGCGGCCGTCTGCCGGTATTCCTGGCCGATCTGGGGCATCAGGGCCTCGGCTCCGGCAAGATCGCCCGCCCGCAGCAGTTCCACCTGGCGGGCCAGCAGCCGGTGCAGCCCGGTCATGGAAAGATTGGCGCACACGCCTTTCAGCCCGTGGGAGGCGGCAATGGCCGCCTGCACGTCCCCGGCTTCCAGCGCCTTTTGCAGGTTGGCATAGTTCTGGTCCTCCAAAAAGCGCAGCAGCAGCCGCCGGGCCAGCGCCTCGCTGCCCATCACCCGGTCCATCAGCGCATCCAGGTCGATGCCCGCCGCGGCCAGGATCTGTTTTGCCTGCTGTTCCATCCCGCTCACTCCTCTCCTGGTACCATGTAAAAGGCCTGCACTTCGCTTTGCAGCGCCAAAAACCACTTGAGCAGCTCCGGGTTGAAGGTGCCGCACTGCCCGCCGCGGATCATCGCAAGGCTCTCTTCGTGGCCGATGGGCCCTTTATAGACCCGCTTGCTCACCAGCGCGTCGTACACATCCGCCAGCGAGACCACCTGGGACCAGATGGTGATCTGCTCCCCCTGCAAGCCGTCCGGGTAGCCTCGGCCGTCCCACCGCTCGTGATGATGGCGGGCGATGTCGCTGGCGTAGGCATACACCTGGCTGCTGCGCAGCTGGGAGATGCGGTCCAGCATCTGGGCGCCCTGCAGGGTGTGGGTCTTCATCACCTCGAACTCTTCGGTGGTCAGCCGGCCGGGCTTATTCAAGATCGCGTCCGGGATGGCGATCTTGCCCACATCGTGCAGCACGGCGGCGGTGGCGATGTCGTCCACGTCCTGGGCGCTGAGGCCCTGGCCCAGCGGGGTGGCGCTGAGCATCAGGCGGGTGATGTCCCGGATACGGCGCACGTGCCCGCCGGACTCGCCGCTGCGGAATTCGATGGCGGTGGCCAGCGCTTCCAAAATGCCCTGGTTCAGATGGATGATCTTCTGGGCCTGCTTGAACAGCTGGGAGCTTTGCTGCTCCACCACGCCGTTGAGCCGCTTGCGGGCCTGGAACAGCTCCACCACAGAGCCTACCCGCCGTTTTACCAGATAGGGCACCACCGGCTTGCCGATCACGTCCATCACGCCCAGGGAGTAGGCTTCCCGCATGGTGGCATCATTCGCCTCGGAGGTGATCAGAAACACCGGGATCTGCTCCAGCAGATGGCGGTCTGCCAGCTCCCGCAGCACCTGGATGCCGTCCATCTGGGGCATCATCACGTCCAGCAGCACCGCGCAGAAACGTTCCGGCGCGGCCAGCAGCATGTCCAGCCCCTGCCGGCCGTTTTCCGCCTGCTCGATCTTATAGTCCTCTTGAAAAATATGTTCCAATATGGCCCGGTTGATCGCATCATCGTCCACAATGAGCAGGGTCTCCGGCGTTTGGTCGTACGCCCCCCACTCCTGTTCTTTTTTCATCTTGTTCCCTTTCCCGGGCTTTAAACCGTTTTCTGTGTCCCGCCGGGCGCGTCGTTAGGCTCCCAAAAGCCCCGCCACGGCTGTAAAAGAAGGCTGTGCGCAAAACGCACAGCCTTCCCCGTTTCGCTTTACCATTAAGTATAATACGGCGCCGGTCCCCCGTCAACCGGATACTTCCACGGAAACCGGCAAAATTTTCCTTTGCAGGGCACTTTTGCCCCTTGAAAAACGCTTTGTCCATCCCCCGCCGACAGTGCGCTCATTCCGGGGCCTTCATGCTTTCCACCATGCTGATGTTTTTCAGCTTGCGGTGCATCACCAGGTTCACCAGCACGCTGAACACCAGGGTGAGCAGGGCGCTGAACAGATAGCTCAGAGGCTTGATGGTGCGGCCGAACATCACCGCGTCCACCTCTACCGAGTGGATCACGAACATATGCAGCAGGATGCCCAGCACCAGGCCCACCAGCGTGCCGATGATGGACAGCACCACCGACTCCCGGTATACATAGGCCGAGACCTCGTTGTCGTAAAAGCCCAGCACCTTGATGGTGGCGATCTCCTTGACACGCTCGTTGATGTTGATGTTGGTCAGGTTGTACAGCACCACGAAGGCCAGCACGCCCGCCGAGAGGATGAGCACCACCACGATGATGTCGATCTTTTGCAGCATGTTGTCGAAGGCGGATTTCAGATCGCTCACAAAGCTCACGCCGGCCACCTGGTCCGCCTTCAAAAGCGCCTCGCTCAGGGCTTGACGGCCCTCGGCACTGTCGTCCGCCCCGTGGGCCACGATGGTGTCAAACTCCGGCAGGTAGCCATAGGCCGCCTGGTAGGTATCGGCGCTCATGTACACGTAGTTTTCCACGTAATTCTCCACGATGCCGTCCACCCGGAAGGCGCCTTGTTCCCCATCTTTATTTTCCAGGGTCACAGTGTCCCCCACCGAAAGGTTCGCCCGCTCGCTCATCTTTTCGGTGATGACGATGCCGTCCTCCGAGAAGGGCACCTTCTCGCCGCCCACCCGGTGGTGCAGGTCCACAAAATCGTCCAGCCGGCTGGAGTCCTGCGGGATGAAGAAGTAGGTCTCGAAATCGGTGCCGTCAAACTGGTTGGTGCTCTGTTCCTGATGCACCGGCAGCCAGTCGGTGACGAGGGAGGTGTTTTCCAGGATCGTCTCCAGCTCGCTGCCCTCCAGCTGGTCCGGGTCCTCCACCGTGACGGAAACGTCGTAGGTGAAGATGCTGCCGAACTGCTTGTACACGATGTCGCTGATGGAATCGTGCAGGCCGAAGCCGGTGACCAGCAGGGCGGTGCAGCCGGCAATACCCACCACCGTCATGAAGAAGCGCTTTTTGTACCGGAACAGGTTGCGGGCGGTGACCTTGTGGGTGAATTTCATCCGCCGCCACACCGGGCGCACCCGTTCCAGCAGGATGCGCTTGCCGGCCTTGGGGGCCTTGGGCAGCATCAGGGTGGCCGGGGTCTCCATCAGGGTGGACCAGCAGGCGTTCAGCGTGGCCGCCAGGGTGCACAGTATGGCCGCCCCGGAGGCAATGGCCGCATAGGACGGATGGAACAGACAGTAGAATTGTGAGATATTATACATTGTGGAATACGCATTCCAGATGACCGTGGGGAACAGGGTAAAGCCCACCGCCAGGCCAAAGATACAGCCCGCCACGGTGGCGGTCATGGCGTAGATGATGTATTTTGTCATGATGGCCTTTTTGCTGTAGCCCAGGGCCTTCATGGTGCCGATCTGCAGCCGCTCTTCTTCCACCATGCGGGTCATGGTGGTAAGGGCCACCAGGGCCGCCACCAGGAAGAAGAAGATGGGGAATACCCGGGCGATGGCCTCCACCTTCTGCACATTGGACTTCAGGGAAGCAAAGCTCACGTTTTGATCCCGGGTGAGCACGTACCACTCCGGCACCTCCAGCTCGTCGATGGCCTGCTGGGCCTCGTCCAGCTGCTCCTCCGCATCCGCCAGTTCCGCTTGTGCATCCTGTTTCTGCTGGGCGTATTCCGCCTCGCCCTCTTCCAGGGTCTTTTTGGCGTCTTCCAGCTGGACCTCGCCCTCGGTCACCTGCTGTAAGGAATCATCCAGCTTTTCCTGGGCCAGGTCGATCTGCAGCTTGGCCAGGTCCGGCGCCATGGACAGGGCGGTCTTGCCCTGGGCCAGCAGCTTCTCTCCTTCCAGGATCTGCTTTTGGGCCTCTTCCAGCTGGTCTTTCGCATCCGCCAGCTGCCGTTCGCCCTCGGCGATCTTGGGTTCGTTTTCCGCGATCTGGGCTTTGGCCGCATCCAGCTGGGCCTGGGTGTCCGCCAGGGCCTGCTGGGCGCTGGTCAAAGCCTCCTGGGCCGTTTG
>CASEVW010000087.1 GCA_949291395.1 uncultured Oscillospiraceae bacterium | reverse complement strand
CCTTCGCTGCCATCTTTCTGCTGGTGATGTGCTACCATGCCTTTACCGTGTCCCGGCGGAAGCTCATCGACCTGCTGCGGGCCCGGCGGGTGAACCAGGAGCTGAAGGTGCGCTCTCTGGGGGCGTCGGTCTTCTTTTTCCTGGCGGGCTGCGTTCTGCTGGTCATCGCCTATGCCATGCTGCTCACCCGGGGCCTGCTGCGGGTGGATGAACTGTTCTGGGTGATGCTGGGGCTGGGCAGCCTGGGTACCCTGCTCTTTTTTAGAGCTCTGTCCGGCTTTTTGCTGCGGCTGTGCCAGAGCGGCAAAAAGCTCTATTACAAAAACCTCAACATGTTCATCCTGCGGCAGTTCAACGCCAGCATCAACACCACCTACCGCTCCATGACGGTGATCTGCCTGATGCTGCTGCTGGCCATCGGCATCACGGCCACCTCGGTGGGCCTGAACAACACCGTGGCCCAGATGGCGGATCAGACCATCGTTCAGGATGTGGAGCTGGCCGCCTGGGCGGAACAGGGAAAGCTCCCGGACCTGCCCGCCGGGTTGAAAGAGGGTGGCTTTGACCCGGATACCCAGTGCAGCCGTTGGCTCTCCTTTTCTGTGTATCGGGACGCGGACGGACACTCCGTCATGCTCCGGGCCGACTATGACGCCTACGCCGCTGCCTGGGGGCAGGAGCAGGTGGACTCCTTTGTGGACAGCTGGCGCATCCGTCTGGTGCCCCAGGTGGAGGAAGGACTGACGGCAGACCGCTGCTACTTCCTGGCCGATTATGCCGGAGACGCCCAGCAGACCGAAGAGGCCTTCTTGGGGGCGCTGGATCAGGCAGATTTCCCCTACAGCTACACCTATACCACCAAACTGTCCACCTGGATGGAGCTGATGGGTACCAAGGTGCTGGTGCTCTTTATCGGCCTCTATCTGGGGGTGGTGTTCCTGGTGGCCTCAGCGGCGGTGCTGGCCCTCCAGCAGCTCAGCCAGGCCGCCGACAGCGCCCAGCGCTACCGGGTGCTGTCCCGGCTGGGTGTGTCGGAGCGCATGCGGGGCCGGTCGGTGGATATCCAGGTGTTTTTGGCCTTCTTCCTGCCTCTGGCATTGGCCCTGGTCCATGCCGTGGTGGGTATGACCGCTGCCAACGCCGTTATTGCCCAGGTAGGAAAGGTAGATGCCGCCGCCTCCAGCGCCGTTACCGCCCTGCTGCTGGTGGCGGTGTACGGAGGCTACTTCCTGGCAACCTGTTGGGGCAGTAGGAAGATCCTGCGGGCAGGGGCGTAAAAAATGCGAAAAACCCTTGCAATCGTTCGCTATTTATGCTATCATTTCATTTACGTGTAAGAGACTGCACGACTTTGTCGCGCCCAAACATAGCATGGATAATTGCCCCGTGACCGGGGACGAAAGGACGATGTAGCGTGATCCCGAAGCTGATTCTGAGCATTATTGACGTGGCTGCCTGCCTGTTCCTCATCGCCGTGGTGCTGCTCCAGTCCGGCAAGAGCGCCGGCCTGTCCGGTGCCATCGCCGGTGTTGCCGACACCTTCATGGCCAAGAACAAGGCCAAGAGCTGGGACGCCAAGCTGGCCAAGATGACCAAGTGGGTGGCCATCGGCTTTGTGATCCTGACCTTTGTGATGTGCCTGCTGTAACCCGAGACACGAAAGCGCCCTTCCGGCCGGAAGGGCGCTTTTTGTATGCCCGGACACTTTTTTGTGGTACAATAGGGAAAACAGACAGACTGCGGAAAGGATGCTGCATATGAGAGACAAGCAGGCCGGTGAGATCACCGGCATCTATCAGGCCACCAGCCGGGGCTTCGGCTTTG
>CASEVW010000086.1 GCA_949291395.1 uncultured Oscillospiraceae bacterium | reverse complement strand
GGACTGTGCAGGGGCTTCTCTCCCCTGCCCGATGCCCTGGACCTGGACGCCCCCCTGCGGCTGCGGGGCAGGACCGACGGCCCCGCCCGGCTGGCTCTGGGCGGTCTGGTGCTGGACTTCGACCCCGCCGGGCTGTGCACCCTCTCCTTTGCCGACGACAGCGGCGCGGGACGGGATGTGCGGCGGATGCCGTTGGAGCCCGGCCCCGTCACCTTCGACATCTGGGTGGACCGGTCGGGGGTGGAAGTATTCCTCAACGGCGGGCGCACCGTGGCCACCACCCGGTTCTATCCCCCGGAAGGCCCCCTGCCTCTGCGGGCCCAAGGAGTACAGGCAGAGTACGCCCCCCTCGCCTGCCCCAAGATGCAGGAACTTTCCTGAGTTTCCCCAAAAGCAAAAAACAGACCGCCCCCGGCAAGCCTGTTCAGGCCGCCGGGGGCGGATTTTTCTTTGGTTTTCTTGTAATATATCTCCCCGGCTGCCGGGGAAACGGTTTTATTCTTCCGGGCGCCAGCCTTTGCCCAGGTCCACCCAGCCCGCGAACTCCTGCACCGAACCTTCCAGTTCCGGGATGGTCAACCGCACGGCACTGTGGTTGGTACCGGCGGCGGGGTAGACGATGTCGAACCGGCGCAGGCTTTCGTCCAGGTAGACGGGCACCCCCGGCACATGGTCGAAGGGGCAGACGCCGCCCATGGGATGACCCACCAGTTCCGGCAGGCGGTCGGGGGCGATCATCACCGCCTTTTCCCCGAATTTTGCCTTGTACAGGCTGTTGTTCACCCGGGCGTCCCCGGCCATCACCACCAGAATGGCCCCCTGTTTGGTCAGGAATGCCATGGTCTTGGCGATGCGGGCTTCCTCGCAGCCCAGGTCGGCGGCGGCCTGGGCCACGGTGGCGCTGCAATCTTCCAGCTCCATCACCCGGTCGGCCAGGCCGAATTGTTCCAGATACTTCCGCACATTCTCAATGGACATAAGTATTCTCTCCCCTTTTTCAGCGGCGCTTGCCCAGAAGCTGGGTGCGCACATAGGCAAAGCAGGCGTCCTCTCCCTCGTCCCGCAGGATGGAGAGGGCGGTCTCCAGCTGGGCGCGGCTGTCCGGGTGCATGACGTAGTGGTCCTTGCTCCGGGCGTAGTAGTCCCAGGCTGCGGCGTCGGTGTATTTGTCCCCCATATAGTTGCGGCTGGCGGCGATGCGGTCGCAGATCATCTCGGCCACATACCGTTCGGGCATCCGCATCCCGGCCAGGGCGTGGGGGCCCTGGGGGGCGTAGTCGATCCAGTATTCCAGATGATGTTTGTTCCGCCCCTTGTGGTGCAGCCAGGCGGTGCTGCAGCCTTCGGCCTTGCGCTGGGCGTTGTTGGGGCTGCAGTTGCCCTGCCAGTACTTGGCCCCGGCCAGGAACTCCACCGGCGCCAGCTTGCTCAGGTCGTGGAGCAGGCCCTGGCGGTAGAGCCCGCAGCGGAAACAGTAATGCATGACCAGCATCTTGTGGTGGTGGATGGTCTTATAGTGCTTGATGGGATGCCACACGGCCGGGCGCCTCCTTGGGGAAAATTCTGCTTTTGATTGTACACGAAAACTTCCTATTTGAAAAGCCCCGCCGGGCAGGCGGGGCAGGGTTCAGGATTGGCTGGGGGTTTCGGCTTCGGCCTTTTTGCGCCCGGGCAGCTGGGCGCCCACGATGGCGGCGAACATCAGGCAGCAGCCCAGGGTCTCCACGGTGGAGAGGGTCTGGTGCAGCACCAGCCACCCGGCCAGAGCGCTGAAAACGCTTTCCAGGCACATGGCCAGGCTGGCGATGGTGGGGTCGAGGTCTTTCTGGCCGATGATCTGCAGGGTGTAGCCCACTCCGCTGGACAGAATGCCGCAGTACAGGATGGACACCGCCGCCCCGGCCAGCTGGGCGGGGTCGGGGGATTCAAAGATGAACATGAAGATGGTGGACAGCACCGAGGTGGTGAAAAACTCCGCAAAGCTCAGCTGCACGCCGTCCAGCTGGGGGCCGAAGTGCCCCACCAGCACGATCTGGATGCTGAACAACAGGGCACAGAGCAGCAGCTGCCATTCGCCGCCGGTGAGGGAGAGGGTATCCCGCCCGGCCATGCACAGCAGATACAGCCCGGCCACGCTCACGGCCACGCAGACCCACAGCTTGGCGCCGGGACGGCGGCCTGCGAACAGGCCCAGTACCGGCACGATGACCACGTACAGCGCGGTGAGGAAGCCCGCCTTGGCGGTGCTGGTGGTGCCGATGCCCATCTGCTGGGCCGCCGATGCCGCAAACAGGGCGATACCGCAGAACACACCGCCCACCAGCAGTTTTTTGGGGGCGATCCAGAAAGGCAGGCGCACACCTTTGCGGTGCTGCATGCCCCGGCGTACCAGCATCAGGCCCAGCAGAAAAGCACAGGCCAGCCAGCTGCGGGCCGCCAGAAAGGTGTAGGCGCCCACATAGCCGCTGCCGACGCTCTGGGCCACAAACGCCACGCCCCAGATCAGGGCGCCCAGCACCAGCAGCAGCGTGTTGCGCAGCTGGGTGCGGTCAAGGGTGGGGTGATGCATGATGAGATTCCTCCTGCTTTTTAGTTGCTTCTTGGGAAATGGCTGCTAGCCGTAGGGTTGTCGCTTTTTGCCGCCGTGAAATTTAGGTAGCGCCCTCTAGATTGCCGCTGAACGCGGCCGCCAATTTCGGAAACAACGCTGCGCGTTGCTTGCCCCTGCGGGGCAAACCGCCACCGTTTCGAGGCGGTGGACGCCGACCAGGGCTGCGGCCCTGGACCCGGGGAGTGCGGCCACCTAACGACGGCCTATTCACCGGGCTGGGGCCCGGTGAACAAGGAAAATGATTTTAATGCCATTTCCCGGAAGGTACTGCTTTGCGGAAGAATGACTTGACTTTCCCGCAAGGATTTCAAATCCCTTCCTTGCTCAGGCCCCCCAGGGCCTGAGTAGGCCGTCGTGAGGTGGCCGCATCTTGGGGTCTGGGGCCGCAGCCCCAGCCGGCGGCCGCCGCATCGGAACGGCGGGCCCTTTTCGCTTCCTTTTCGGGCACGAAAAGGAAGGTCCAAACGGCAAGATGCCGTTAACGGTAAAACTGCCCCCTTACGCAGGGTCGCCTTTTGGCGATACCCGCAAAAAAAGGGGCCGACCCTCGGGCCGGCCCCTTCGCCGTGTTTAGTCTTCGTCGGTCTCCACCGTGGTCATTTCCTCGCTGCCGATGCCGGTAACGGTCATGCCGCCGGTGATGTAGTAGCTGCCGGAGTCATAACTCACGTAGACCTTGTACATCTTGCCGGGGGTCAGGCCGGACACGGTAGCGGTGGAACATTCGCCGCCGGTGGGGAAGTAGACGGTGGTGCCCTGCACGTAGCTGGTCTGGGTACGGTCCTCGGACAGTTCCCAGATTGCCGCTTTGAACTCGTTGATGGTGGCGGAGTCGGTGGTGGCGTAGCCGGTGATGGTCACGCTGTCGCTGCCCGCCACGAAATAGTCGGTGCTGCGGTTCTGGATGCCGTTGAAGGAGATGTACAGCGTATCGCCGTGGACCTCGTTCACAAAGCGGCTGCTGGTTTCCATTCCTTCGGGGAAGGTGATGCTGCCGCCGGATTCGGCCACCTTTTCGGGGGCTTCGTCCTCGTCGCCGTCATCGGCACTGCGGAAGCCCAGCAGGGTAGCGGTGCTCAGAATGGCGTTGGACAGCATTTCTTTGGGGCTGCAGGCAGTCAGGGACAGGGCCATGACCCCGGCCATGGCCAGTGCGGCCAGACGTTTTTTCAGGCTCATATTGTTTACCCTCCAGTGGGGAAGCTCGTGATTTCGGCGTATTGCGGTCAGAACCGCGCCATGCCGTTTTTTTAGCAAATCTTAGTTTATTATACCCGATTTCCTACCTTGGTACAAGGGGCCGGGGAAAATTCACATGTAAACAATGGGAGTCTTTGTTTTGCTTGCTTTTTTGTTTGCCGCACAGCGGCAAACAAAAAGCCCGCACCGGGCAGGTGCGGGCCAAAAACCAGGCCATAAAACAGCCTCGTTTTACTTCTTCTTTTCCTCGTCCAGACGGTCGAGCAGGTCCCAGACGCCCAGCATATACTGGATGCCCAGCGCACGGTCATACTTGCCGTAGCCGGGGCGGCAGTTGCCGGGGCCTTCCTCCCACAGCTGACGGCCATGGTCGGGGCGGATATAACCCTCGAAGCCGCAGTCATGGTAAGCGCGCAGGATCTCGATGATGCCGGTCTCGCCGCAGCAGTCGCGGTGAGCAGCCTCGGAGAAGTCGCCGTTGGGGAAGTGGTGGATGTTGCGGATGTGGGCAAACGCGATGCGGTCGCAATGCTTGCGCACGATGTCGGCAACATTGTTGTTGGGGTTGGCGTTCAGGCTGCCGGAGCACAGGGTCAGGCAGTTGTACGGATCGTCCACCATGGTCAGGAAACGGTTGATGCTCTCCTCGTCCACCATCAGGCGGGGCAGGCCGAAGATATCCCACGGGGGATCGTCCATGTGAATGGCCATCTTGATGTCACATTCACGGCAGGTGGGCATGATGGCTTCCAGGAAGTACTTCAGGTTCTCCCACAGCTTTTCCTTGGTGACGGGGGCGTAAGCCTTGAACAGCTCGTCCAGCTTGGCCATGCGCTCGGGTTCCCAGCCGGGGAAGGTCATGTTGTACTTCTCGGTGAAGTTCAGGATGTACTCGGCCATGGCCTTGTAGTCGTCCTGGATCATGTCCTTCTGATAGAACAGGGCGGTGGAACCGTCGCCCACCGGATGGAACAGGTCGGTGCGGGTCCAGTCGAAGATGGGCATGAAGTTGTAGCAGATGACCTTGACGCCGAACTTGGACAGGTTGCGGATGCACTGCTTGTAGTTCTCGATCAGGGCGTCGCGGGTGGGCAGGCCGATCTTGATGTCGTCATGGACGTTGACAGATTCCACCACATCGGCGTTGAAGCCGGCGGCTTCGATCTGGTCCACCACTTTCTTGATCTCGTCCACTTCCCAGATTTCGCCGGGCATCTTGTCATGCAGGGCCCACACGATGGTGGACACGCCGGGGATCTGTTTGATGTCGCCGAGGGTGATGGGGTCGTTGCCCTCACCATACCAGCGCCATCCCATTTGCATAGGCATAGGTTGTCCTCCTTTATATTGGTGTCACGCCCTTTGGGGGCGAAAGATTACTGCAGAGCTTCGTGCAGGGTCTTGCGCACGGCGCCGGGGCCGGCCAGTTCCGCCACAAAGTACTGTTCGATCTTGTCGGCCAGCACGGTCTGGGTCAGATCGGTGCCGAAGATGGAAGCGTTGTTCAGGATGTTCTTCAGCTGGCCGTTGTAGGTTTCGGGCTTGCCCACTTCGATGCCGGCGAGCTTGGCCTGCAGGTCGTCCTTCAGCGGGTCGGCGGAAACTTCGAAAGCCTTGCCTTCGTCGTCCACAGCCAGCAGGTAACGCAGCCAGCCGGCCAGAGCCAGAGGAATGGAAACCAGGGTGTTCAGGTCGCGGCCTTCGGCGATGTAGCTCTTGATGGTCTCACCGAAGCGGATGCCCACCTTCTGGGAAGTATCGGTGGCGATACGCTGGGGAGCGTCGGGCATGAAGGGGTTGGGCAGACGCTGCTCCACGACTTCGTCGATGAAAGCCTTGGGGTCGAGGATCTTCGGGTCAACGACCACGGGCAGGCCTTCCTGGTAGCCCAGGCGCTTGATGAGGGCGACGATGTCGGCGTCCTTCATCTCGTCGCAGATCAGGGTGTAGCCCAGCATGCAGCCGTAAACGCTCATAGCGGTGTGCAGGGGGTTCAGGCAGGTGGTGACCTTCATGCGCTCGGTCTTGTTGACGGTGTCGCGGTCGGTCAGGTAGACGCCGGCCTTTTCCAGCGGGGGACGGCCGTTGGGGAACTTGTCCTCGATGACCAGGTACTGCGGACGCTCGGCGTTGACGAAGGCCGCAATGAAGGTGTTCTTGGAGGTGACGATGGGGGTCATGCCCTCGATGCCGTCGGCAGCCAGAGCATCCTCCACGATCTTGTGGGGACGGGGGGTGATCTTGTCGATCATGGACCAGGGGAAGGAGATCTTGTTCTCATCGGTCAGGTAGTCGATGAAATCCTGGCCCACGAAGCCCTTTTCGGCCCAGGCCTTGGCAACGGTCATGACGCTGGACTGCAGCTTTTCGCCGTTGTGAGAGCAGTTGTCCATGCTGACCACAGCCAGAGGAGCGGCGTTGGCCTTGAAGCGCTCGAACAGCAGGGCGGCGACCATGCTCATGGCATGGCGGGCGGAGGCGGGGCCTTCGTCCATGTCGGCCTGGACAACGGGCATCAGGCTGCCGTCGGGACGGTACAGGGCATAGCCCTTCTCGGTGATGGTGAAGGAGATCATCTGCAGACCGGGATCGGTGAAGATCTCCTTGAAGCGGGCCATCATCTCGGCGTCGGCGGAGTTGGCGCGCAGGCCTTCGGCAACGGAACCGATGATCTCACGGCTGGTGGTGCCGTCGGGATTCAGGGTCACGTTCATGGTCAGGCAGTCGTAAGGGGTGTAGATCTTGTCGATGATGTCGTAGTCGAAGGTGTCGGCGGCGATGATGCCCTTGTCGGACAGACCTTCGTTCAGCAGGCGCTGCTGCAGAGCGGCGACGAAACCGCGGA
The DNA here is from genome assembly GCA_949291395.1 of uncultured Oscillospiraceae bacterium. Taxonomy (GTDB): domain Bacteria; phylum Bacillota; class Clostridia; order Oscillospirales; family Ruminococcaceae; genus Allofournierella. The sequence goes on along the minus strand of CASEVW010000086.1, from coordinate 10,917 downwards.
AAATGTTGCCGGCGCCGAAGTGGACCCAGATGGGATGGGCCTTGGTGGCGGCGGTGACAGCCTCGTGGTCAAAAGCGGGCAGCTTGACGCCCAGGGCTTCCCATTCAGCCTTCTGGTTTTTGATAGATGCAGCGTTCATTTGCATGATGATACACACTCCTTAACAGTTGCTTGAAGGGGCCGGCGGACGGTGCATTCCCGCCTGTCGTTCTGCCCCTAGTATACGATTTTCTTTTTACAAGTTAAATTGACGGAATTGCTTGAAAGATTGCGAAAATTGCGGTACAATCAAAGAAGAAATCCCGCTGGGACGAATGGTTCCGAAATGTGGGTGCCAAAAGAGTTTGCGCCCGCAAAACGCCGCTTCCGGGCAATGGTTTTTAATCCGTTCCCGGCTTCCTTGGGAACGACATCTTGCCGGGATAGTCCTTCCTTTTCGTGCCCGAAAAGGAAGCGAAAAGGGCCCGCCGTTCCGATGCGGCGGCCGCCGCATCGGAACGGTGGCGGTTTTTCCGTCGCTTTTTGGCGGAAAAAAGCGACAACTCTCCGGCAGACTGCCGTCTGCCAAGAAATAAAACAACCCCTCAGTCGGCCTGTCGGCCGCCAGCTCCCCTTGCACAGGGGAGCCTTCACCACAGGAGGCCTCCAAATGTCAGCAACATTCCAGCCCTACACCCGCCGTCAGACAATGATCACATCGGACTTTGAGGTGTACCGCTACCGCAGCACCTACATGAACGAAGTAGCGCTGCATCATCACGATTTCTATGAGATCTACCTGCTGCTGCGCGGTCAGGTAAGTTATATCGTGGAGAACCATCTCTACAAAATGCGCCCCGGGGACATCATGCTGGTCAGCCCCCTGGAACTGCACCAGGCCCGCATTGCCACCGACACCGAACCCTACGAGCGCATCGTGCTGTGGGTGGCGCGGCCGTATCTGGAGCGGCTGTCCAGCGCCCGCACCAGCCTGACCCGGTGTTTCGACACCACCGTGCCCGGCCACACCAACCTGCTGCGGCTGCCGGGGGCATCCAGCGCGGCCATCCGCCAGAAGCTGGAGACCCTGGGCGAACTCCACGCCCGGGAAGGCTACGGCGACGACCTGCTGGCCACCGGGTGTCTGGTTTCCCTGCTGGTGGAACTGAACCGGGCGGCCGCCGACCGCCGCGGCCAGAAAACCGCCGACTGCTCCACCGACCGGGTGGTGGACGCGGTGCTGGCCTACATCAACGAGCATTACAACGAGCCGCTGACCCTGGACATGCTCTCGGAAAAATTCTTTATCAGCAAATACCACCTGCTGCGCAAGTTCGACGCCCAGGTGGGCACCACCGTACACCGCTACATCCTGCAGAAACGCCTGCTCATTGCCAAACAGCTGCTGGCGGGCGGCGTGGCCCCCAATGAAGCCTGCGGGTACTGCGGGTTCGGGGACTATGCCAACTTCTACCGGGCGTTCCGGGCGGAATACGGCACCACGCCCCGGCAATATACCCAAAGTATCCGCGCACAGGGGTGATTTTTTGGTGAAAACTTCTTACCAGAAGTATACCACATCCGCCACCCGCCACGCAAGCGGCCCGCCGCTTGCACCGTGGTATATTTTAGCCGCCCTTTGATGGGAAAATGTAAAAAGTTGCGTCAATGCAACTCTTTTTTGTGCACTTCGCAGGGGTTTTGTGCATAAAATCACCAAGTTAGGCTTGAATAACCCCAGTGCCCGGTGCTACAATAATAAAAACGCAGAGACCGTGATTTTCGCGGTGTTCTGCGTGTCGGCGTACCGTCCCACCGTGCAAAGCGGCCGCCGTGCAATACACTATGCACGGAGATAAGGAGTATCACCATGGCTCATACCGTTACCAGCGAATGCGTTGCTTGCGGCGCCTGCGTTGACACCTGCCCCGTGGGTGCGATCAGCATGGCCGACAAGGCTGTCGTTGACGCCTCTGCCTGCATCGATTGCGGCGCTTGCGAAGGTGCTTGCCCCACCGGCGCTATCCAGCCGGAATAATTTTTCCGATCGCAAATGGTTGAAAACCCCGCTGTACCTCTGGTGCAGCGGGGTTTCCTTGTTTTTCCCGTAAAATTTCTATAACACAAAGCCCGCCGCTCCCGGCGACTGAGTCAACTTCTGCGGAGTTTCCTTGTTTATCCCGTAAAGTTTCCATAACACAGAGCCCGCCGCTCCCGGCTCCGAAGTTTTCCACAAACAGACGTTTTCCCGGTGCAAAACAGCCGCTCTCCCCTTTTGCGGGAGGGCGGCTGTCGCCATATTCTCAGTAAATAGGACCCTGGGCAAAGTATTGCAGGGTATACACCGCGCCCAGTCCCACCCAGACCGTCAGCGCGGCAGCCCGCAGGCTGTTTTTGCGCAGCAGCACGGCAGGCAGCACCGGCAGCAGGAAACAGGCAGAAAAGTACCGGGGCAGACTGATGGCCCAGGTAGTCCCCGCTGTGAGAGCGAAGTAGGCCAGGGCATAGCCCAGATAATGGGGCGGCAGCTGCCGGGCGGTGAGAGCCAGCAGCACCAGCACCAGGAAGATGGCCGCCAGCGCCGCGGCACAGATGTACACGGCGGCGGTGCGGTTGTCGTCCCACCATTGGACCAGATACCGCAGATGATACCCCACCGTGTTGGTGAACAGTCCCAGGGCCTGGTTCCAGTGGTCTTTCTGGTAAATCGAGTACTGGAACAGGTTGCCGTACACCGCCCGGTTCAGGGCAAAGTACAGCCCCAGCCCGGCAGGGGGCCCCGCCACCGCCAGCACCGCTCCCCATCCCGGGGCGGGTTTGCGGCAGAACGCCCGGCCCAGCAGCCAGAGCATGGCCACCCCGCACAAAAGCCCGCCCGGGGCGCGGGTCAGGGCGGCCAGCAGGCCCACCAGCCCGCACAAAGCCCAGCGGCGGCGTTCCAGCAGCAGCACATAGGCGGTGGACAGGAGCAGGAACAGGCTTTCTGTCATGGGAGCGAAGAAAAACAGACACCCCGGGCCCGTCACCGCGAAGGCCAGCGCCCACCGGGCGCGGTCGTGGCCGAACCGTCCGGCCAGCAGCAAGTACAGATTGGCGCCCGCGGCGGCAAAGAGGGGTACCTGCACCGCCAGGGCCAGCACATACCAGTCGAACCAGCCAAAGAGGTTCAGCAGCCGCAGCAGCGCCGGAAACAGCGGAAAGAACACGATCATCAGGTACTGTTCGGGGAACGCCTCCCCCGCCCCGTACCCATATTGGGCCAGGTCCACATAGTGTCGGGCATCGGTATTGCCGAAGTACTGGGCCTGCAGGGCGGCCACCGGGTCCAGGTCGGGATACCGCACCAGGGCCGCCGCCCAGAAGATGCCCTGCCACACCAGGGCGATGACCAGGCAGACTGCCGCCGCGTGACCCCAGGTCCAGCGGGGCAGAGTATCGCCGGAAGGCAGCGGCCGCAGGGTGGCGGGACGCAATGTGCCCAGCACACAGCACCCGGCGCACCACAAAAACAGCAGGGCGGCCAGGACGGGCAGGATCAGCTGGAGAGTCCGGAACATGAGCAATCCCCTTTCGCGGCATGACACACGGCAAAGCAAAAGCGCCCCGGCGCGCCCGCAGAAAGCGGGGCCGGGGCGCTGAAAAGGCCGGGATTATTCTTCGGTGGGAGCTTCTTCCTCGCCGTCTTCGGGAGCCAGTTCGATGTCAAAGGCCGCGCCGCAGTTGGGGCAGACCAGTTCCTGGCTGAGCAGGGTGTCCTCGTCCACAGCGGTCACGGTGCCGCAGTTGGGGCAGGTGACTTCGTACTCGGCATCCTCGTCCTCGTCGTCTTCTTCGGTGCCGAAGAGGGCGTCGGTGAGATCGTCCAGGTCCTCATCGATGGCGTCCAGCTCATCGAACGCCTGGTCCAGAGCCTGGTCATGTTCGGTGACGGTGGCGGCCATCTCTTCCAGCAGGTCCATCATGGCGGCGATGATCTTGCCGTTCTTGCTGTTGGGGTCAAATTCCATGCCGGTCATCAGGCCGCGGATGTAGGCGGCCTTGGCGTTCAGGTCCATAGCCATAGGGGGGTACCTCCTTTATATTGCACAATCTGCGCACCCCAAGGGGTGCAAAAAGCCGGGCGCGGCAGACCCGCGGCCCGGCTCAGGCACAAAAATCAGTTGACGCGCTCCATATACTCGCCGGTGCGGGTATCGATGCGGATCTTGTCGCCTTCGTTGATGAACAGGGGCACGCGGATCTCGGCGCCGGTCTCAACCTTGGCGGGCTTCAGGGTGTTGGTAGCGGTGTTGCCCTTGAAGCCGGGTTCGGTCTCGGTGATCTCCAGCTCGATGAAGTTGGGGATTTCCACGCTGAAGACCTTGCCCTTGTAGGACAGCAGCTTGCAGATCTCGTTCTCCTTGCAGAACTTGAAGTTTTCCGGCACGTCGGCAGCGCTGACCGGGATATCATCGTAGGTCTCGTTATCCATGAAATGATACAGGTCGCCGTCCTCGTAGCTGTAGGTCACTTCCTTGCGCTCGATGAAAGCCTGGGGGAACTTGGCGGTGGGGTTGTAGCTGGTTTCGACCACGGAACCGGTGATGACGTTCTTGGTCTTGGTGCGCACGAAAGCGGCGCCCTTGCCGGGCTTGACGTGCTGGAACTCAACGACCTGGAGAACCTGGCCGTCCTGCTCAAAGGTAACGCCGTTACGGAATTCGCCTGCAGAGATCATAAATGGATTCCTCCGATTGTAGAATTAAAGTTGATGCAAATAAAACATACCTGTTGATATTTTACCCGAAAACTTGGCGTATTGCAAGTGTTTTGGAGCACACAAACGTAAAAAATGGGGGTTTGGGGCCGAAAATTCGGCCTTGATTCTTGGTTTTTTGGGCTTGTCTTTTTCAGGCAGGCGGCAGTTTGCCGGATACTCCTTCCTTTTCGTGCCCGAAAAGGAAGCGAAAAGGGCCCGCCGTTCCGATGCGGCGGCCGCCGGCTGGGGCTGCGGCCCCAGACCCCAAGATGCGGCCACCTGACGACGGCCTATTCACCGGGCTGGGGCCCGGTGAACAAGGAATTTTTTTAAACCATTTCCCGGTAACGGCTTCTGAGCAGAGACCTTTCGGCAACGCCTTTTAAATCCATTCCTTGCTCAGGCCCCCCAGGGCCTGAGTAGGCCGTCGCAAGGTGGCCGCACACCCCGGGTCCAGGGCCGCAGCCCTGGTCGGCGTCCACCGCCTCGAAACGGTGGCGGTTTTTCGGTTCCTTTTTGACGTCAAAAAGGAACAACACATCGGCAGACTGCCGTCTGCCATTCAAGCCTCTTCGAACGCCCGGCGCAGTGTGGCCGCATCCTCCGCCTGCGTACCGGCGGATTCGCAGATAATAGTGGGACACAACCCCCGCTGCTTCAGCAGTTTCATCAGGGGTTCGTGGGGCGGGCCGTACTGGGTATCGGCAAAGGTCAGGTGCATCTTCTCGCCGCCGTCGGTGTAGGCAATGCGGGAAAAATGGGCGTGGAAGTTCTTCGCCCGCTCATCCCCCAGGGCTTCCTCCAGCCGGTCCAGCAAGGCGGCATACCCGGCACCTTCGGGGTCGGCCAGGTCCTGGCCACGGCTGCGGGCGTAGAGATGCCCGAAGTCGATGCAGGGGGTGATGCGCTTGTCCACCTGGCACAGGGCCAGCACTTCTTCCAGGGTGCCCAGCTGGCCCACCTTGCCCATGGTCTCGGGGCAGAGGATGCAGTCGCCGTACCCCGCCTCGTCCACGGCTTTCTGGGCCCGGGTCAGGGTATCCAGAGCCTTTTCCAGGGCGGCTTCCCGGCTCTGCTTGCCGCAGCTGCCGGTGTGGAAGATCACCCGGCGCCCGCCCATAGCCTTGACGGCGGCGCAGCTTTGCAGCAGATAATCCACGCTGTGCAGGCGTTTTTCCTCTTCCAGGCTGCTCATGCTGATGTAGTAGGGCGCATGCACCGAAAGCACGATGCCGTTGGCGGCGCAGGCCGCGCCCAGTTCGGCGGCACGCTCGGCGCTGATGCGCACGCCCCGGCCGCACTGGTACTCGAAGGCGGTCAGGCCGAAACCGGCGGTAAAGCGGGCAATGTCCGCCGGGGTCTTGCCCCCGGACGCCTTGAAACTGTCCGACAGGCCCGCCGTGCCGAAACGCGGGGTATCATTCATGGGTCACACCGCCTTTTTCGTAGTATCGCCGCACAAAGGGCTTTTCCAGCTTGCGCTTGAGACGCACCACCTTGTTTTTGTCGTGGGGGGTGCGGGGCAGCACATACAGGCAGCGGATGCCGAACAGCCCCGCCGCCAGACGGTCGGTGAAGATCTGGTCCCCCACCATGGCCATGGCGGACCGGGGCACGCCCAGACGGCGGCGGGCCACAAACAGCCCCACCGGCAGAGGCTTGCAGGCCAGTGGCACAAAGGCCAGGCCCACCCGCCCCGCAAAGGGACGCACCCGCTTGGCGGTGTTGTTGGACACGATGGTCAAAGAGATACCGGCGGCGCGCATGGTATCCAGCCAGGCCTGGACGGAATCGTCCAGCTGCTGGCTGCCGTCGCCGGTGAGGGTGTTGTCCACATCCAGCACCAGTGCCCGGATGCCCATGTTTTGCAGGACTTCCGGGGTGATGGATTCCACATGTTGGAAGATGATCTCAGGTGTGAGAAGCATGGTCAGGCTCCTTGATTATATCGGCTGTTGAGCCGATCAAAAGTCAGTGATTTTTTGGCAGACGAGAGTCTGCCGTGTGGTTGTTCCTTTTTGGCGTCAAAAAGGAGCAACCCAACGGCTGGCAGCCGTTTCCCCGTCAGCCGGACACAAAAAGAAAAAACCAACCGGCAGACACCCGTCTGCCCAAAAGCCACAAAGCAAAAAGCAGACCCGCCTTGGCGGGTCTGCTTTGCCGTTCCTTTTGTAAACACGGGCATCAAAGGGCGGCGCTCGTCCGCCTTTGCCGAAATTTACTTATACTTGCGCTTGCGGGCGGCTTCGGACTTCTTCTTGCGGCGCACAGAAGGCTTCTCATACGCCTCGCGCTTACGCACTTCGGCCAGGACACCGCTGCGAGCGGTGCTGCGCTTGAAACGGCGCAGGGCGCTCTCCAGGGATTCGCCCTCCTTGACACGGATCTCCGACATCTTTATCCCTCCCTTGGTCTTTAGACAGGAGTTTGCCGGTCAAAAATTTCTAATCAACCAGTAAATAGAAGTATACTATATGAAAAGCCCGGCTGTCAACCACGTTTTCGCCAGTTCGACCAAATTCTCATAAAGTTTACAAATTGAGCATCAGCCACAGCCCGCCGTACACCACCGGCTGGTGCAGCATGTACACCAAAAGGCTGTGCCGCCCCGCAAAACACAGCGGGCGCAGGGCCGCGGGGGCTTCCCCTTTTGGCACGGGCAGGCGCATCCGCCCCAGAAAATACCCGCACAGGAACAAAAACAGCCAGGGGATCAGGGGAAAATAATCGGCGGAGGTAAATCTTGTCAGGTCCGGCAGCCCCAGCCAGAAAAGATTGGCCGCGTACAGCGAATCCGGCAGACGCACCAGCCGCAGTCCCTCGAACCCCAGTTCTCCCCAGGGCAGCCGGTTGGTGAGGAAAAACACCACCGCCGACGCCGCCAGACCCGCAGCGGGAGGAATCTTTTCCAGCAGCGGCCGGGCGGCGCAGCACAGCAGGATGGCACATCCCACCAGATGCAGAACCCCGAACCAGATGGCTTCCGACGGCATGAACAGGACCGTCACCGCGCTGAGGACCAGGGCGCACCCCGCCACGATGAGGCCGTTCTTCAGCGGGCGGCGGGAAAGGTTGAAGCTGTACCCCGCCAGCAGCAGAAAACTCCAGCAGATATACTGCTGCCACACATGGCACCCGGGGGCGTAGATGTCGTACCAGGATGATTTCTGCGCGAACACATACACCCAGTCATACATGCCGTGATAGGCCACCATGTTCACCATGGCCAGCCCCCGCAAAGCGTCCAGCGGCCACAGCCGGGCCCCGGTCTTTTTCTCCATCCAGCGTCCCTTCTCTTCCCTTTTACTCCTGTGCAACAGTGTAGCACGCCGGGGCGGAAAAAGGCAAGGGCGGCGGTTGCAAACCAACAAAATATGCGGTACAATCTTTGTATAAAATGACTAAGTTTGGCCGCCCGGCTCCCCTGGCGCCGGGCCCGCAAGGAGGCAGCATCATGCAGGACATCCGCCTGATCGCGCTGGATCTGGACGGCACGGTTTTTGACGATCAGAAACACATTTCTCCCCGCACTCTGGCAGCCATCCGCGCCGCCCTGGACGCGGGCATCGACGTGATCCCCGCCACCGGGCGCTCGGTGACCGGCGTGCCGGAAGAATTCCTGCACATGGAGGGTGTGCGCTACGCCCTGACCTCCAACGGGGCCAGCGTGGTGGAACTGGCCACCGGCCGCCCGGTGGTCACCCTGCCCTTTGAGACCGACCAGGCCCTGAAGGTGCTGGACGTGCTGCGGCCTTTCGGCGGGGCGTTCAGCCTGTTTGTGAACGGGGAATGCTGCACCGACGAGGCTGCCGCTGCCGAGGTGGAACGCTGCTGCCCGCCGGAACTGCTGCCCTATGTGCGGGCCAGCCGGGTGCTGGTTCCCGACCTGGCGGAACTGATCCGCACCCGCCCCGGCGAAGTGGAGAAGTTCAGCATCCTGTATGCTGACACCGAGACCCGGGACGCTGCCGAAAAGGCGGTGCTGGCCGCCTGCCCCGACGTGGACGCCACCAGCAGCGTGAAGGACAACCTGGAAGTGAACGCCCCCGGGGTGAACAAGGGCCGGGGTCTGATGGCCCTGGCCGCCGAACTGGGCCTGCGCCGGGACCAGGTGATGGCCTGCGGCGACAGCGGCAACGACCTGGCCATGATCCAGATGGCAGGGCTGGGCGTGGCCATGGGCAACGCCTTCCCCGAAGTGAAGGCCGTGGCCGACGTGATCACCGCCGACAACAACCATGACGGCGTGGCCGAAGCCATTGAGCGGTACGCCCTGGGCAACGCGTAAAAAGCTTGCCTTTTGAACCTCTATCACATACAATATAGAATAGAGAACTGTGCGCGCCGTTTTGCGCGCGGAAACAACCCAAAGAAGGTGAAACACTTATGGCATTCAATCTGCTTGTAGGGCAGTCCGGCGGCCCCACCGCCGTCATCAACTCCAGTCTGGCCGGCGTGTTTGAGAGCGCCCGGGCTTTTGGCGCCCAGCATGTGTACGGCATGCAGTACGGCATCGATGGCCTGCTGGAAGGCCGCATCGTGGACCTGAACGACCAGCTCAGCGACAAGATGGCCATTGAGCTGCTCAAGCGCACCCCTTCCAGCTTTCTGGGCAGCTGCCGGTGCAAACTGCCCGACCCCGCCGTGAACGAAAAGCCCTATCAGACCCTGTTCGGCCTGTTTGAACAGTATTCCATCGGCGCGGTGCTGTACATCGGCGGCAACGACTCCATGGACACCATCGCCAAGCTGGCGGCTTACGGCGCTGCCAAGAACAGCCCCATCCGGTTCATCGGCGTGCCCAAGACCATCGACAACGACCTGATGGGCACCGACCACACCCCCGGCTACGGCAGCGCGGCCAAGTACATTGCCACCATCCTGAAGGAAGTCATCTGCGATTCCAGCGTCTACGACCTGCGCAGCGTGACGGTGGCCGAGATCATGGGCCGCCACACCGGCTGGCTGGCCGCCGCGGCATCCCTGGCCGCCGGCAGCGACAGCGCCGGGCCGGACATCATCCTGCTGCCGGAGCGCACCTTTGACGAGGAAGTGTTCCTGAACAAGGTGGCCGCCCTGACCGCCGAGCGCAAGAACGTCATCATTGCCGCCAGCGAAGGCGTGAAGAACAAGGACGGCGTGTTCCTGTGCGACCTGGTAAGCACCGCCGGTCAGCTGGACGCTTTCGGCCACAAGGCCATTCTGTCCGGCACCAGCCGTTACCTGGCCGACCTGATCCGGGTGCGCCTGGGCTGCAAGACCCGCGCCATCGAATTTTCCACCCTGCAGCGGTGCGCTTCCCACCTGGCCAGCCGCACCGACATCACCGAGGCCTATCAGGTAGGCGGCGCGGCGGTGGAGGCGGCCTTCAACGGCCAGACCGGCAAGATGTGCGGCATCGTGCGTCTGTCCGACATGCCCTACCGCACCGAGACCACCACCGTGAACGTGGCCGACGTGGCCAACCAGGAAAAGTGCGTGCCTTCCAGCTGGATCACCGACGACGGCATGCATGTGAACGAAAACTTTGAGCGGTACGCCCGGCCCCTGATCCAGGCGGAGCTCACCCCCATCTACATCAACGGCGTTCCCCAGCACATCCACCTGCAGGGCTGAACGGCAGGTCCGCAGAACTGAATTTTTCCACGCGCAGAGCCGTACCGGTTTTTGCGCGTGGTTTTTTAATGGGAGTTGATCCTTTTATGAACAGCGCATCCCAGCGGGCCCGGAATGTGGGCTTTGCGGCGTTTTTCCTCAGCGGCATCTGCGCCATCAGCAGCGGCGTGGTGGTCAGTTTGCTGCAGCAGCAGTACGGCCTGGCCTACGGCGTGACCGGCACCCTGCTCTCGGTGATGAGCGTGGGCAACCTGGTGGCGGCCTTTCTGGCGGGGGTGCTGCCCGCCCGCCTGGGCCTGAAAACCACCGTGCTCATCCTGGGCACCGGGTACACCATCGGCTATGCGCTGATGGGGCTTTCCGGCCAGGTGTGGCTGCTGGCGGCGGCTTTCGGGCTGGTGGGTCTGGCCAAGGGATGTTCCCTGAACGCCTGCACCATCCTGGTGGGGGACAACGTGCCCGACCGCACCCGGGGCATGAACGCCATGCACAGCTGCTATGCCTGCGGCGCCCTGCTCTGTCCCTTTGTGGCGGCGGGTGCGGCGGCCGCCCTGGGAGCCAACGGCTCCACCACCGTGCTGGCG
>CASEVW010000085.1 GCA_949291395.1 uncultured Oscillospiraceae bacterium | reverse complement strand
GCCCGGCCTGCCGGAGCTGCCCTGCTTCGGCGTGCGGCTGACCACCCCCGCCCCGCTGGGCCGGGTGGACTGGACCGGCCTTTCGGGCGAGACCTACCCTGACCGCTGTAAAGGCGGGCTGTTCGGCGCCCACAGCGAAACGCCCCACATCCCGGACTATCTGGTCCCGCAGGACTGCGGCTGCCATGTGAACACCCAGGCGGTAAGGCTGCACCGGCAAACCGCTGCCGGCCACACCGACGCCGCGCTGGAACTGGTGATGGACGGCGAGCCCTTTGCATTTTCCGCCCTGCCCCACACGGCGCTGGAGCTGGAAGCCGCCGACCACCGGGAGGACCTGGGCTGCACCTGCCACACCCACCTGTGCCTGTACGGGGCCATGCGGGGCGTGGGCGGCATCGACAGCTGGGGCAGCGACGTGGAAGAGCCGTACCATGTCAGCGCCGAGACCGGCCACCGGGTGGCGGTCCGCTTCCGGCTGTGAGCCGGGGCCCGAGCATCGAGTAAAACAAGTGACCGTATGAGCGGACCGATCAGGAGAACGCAATATGACAATGGAAGAACGAAAAGCCCAGGGCCTGCTTTGGACGGATACCAAAGAGGCGATGGAAGCGCAGAAAAAGGCCCGTGGGCTGTGTTTTGACTTTAACCATATGCACCCTTCCCAGTGCGAAAAGCGCAACGAGATGCTGCCCCAGATCTTTGGCGGGGTGGGGGAGGGCGTTTGGATCGAACCGCCCCTCACCTGTGCCTTTGGCAAGACTGTGACCATCGGCAAAGGAACGTACATCAACTCCAACCTGACCCTGGTGGACGACTACAAGATCACCATCGGCAGCGGGGTGCTCATCGGCCCCAACGTGATGATCTCCTCCACCGGGCATCCGGTGCACTACAAGCTGCGGCCAAATGGGGAGATGTACTCCTTTGCCGTGGTCATTGAGGACAATGTGTGGATCGGCGGGAATGTATCCATCTGCCCGGGCGTTACCATCGGCGCAAATTCCGTCATCGGGGCGGGAAGCGTTGTGGTAAAGGACGTTCCGCCCAACACGGTGGCGGCGGGCAACCCCTGCAAGGTGATCCGCCCCATCACAGACCGGGATCTGAAATATTACTACAAAGACCGGCACGTGTGAGCCGCAAACACAGCATAAGAATGAGAAAGCCCGCTTTGACTTAATTGGCAGAGCGGGCTTTTAGGCTGTTTTTTCTAAGAGAAGCGATGTCTCCGGCTTTACAAGAAAGAGTGGGGGAACGGCCCGGCAGGAGAGCGAAAAGGCATTTTTTTGACAGTTTTGTTGGAATACCAACGCCTTTTGCCCGAAAAACATAGTATACTAAACCTGCAAAGCCAAGAAAAAGGAGAAGCGATGAGTCATGATCCGCAAAATCATTCAGATTGATGAAGAAAAGTGCAACGGCTGCGGCGCCTGTGCCGCCGCCTGCCACGAGGGCGCCATCGGGATGGTGGACCGCAAGGCAAAGCTGCTGCGGGACGATCACTGCGATGGCCTGGGAGACTGCCTGCCCACCTGCCCCACCGGGGCCATCACCTTTGTGGAGCGGGAGGCCGCTGCTTATGACGAAGCCGCCGTGCAGGCCGCCCGCCGGAACAAGGAGCAGGCCAGTGAGGCGGGCCAGCAGCCCGCCGGCTGCCCGGGGCATCAGATGCGCCGGTTTGAGCGCGGCGAAAGCGCACCGGCCGCCGCCCGCGGGCAGGAAGTGCCCTCCCAGCTGGCCCAGTGGCCCTGCCAGATCAAGCTGGTGCCGGTGAACGCGCCCTTCTTTGCGGGGGCCAAGCTGCTGGTGGCCGCCGACTGCACCGCTTACGCCTATGTAAACTTCCACCAGGACTTCATGCAGGGCCGGGTGACGCTGATCGGCTGCCCCAAGCTGGACAGCGTGGACTACAGCGAAAAGCTGACCGCCATTTTGCAGGCCAACGACATCCAGAGCGTGGCGGTGCTGCGCATGGAAGTGCCCTGCTGCGGCGGGCTGGAGCAGGCCGTCAAAAAGGCGCTGCAAAACAGCGGCAAGTGCATCCCCTGGCAGGTAGTGACCCTGTCCGTGGACGGCAAGATCCTGGAGACCCGGTAAAGGCGGGGCAGGGGAGCGAGTTACGCCTGCTTTTGCAAAATACACCTTAAAGAAAAAAGAGAGACCAAGTGGCCCCAAAGGGTTGCCGGTCTCTCTTTTTTGTAGTAAATTAAAGGTAATAACGAACCAGCTGCGATAAAGAATGCACAAAACAGCAGCCAGCGAAACCGTTTTACAACCCAAAAACAAGCCCCAAACGCAAGAACACAAAAATATTACCGCAAAAAACAACTTTTTGGCTATTATCCGGCCCGGCCTTGTGATATGCTGAAAGCAGAGCTTACCTGAAACTATTAACTTTGAAACGTATTATACGAGGAGGAATGCTGTATGGGACTGAAAGAAAAGATCGAGAAGCTGAATCCTTATGGGCACTATAAAAAAGAGAACGTCTTTCGGCCGGGCGCATATAACCCCGGCCTGTTTGAACTGGATATGAAAAAGCTGAAAAAACTGCGGCCGGAAATATTCCAATCGATCCGATTTGCGGTGGCCAGCAATGTGGACAGCAAGAGCTACATCCAAATGCAGATGAATGACGGCGACATCCAAACGGCGGTGGTCGTTTCCACCGATCCGCTGCTGGTGACGTGCCATACCGAGGACATGGATGCGGTAGTGCTGCAATGCTATCCTACCGCTTTGGGCAAAGCCCGCGGCTGGGAGCTGGGCACCCGTCTGCTGATCGGCTGCACTTACAACGGCCTTGGCCCGGTGCGCAAAAACAAGGACATCGTCCCTGGCCCCTATGCCAACCCCAAGTTCAAGTCCTTTGGCCCCATTTTGGTGGATCTGTACGCCGCGGACACCGCCTATCTGGAACGCAAAAAAGGCGAGATCCCCGAGGAGATGTGGCAGCTGACCTGGAACATGGGGCAGGTTTACATGCTGGAGCACCCGGGCCTGGCCCGCAACGGCCTGGCCCTGTGTTTCCGGGATGCGGGACCCATCGATAAGATCCGTTTTAACCCCAAAGCACAGCTGGATGTGTGAGATGGCTGCTTGCGCCTCTATGATCTTAAAAGAGAGAAGATCGACGCCATCTTTACGGGCCACGGGCCGCATTTACGATCCCACCCTGGATATCCACTTTGTTTAGCGCCACCTCGATTTGAGGTGGTGCTGCTTTAAAAAATAATAGGGGACAACAGAGCCTTTATAATTATGTATCAACTCCGTATCGAAAAGCCGCGGGCTCAAACAAGAGCCTGCGGCTTTCTTCATATCAAGGGTGTTCTCCAATAATATTTAAGATAGGCAGCGCTGTCCGTTTAACCGGCGGCCTGCTGGGTGAATTCCAGGTTGTCGAAAGCCGTCAGCTCCTGGGTACCGCTCTCCCGCTGGTAGAAGGTCACCTGCACGCTGTCGCCCTCACGGGTCAGGGCCAGCTCGTCCGAAAGACTGCCCTGCACGCTGAACAGCAGCTCCGGCCGCTCGGCGATCACCATGTAATAGGTGGTGCCGCTGCTGTTGTACTCGCTGCCGATGCGGGCGATGGTGCCGGTGAGCTGGGTGGCTTCGCCGTTCACGTTGCCCACCGCAACGCTGCCGCTGGCCCGCATGGCCTTTTCGTAGCTCAGCCGGGCTTCTTCAATGGTGTCGCCCACGCCCACGGTCTGGTAATCCTCCACCGACACATAGGCGTACTTTTTGATCAGGCCCTCTTCGTCCTTCAGGGTCATAAAGTAGGTGGGCTGTCCGTTCAGGTTGATGATCAGCGGGAAGGCTGCGTCGTACCCGTACTGCTGCACCTCGCCCTCGGCAGAGCTTTGGGCCGCCTGCTCGGTGGCGCCGCTGATGGGATACAGCCGGGGCTCCTTGGTGACCATGTCCACCATCACAAAGCCGATGGCGCTCTGGTCGCCGCCCACGCTGGTGAGGCCGGTGAACAGGTAGCAGTTGCCGTTGTTGTAGATGATGGTCTCGCCGGGGCTGGTGCGGAATTTGTCCTTGTCGCTGAAGTTCAGATAGCCGTGGATGTACTTGCCCTTGTTGTTCAGCTGGGTGATGATGTAATCCTCCGGCTGCACACGGTCCACCCACTGGGGCAGCTCGTCGATGGCGTAGGTCTCGCTTTCGCCGGTGGTGCAGTTCATCACCACGGCGCCGGTGGCCTCCGGCAGCGCAAAGCCACGGGTGTATTTATAAGTGGTAATGACCCAGTAGGGCTGGCCGCTGTCGTCCAGCTCGAAGCTGTAGTCGGTCAGACCGTTGAAGGGGGCGGCGGTAAAGCGGGCATAGAACAGCAGCTCCTGCCACAGGTACGCCCCCGGCTGGTACTTGATCTGGTAGCCGTCCACATACTGCACGTTCTGGGGATCGGTGGCGGATACGATCACATAACCCGGCGTGCCTTCCAGGTTGGTGATCCACTTGAAAAAGCCGGAGTGGTAGGTGGGCACCGCCCACAGCAGCTGGCCGTCCACCTGCTGCAGGGTGGGTTCGCCCAGGGTCACCTGGCTGCCCAGGCTGGGCCGCTCGCCCAGCTTTTTGTCCGCCAGCTTCTTGGACATGTCGTAGTCCACGATGGGCAGCTGGCTGGTGTCCACCGTGTTGAAATCGGTGGCAAAGTCCATCTCGATCAGCTCGGGCATCTGATCCCGGTAGGCGTTCACCTGGAACAACACGCTGGACCCGGCGCATACCAGCAGGTAAACGCCCCAGACAACCGCCACCACGATCAGCGGCCAGCGGCGGCCGTTGGCGGCCCGATGAAACCGCACCGACGCCGGCATCCCCGGCGCCGAGCCCTGCTCCACAACGAACCGGCCCAGCTTATCCAGCTGAAAAATGGCCATAAAAACGGTGAGCAGCACGCAGTACATGAACGCCGCTTCGGGGTAGAGGGGGTTCAGGTTGGGGTGCTCGAACACCACATACACCGCAAACACCAACAGTGTAACAAGGGTGGCTTTCGCCTTCCAGTTTTTCATATGTAACGATTCCTTTCTTCTCCTAAAACGGCTGGGAGCTTTTTGGGGCCTCCCGCAGCCTTTTTTTTCCATTATAGCCGATTTGTGCCGGTTATCCAACAAAGAAACTGTAAACGTTTGCAAAAGTCGTCGGGCTTTTGCCGGGGCGGCCTCGGAGCAGGGAAAAGCCGGGCGGACCGTTCCAAAATCAGGGAAGGGCCGCCCGGCGGTCTTGCTTATTATTTTGTGAGATGCCGGGATTACCCGGCCGCCGGTTTATTCGCCCGGCTCCATCGGGCAGCCGCAGCCGCCCTCATCCGGTATTTCCCGGGGAATGGGCGGCAGGCCGTCGCCCGGCCGGTGCCAGCTTGCGTCCAGGAAGGTGGCGTAGGTGTCGGGGGAGGGAATGCCTTCTCCGGCGTTGGCTCTTTGGATCTGATGGGGCTGGCCCGCCGGCTGGCGGGGTTCCGGCAGGTCCACTTCGCCCGCCGCATTCTGGCTGGAATGATGGTCGGTGAGATGATCCAGGTGGTTCATGGTCTTGCCTCCTTTGTTTTGCAGGGCTTTATTCGGTTTGCTCCGGGACATTGTACGCCCTTTACGGACAGTATGCCCAGTAATTTTTCGAATATTTAAAATATTTTTAATGAAAACCAAAAACAGGAAAAACCATGTTGACAAAACCGAACGCATACGCTATAATAAACAACGTCGCCGGTGAACAAAACCGGAAAGACGTCCGGGTGTAGCGCAGTTTGGTAGCGCGCTTGAATGGGGTTCAAGAGGCCGTGAGTTCGACTCTCGCCACTCGGACCAAAGCCATCAGTCAGTTGACTGGTGGCTTTTT
>CASEVW010000084.1 GCA_949291395.1 uncultured Oscillospiraceae bacterium | reverse complement strand
TAGCTAACCACCAAGGGTGCCGGGGCGGCGAAGCCGTGCAGAGCCCAGTGGGCTCTGTGACCGGCCTGGGCGGTCTGCGTCAAGCAGAGCGGGCGCATGCTTGACGCGCCCGCAGCCCACTCGTCGCTCTTCCTTGCATTTACAGCAAAATCGCCGGGCCGCAGGTGCACCGCAGCCCTGGCCCTCGTTTTTGAGAGCAAAACAGATGAAAAGGGGCGCCTCAATACTTGGTGTATTGGGGCGCCCCTTTGAGTTTGTTAGGCTCCAAAAACGTAAGCCAGGGCCAAAGTTTCCTTGCTCGGACTCGGCTAAATGAAAGCGGTATTTTTTTGCCTTTTCCGGCCAAAAAATCCAAAAGGCAAAACGTTTCCGTTTGTGGCCTTTGCCCAAATACCGCCTGTTTGGGGACGTTCCGGCCCGCTTTTTCGGTTTTCTTCCCTCTTTTTGGGAAAACACGGCGTGGACATCCTTTCTTTTTTGTGCTACACTTTAACAATATTCTTTTTTGCGCGATCCTGTGCATCTGTTTTGAGAAGGAGGGACCTTGTTTTGCAGCGGTTATCCAAGCGGGACAGCTTTTTTATTGGCCTGACCCTGTTTTCCATGTTCTTCGGCGCCGGCAATCTGATCTTCCCGCCCTTTTTGGGCGCGCAGGCCGGCACCTCCACCTGGCTCGCCATGGCGGGCTTTGCGGTGAGCGCCATCGGCCTGCCCATTCTGGGCGTGGTGGCGGTGGCCCAGTCCGGCGGGCTGCCGGTGCTGGCCGGGCGCGTGGGCAGGCGCTTTGCCTGGCTGTTCACCCTGCTGATCTATCTTTCCATCGGGCCGGGGCTCGCCATCCCCCGCACCGCCAGCACCTCCTTTGAGATGGCGGTGACCCCCTTCTGGCCGGAGGCCCCCGCCTGGGTGCTGCCCGCCTATTCCTTCGTGTTCTTTTTGGTGGCCATGCTGGTGGCCTTCCGGCCGGAAAAACTCACCGACCGGCTGGGCAAGCTGCTGGGCCCCACCCTGCTGGCCCTGATCTTGGTTGTGGTCATCGGCTGCCTGGTAAACGCCCCCGGCGGCTACGGCGCCCCCAGCGGCGCTTACACCGGCAATGTGCTGGCCCAGGGCTTTGTGGACGGTTACCAGACCATGGACACCATCGCCGCCCTGAATTTCGGCATCGTCATCGCCCTGAACATCCGCAGCAAGGGCGTGGAGGACGACCGCTCGGTGGTGCGCTACACCATCCGGGCGGGCTGGATCGCCGGTGCGGTGCTGCTGGCGGTGTACGCCGCCCTGGCCCACATCGGCGCGGTGAGCGGCGGCAGCTTTGCCGACTACACCAACGGCGCCGGCGTGCTGACCAATCTGGTTTCCTGGATGTACGGGCCGGTGGGTGCGGTGCTGCTGGGCCTTATCTTCGTGATCGCCTGCCTGAACACCTGCATCGGCCTGTTCAGCTGCTGCAGCGAGTATTTCAGCCTGCAATGGCCCCGCATCCCCTACCGGGCCTGGGTGGCCATCTTTGCGGTCATCAGCTTCTTCATCTCCATCGCCGGGCTGGACACCATTTTGGCGGTGTCGGTGCCCATCCTGAACGCCATCTATCCGGTGGCCATCGTGCTGATCGCCCTGGGCCTTGCCCACCGGTCCACCGGTAAAGCGCCCCTGTGCTACCCGGTAGCGGTGGCCTTCACCGCCCTGGTGAGCATCCCCTACGCCCTGGCCGGGGCCGGGCTGCTGCCCGCCGGGCTGGCGGCGGTGGTGAAAGCCCTGCCCCTGTACCAAGAGGGCCTGTGCTGGCTGCTGCCCGCCATTCTGGGCGGTGTGCTGGGCGCCTGCGTCAGCCTGCTGAAACAGCGCAGATAAACAAAAAACACGACCCCCGGGAAGGCGGCTGTCAAGTCCTTCCCGGGGGTCGTTGTGTTGTGAGAGAGAGAAAAGAAGAATATATCCGCACGGGTCAAAGCGGCGTTGCCGCCGCTCCCGTTCAGGCGTTAAAAACGTATTTGTCCAGACGGTCGAAGGCTTCCTGCACACGGCTAAGGGGCAGCGCCAGGTTCATACGAATGGCACAGGGGCCGTGGAAGATGCGTCCATCCTGCCAGATCACGCCCACCTCGATGCCGGCGCGCTGCACCTCATCGATGGTCTTGCCGTGCTCTTCGCACCACTTGGTGCAGTCCAAAAACAGCATGTAGGTGCCTTCCGGCTTGGAGACCTCCACGCCCTTGAAGTGCTCCTTGATGTAGTCACAGGCGTAGTCGATGTTGCCGGTGATGGTCTCGCACAGTTCGTCGCACCACTCATAGCCCTCGGGCTTGTAAGCGCCGATGAGAGCGTGCATGCTCAGCACGTTCATGTCGTTGTAGTGGGGCAGCGAGGATTCCTTTTCCACCCGGTCACGGATGGTCTTGTTGTAGATGATGTGGTAGCTGCCCACCAGGCCCGCCAGGTTGAAGGTCTTGGAGGGGGCGTACACCGCCACGGTGTTCTGCCGGGCCCAATCGCTGACGGACTGGGTGGGGGTGTGTTTGTGGCCCTTCAGGATGATGTCGGACCAGATCTCGTCGGACACCACTTTCACGTCGTACTTTTCAAACAGGGCCATCGCCTTTTCCAGCTCCCAGCGCTCCCAAACGCGGCCGCAGGGGTTGTGGGGCGAGCAGAAGACAGCGGCATGGATGTTCTGGGTGCGGATCTTCTCCTCCATGTCCTCAAAATCCATGCGCCAAACGCCTTCCTCGTCCTTCTTCATGGGGCTGAGCACCATGTCGTAACCGTTGTTGGTGAGGCTGTTGGTAAAGCCGATGTAGGTGGGGGAATGCAGCAGCACCTTGTCGCCCTTGGAGCAGAACACGTTCAAAGCGCTGATCACGCCGCCCAGCACGCCGTTTTCGTAGCCGATGTGCTCTTTGGTCAGGCCGGTGACGCCGTTGCGGGTCTCGTGCCATCGGATAATGGAATCAAAGTATTCGTCGGTGGCATTGAAATAACCGTAAGCGGGGTGTTTGGCACGGGCGATGATGGCTTCGGGGATGGTGGGCACGGTGGGGAAGTTCATATCCGCCACCCACATGGGGATCACGTCAAACCCTTCCCGCACTTTTTGATCTTTTGCACCCAAAAAGCCCAATGCGATACCGGCATCCACGTCCACTGCGATGGCATCTTTTCCTTTTCGATCAATGATCGAAGTAAAATCGTATTTCATAATCGTATATACCTCCTGGGAACTATTTTACCTCTGCCCCATCCCGGATGCAAACCAGGATGGGGCAGCAGCAAAAATTTTTTTAGAAAGCGGTCCAGCCACTCTCGGTCAACAGGAACATGATGACGAAGGAGAGTGCAAGGAACAGCAGCACCTTGGGGAAGACCCATTTGAACCACTTGGGATAGGGCACGCCAGCCATCACGCAGGAACCAATGGTCCAGCCCAGGAAAGGCGAGAACAAGTTGGTGAAGCCGTCGCCGTACTGGAACGCCTGCACGGCCAGGTTGGGATCCAGGCTCAGGGTCTCGGCAATGGGCTTGATGATGGGCACCAGGATGGCGGCCTTGGAGGTGGCAGAGGGGATGATCAGGTTTACTACCGAGATCACGGCGGTCATGCCGATGCTGGCGATGGATTTGGGCAGCATCATCAGCGGGCGGGTGATCACGTACACGATGGTGTGGATGATGTGGCCTTCGGTCATGACCAGAGACATGACCATGGCCAGGCCGATCACAAAGCCCACGAACACCATGCTCTGCAGGCCCTTGGCGATCTCGTCGCCGATCTTATCGAAGGAGAACTTGCCCAAAAAGCCAGCTGCAACAGCGACCACGATGGCCAGCGCGGTCATCAGGGTCATGATGCTGCCGGTATCGCCGGTGATCAGCGGATAGGCCACCAGGATACCGTACTGGCCCAGGAAGAGCGCCAGGATCAGGATGGTGCGCCAGGACAGGGTGGTGCCCTTGGTCAGCTGGGCCTCCTCTTCCGCACTCACGGTCATCTTGGCAGGGTTCCAGCCTTCATCCCACATCAGGGACTTGGTGGGGTCTTTGCGGATCTTATTCTTGTAGCGCAGCAGGAAGAACAGACCCACCAGCATAAAGAAGTTCATGCTGATGAACATGGTGAAGAAAGCGCCGTACACAGGCACGCCCATCATCATCTGGGTGATGAACTGCTTGGTCGGGCCGGTGCCGAAGCCGATCAGGGTAGCATAAGTAGTCACGCCCATGGCGCAGATGGGGTCCAGCTTCAGCTTTTTGCAGAAGATCACGCCAATGGGCACCACGGCGATCAGCGCGTCGGTGCCGCCAAAGCCGCCCAGATAGACCATCAGAACGAACATGATGGTGATCAGCAGGTTTTCGCTTTTGTCTTTCAGTTTGTAAATGGACCAGTTCAGCAGCTCGTCAATGGCGCCGGTGGACATGACTACCGCAGTCATCGCACCGGTGGAAAGCACCGTCCAGATCACCGTGCCGGAGTTGACCAGGCCGTTGAGGATCAGCATCAGCATATCCCAGATGCTCACCGGGGTCTGATGGCCTAAATAGTGGAATTGATCGCCCAGGATGTTGCCGTTTGCGTCCGTGGCAAACTCGCCCGCAGGGATCACGTAAGTCAACAGGCTGGCCACCACCAGCAGCCCCATCATGATCCAGAAAAGATGCGGCATTTTAAACTTTTTCTTCTGCTGTGTTTTCAGCGCTTGTGCCGTACTCATGATTCTTCTCCTTTTTTCGATTTCTTGGGATCGCTCACTGCAGATAGTCCAGGATATAGCGCACCATCAGCTCGGAGCCCTTGCGGAAGGAAGCTTCGTCCAGGGTGAACTTGGGGTGATGCTGGGGATAGCTTTCGCCGGTTTTGCTGCCAGCGCCCAGGATGCCGAAAAATCCGGGGTACTTATCCAGCAAGAAGCAGAAATCATCGCCCGCGCAAACAGGGTCCGTCTGGGCAGATACCTCCAGGCCCTCCACCTCGCTGACCAGAGCCCGTGCCCGCTGGATCAGATCGGGCTGGTTATAAACCGGGATCACATGGCTTTCCGAGATCTTCAATTCCACTTCGGTGTTGTACATCTCGCCTACGCCTTTGGCGATGCGGCGCATTTTTTCCGCAATGAGCGCGTCGCCGCCCTTTTTGAAGTAACGGATGCTTCCGCCGATCTTCGCTTCCGAGGGGATGGCGTTGTAGATCGTTCCGCCCTGGATGGTACCAGTGGATACCACCGAATGGTCCATCACGTCGTACAGGTTGGAAGGGATCGAAGCAAACTTCTGCACCAGCTCGCAGGCGGTCTTGATGGGGTCGTTCGCCAGATCCGGGCGGCCGCCGTGGCCGCCCTGGCCGTGGATGTTGCACTCAAAGGAACGGCCGCCTGCAAACACCGCGCCCGGGTGCAGCAGGATCTCGCCCTCGGGGATGGTGCTCCAGATGTGCAGGCCGATGATCTGATCCACGCCGCCGGTCTTCTCAAAGTACTCCAGCACTTCCTCAACGCCCAGGCCAACTTCCTCGGCAGCCTGGAACACCAGCTTTACGGTGCCGCTGAACTGATCCTTATGCTCGTTCAACACCTTGGCCGCGCCCAGCAGCATGGCGATGTGAGCGTCGTGGCCGCAGGCGTGCATCACGCCTTCGTTTTGAGAAACAAAGGGAACATCACTCTCCTCGGTGACCGGCAGGGCATCGATATCTGCCCGGGCGGCGATGACCTTCTCCCCTGCTTTGCCCTGGATCGTGGCCACCAGGCCGCAGTTCGGGGGCAGCTCCTCATAGGGGATGCCTATGCTGTCCAGCTCCTGCTTGATCTTCTGGGCCGTTTTTTCTTCTTTCAGGGGAAGGTCCGGGTGCTGGTGGAACCAGCGGCGCATCTCGATGATATACGCTTCGGCTTCCTTCATGGCGTTTCCAATGTTCAACACGATCTCATACCTCCGTTTAAAAATCTGTTGTGCAGAAAACCGTTTTCTGCTTTTAACCTCTTCTCTTTGCCAGCCATCATAAGCTACCTTAATTTTTAAGTAGCTTAATTATTTTGCAGCTTTATAATATACGTTTTCCCACAATAAGTCAATGGGATTCAGGGAATTCTTTTGTGAGTTTTACCGATTCTGTGTTTCGAACAAAAATTGATTCTGTTTTTTGTAATATCATACAAAAAGAGGTTTACTGGAGAAAACGCAGGCAACGGACCAAAATTGTCCGTCCTGGCATTTTCAACAGCAAACCTCTTTTCAGGTTACGGCTTGTTTGAATACCGCTATCCATTTTTGTTTTAGGTGAACCGGTCCCGGCTGCGGCGCACGTCGTCGGTGTAGGCTTCGTTGATGCGCTTTTGCACCCGCAGGTAAAGCTCCAGCTCCTGGTCGGTGAACTCGTCCAGCTTTTCAAAGGTGCGGCGCTGGCAGTCGTCGCTGAATTCCGCATGGCCCTTGTGCAGCTTTTGGCCCAGTTCGGTGAGCTGCAATTTCAGCTGGCGGTTGTTGTCCCGGTTGCGCACCTGTTCCACCAGGCCCTTTTCCCGCAGCTTACGCACCGTTTGGGAGCAGGCGCTGGGGCTTTTGCGCGTGATGAATGCCAGGTCGGTGACCGTCACGTCCGGATACTGGGCGATCAGGCTGACCACATGCGCCTCCGCCTGATACAAAATAAAATCGCCGTAATGGTGGGGCAGCGCATCGTATTCACACATCAGATCGTAGGCTTCGTCCTGCGATCTCCAAATTTTTTCCAGCAGCTCTTTCCGGTCTTCCGCCATAAATCCTCACTCCACTCCTGCGTTTATTGTTCTTATTATAACAGAACTCTTCCACTTTGCAAAGGCAAACGGGCATCAGGCCGCCTCGGGCACGGAAGCGCCGGCCTCCGGCGGCGCGTTTTTGGTGAACCGCAGCGCCAGCGCCGCCGCCAGGATGCCCGCCAGCCCTTTGCACACAAAGAACGCCGCCACCGAGCGGCTGTCCCCCACGCTGGACACAAAAGCCATCTGGCCGCCGATCAAAAACGCGCCGGACACCGACACTGCGGCGTTCATCACCTTGCCCCGCACGTCCATGCGGCCATACAGCGGCAGCATGGACACGGTGGACACCAGCGACGCCATGCACCCCAGCACCGCGTATTCGTTCACGCCCAGCTTATCCGCCAGGCGCTTGATGGCCCCGCCGCAGCGGGACAGCGCGATGCTGCTGGCCACCATGGCCCCGCAGACCACTGCCATGATACGGAACACGATCATCAGCGCCTCCTGCACCAGGGTCTCGGGGATAAAGGCGATGGAGGGGAGGAACACCCCCAGCAGCATCACCCCGAACAGCACAATGCCCAGGATGCGCACCGCCTCGCCGAACACCGCCAGCGCCCGGATGCAGCCGCCGGGCCAGAACACAAGCCCCGCCACCACCAGGCCGCAGAGCGCCAGCACCGGCCACAGGTTCTGAAACAGGGACACCGGGTCCAGCCCCACCACCAGGCCGCCCAGCACAAGGCCGGCGGGCAGGGCCACGATGCCCCACACGATGCCCTGCATAAAGCCCATCACCTCGTGCTGGCGCAGGCTGCCCAGGGCGATGGGCAAAGTGAAGCTGATGAGACAGCCCAGGGTGGAGGCCACCAGTAGGCCGGTGTAGGCCGCCAGGGCCGGGGTGGCCGCCAGCTCCTTGGCCGCCGCCCAGCCGCCCATATCCGGGGCGAAGAGCATGCCGGTGAGCAGCGAAGGGTCAAAGGGCAGGGCGGTGCGCACCCGCTCCACCCCGTCGCTGACCGCGCCCAGGGCCGTGACCGCCACGCAGTAGATACCGGACATGGACACGCACAGCCCGCCCATGCTGGCAAGGCCCCGGTCCATCTCTTCGCTCACCCCCAGCTTTCCGCCCAAAATTTTATCCGCAAGGCCCACCAGGGTAAAGCACAGCAGAATGCCGATGCAAAGATTCATCTTGTTTTCGTTCCTCTCTCACAAACAGCGGCCCGCCCCCCGGCCAAGCAAATCAAAGCAAAGCCAGAGAACGCGCCGCTGTTTTGTTTTATCACAGGTTGAGCACTTTGGACAAAAAGTCCTGCAAGCGGGGATCCCGGGGATCCTCGAACATCTCGTGGGAGGGCCGGTCTTCCCGGATCTCGCCGTCCGCCATGAAGAGCACCCGGCTGGACACCTCACGGGCAAAACTCATCTCGTGGGTGACCACCACCATGGTCATGCCCTCATGGGCCAGGTCCTTCATTACGTTCAGCACCTCGCCCACCATCTCCGGATCCAGGGCACTGGTGGGCTCGTCAAAGAGCATCACGTCCGGCTCCATGGCCAGCGCCCGCACGATGGCCACACGCTGCTTCTGCCCGCCGGAAAGCTGGCTGGGGTAGCTGTTTGCCTTATCCCGCAGGCCCACCCGGTCCAGCAGCTGCAAAGCCTTTTCCTCGGCGGCTTTGGGATCCATCTTGCGGATCTTCACCGGGGCGGCGGTGATGTTTTTCAGCACCGTCATGTTATTGAACAGGTTGAACTGCTGGAACACCATGCCGATCTTCTGGCGGTGCAGGTCGATGTTGGTCTTTTTGTCGCAGATGTCCACCCCTTCAAAGAACACATGGCCGCTGGTGGGCTGTTCCAACAGGTTCAGGCAGCGCAGAAAGGTGCTCTTGCCGCTGCCGGAGGGGCCGATCACCGCCACCACCTCGCCTTTTTTGATGGTGGTGCTCACGTTCTTCAGCACGTGCAGCTTGCCGAAGGATTTGTTCAGGTCTTTTACAACGATCAATTCATCTTGTGCCATTGGCCATCTTCCTTTCTGCAAACGCGATCAGGCGGGAGGTCACGAAGGTCATGATAAAATACAGGATCGCCGCCACCGCCAGGCTCTCCAGGGTGATGAAGGTCACCGAGATGACGCTGTTGGTCTGGTACATCAGGTCCGCAATGCCGATGACCGACACGATGGAGGATTCCTTGATGACGGTGACGAACTCGTTGCCCAAGGCGGGCAGGATGTTTTTGATGGCCTGGGGCAGCACCACCATGACCAGGGCCTGGTTCTCCTTAAAGCCCAGGCTGCGGGCGGCCTCCGCCTGGCCCTTGTCCACTGCCTGGATGCCGCTGCGGATGATCTCGGCCACGTAAGCGCCGCTGTTCAGGCTCATGGCAAAGATGCCGGCGGCGAACCGCTCAAAGTTGGGAATAAAGGATACTTCCGGGAAGGTGATGTTCAGCATGGGCAGGCCATAGAAGATGAACATCAGCTGGATCATCAGCGGGGTGCCCCGGATGAATTCGATGTAGGCGCTGGCCAGCCAGCGGGTGGGCTTGAACTTGCCCATTTTCAGCACCGCCAGCAAGGTGCCCAGCAGGGTGCCCAGCAGCACCGCGAAAAAGGCGATGATCAGGGTGTTGGCCACGCCCTGGCCAAAAAAGCTGCTGTAACGGGAAAAGATCCTTCCCATGCGATCAAAAAATTCCATAACGTCCCCCTCTTCGGTAACATGACAGCATCCCTACGCCCGCATTTGGGGGCGTAAGGATGCCGGTTTCATTCAAAAGGCTTCAGCTTAGATGCCCATGCTCTTGGACAGCGCCACCGCCTCGTCGTAAGCGGCCTCAAAAGAACCGTCGGCGGTCACATTGGCGATCACCGCGTTCACCAGTTCTTTCAGGTCGTCGCTGGACTGGGGCAGCACGGCAGCCTTGCCCAGGTTGTCGGCTTCCTCGCCAAAGACGAAGTTGGCTTTGGCCAGGCCCTCGTTGTTCTGGATCAGGCCGTCAGCCACAGCGCCGTCCACCACGATGCCGGCGATGTTGCCGTTGATGACCTCCAGGGCCAGGGCGGGCCACTTATCCAGCTCAAACAGCTCGGAGTCGGGCAGGGCCGCCTGGATCAGCTTGCTCTGCACGGTGCCGCGCTGGGCGCCCACCTGCAGGCCCGCCAGGGATTCCTTGGTGGTGTAGGTGTCCTCGTCGCCCGCCTTGACCAGCAGAACCTGCTGGTCCTTCTGGTACACGTCGGAGAAGTCGATCTCCTTGGCGCGCTCCTCGTCCACGGTGAAGGCGGCGATGCCGATGTCCACCTGGTTGGACTTGATGGCCGGGATGATGCCGTCAAAGGCCATGTCCATCACTTCCAGCTCAACGCACAGGGCGTCGGCGATCTGCTGGGCCAGCCACATGTCGCAGCCCACAAAGTTGGAATCCAGATCCTTGAATTCAAAGGGCGCGTACTGGGCTTCGGTGCCCACCACCAGCTTGCCCTTGGCCTTGATGGCGTCGATGGTCTCGCCGGTGTAAGAGGAATAATCGTAAGAAGCGGTGGAAGCCGCCGGGGCGGAAGAAGCGCCGCCGGATGCCGCCGCAGAAGCGGGCGTGCTGCCAGCCGCGCTGGATGCGGTGCTGGAAGCGCCGCCGCAAGCCGCCAGGGAGAAGGCCATCATACCGGCCATCAAAAGAGAAAGCACCTTTTTCATTGTAAAACCCTCCAGAAAGGGCGGCGTTTCTGCCCGCCCGTTTTTTGTTGTTTTGTGAGCCTCCTTGCGGGGCCCCTCGCTGTCTATGTGTATAATTATACACGCAATCTGGGGTTTTGCAAGTACTTTTTGCAAAAATATTCATTCATTTTTGCAATTCTACTACTTTTCACAACGGAATCGGCCCTTGCGGGGCCTTGTTTGGACGATATGCACGGCCCAGGCGGGCCTTTTGCGCATTATGAATGAATATTCCGTTTAAATATTCATTTTATTCTTCCCGCAGCCGGGGGATCACGGTGGACCCGTTGGGGATCACATAGGTCAGCTTGCCCGCTAAATCCAGCTGGGCCAGCAGCTGCCGGGGGTCCGAAAAGGCCCGGATGCCCATGGGGGCCAGCTGGGCCGGGTCCGCCGAGGTGAGCATCAAAATGTTATACCGCCGGGCCTGCTCGCAGTTCAGATAAAAGATATAGCCAGGGATGGTGAAGTTCTCCCGCAAAGCCGCGTCCAGACGGCCCTGCCGCAGCGGCTCGATCCAGTCAAAATATTCCGCCGGGCCGCCGCCCTCCCGGCACTCCGCCAGCAGCACCAGGGTGCCGCCGGATTTCAGGCCGGTCTCCACGTTGTCGATGGTCTTGGTGCCCTGATACAGGGACATATCCTTGGGATAACCCCCGCAGCTGGCGATGATCACATCCGCCTTTTCTGCAATGGGCACCTGGTACATGGCGTCCGCCGCCTGGCAGGCCGCCCGCCAGGATTCCAGCCAGTGACCCGCAAAGATGGCCCCCAGGCGCATTTCCGGATCCATCACCAGGTTGACCACATACAGGTGCTCCACCATGGCCGCCGCCTGGCACATATCCTCGTGGAGAGGGTTGCCCTCCAGCACGCCGTTGCCGATGGCCGGGTTGGAGCGGGGTTCGGTGGGGTGCAGCGACAAAGCGTGGTTCTGCCGGATGGTCTGAAGGCTGCTGATGCCCGGCAGGATGCTCTTGCGGCCCCCGCCAAAGCCCGCCATCACATGATGGGTGGCGGCCCCCAGGGCGATCACCTTGCGGCCCACCGCCAACGGGTTCACCTCCACCCGGGTGCCGAAACGGGTGGTGCCCAGGTACACCAGGTCCTCTGACTGGCAATCGTGGTTCACCACCTTGACCCGCTCAAACACCCTGTCGGTGACCAGGGTGCGCAGCTCGGCCTCGTCGCCGCCCTCGTGGGTGCCGTTGGCCACCAGGATCACCAGGTCCTCCGGACGGATGCCGCAGGCCGTTTCCAGGTACTCCACCAGCGGGGGCACCACCCGGTCCTGCCGCATCCAGAAGCGGCTCATGTCGCTGACGATCAGGGTCACCTTGTCCCCAGGGGCCAGCCACTGGCGCAGGGGCTGTTGCTGTACGGGGCTTTCCAGCGCCTTTCTCAGCGCCGCCGGGATATCCTCCACCGGCGGCTGGCTGCGGCCCCGCAGCACCTGGATGCGGCCGGTGTCCGGCAGGGCCAGCTCCACCGAGCCGCTGCCATAGGCAAAACAAAACTGCTGCAATCCCTCTTCCTCCTTTGTCCTATTCCCCGCCCCGGCCTCAGACCGCCGGCTCGGCAGGGGCATATTCCTCCAGGGTGTCCTTCAGCATCCGGCCCAGCTGGGCCAGATCCTCGGTCTCCTGTTTTACGATCTCCTTCAGCAGGTCCCGCTGCTGCTTTTTCAGCTGCTGGATCTGCTCGATCTCGCCGGAGTAATCCGGCTTTTTGCTGCCGGCCTGGGCTTTCACCGCCAGCAGCAGCCCCCGCAGGGCAAGGCGCTCCTGCAGGCGCCCGGCGCCCCACATCAGCCGCTCGGCGGGCTGCTCCCGGGCCATTTTGGCAAAATAGTCCACCACCTGGGTGTCAAAGGCGTTGGCGTAGTAGTTGTCGTCGATGGTGCAGAGGGTGTCCAGCGCCTGCTGGCCCATGCCCGCCGCCAGCTGCCAGGCCGCCGTGTGCAGGGCGTTCAGGTTGGCCTGGGTGTTCTCGTGGGGGAAGATGGCGGTCTCGTACCAGTCCAGCCGGACGAACTTGTCCTGACAGAACCGGAAGATCTGCAACAGGCGCATCCGCAGAGCCGCCCGCTGCTCCTCGTCCAGTTCCAGCTGGCCCCGGTTCACCTGGCGCACCAGCTTTGCCAGCTTGTCCGCCCGCTTGCGGGCCTGGGCCAGTTTTTTGTGCCACTCCCCCTCGGTGCGGGGGCTCAGCTTCTGGCTGGTAAGGCTGGCCTCCAGCGCCTCCAGCCGGGGAGCAAAGTCCAGCGGGGGGAGGGCTGCCTGGTCAAAGGCCAGCAGCAGCCAGGTGTAGAACAGATGGTGGAACCGGTAGGCCTGTTCGTCGTACATCTCGTCGTTATCGTACTGGGAATGGTAGTGGGAGGCCATAAAGCTGCTGTGCTCAAAGAAGGTGTTCACCAAACTGGGCACGCCGCCGATGGCCATGGAAAAATCGTCCGACCAGGTCTGCAGCGGGCTGAGCACCGCCACCCCCTCCGGGTACATGCCGGCCACCTCTTTCGGCAGCGCCCGGATCTGGGCCGCCAGGAAGCGCTCCAGCTCGTACACGCTGCGCACCTGGTGCTGCCGGCCGTGGGCGAAGGCGGGCAGCTCCAGATTGATGTCCGCCACCACATGGCCCACCCACTCCGGGTGGATGCGGAAGATCTGGTTGTACGCGCCGGTGGACCAGTCGTACCGGCTGTCGATGACGCCCCATTCCTCGGCGGCCAGGGCGCAGAACACCAGGGTCTTCCGGGGCTGGTAGCCCGCCATCTTCAGCGCCCGGGCCATGCCCAGCATCATGGAGATGGCGGTGTTGTCGTCCTGGAAGCCGTCAAAATAGGAATCGTAATGGGCGCTCACCAGCACCATCTCGTCCGGGTCCTTGCCGGGGATCTTGCCCACGATGTTGTAGCTTTGCACGTTGGGCATCACGGTGGACAAAGCGTCCAGCGTCACATCGGCGCACTGCCCGAAGGCCAGCCCCAGGCAGTTTGCCATGGCCTGCATATCCCGCTGGGACATGGAGAAGGCCACCGCCTGGCTGGGGCCGCAGATGTTCTGGGCGTTCAGGGTGCCCTCATCCACCTCGCCGTAGCCGCTGCTCTGCACCGCGATCACCGCCGCCGCGCCCCGCAGCCAGGCCTGATAGGCGGGATAGTTGATCCACCAGTCCCGGCGCTGGTCCATCACCACCAGGACCAGCTTGCCCCGCACATCCAGCTTGTCCAGCTCTTCGGCGGTGCCGTGGCCCCCATGGATGATGGTGTAAGGCCGGGGGCCCTTGGTGTCGAACTGGACCTGATAGCCGCCCAGCTCCACCGTGTGGGGGGTGCCGTCCTCTTCTTTATAAGTAAGGCGGGCGTGATGAAAGTCCCAGCCGTCCAGGGTGAAGGCGTCCTTGGTCACCTCCAGGCCGATGGCGCGCATCTCGGCGGCCAGCATCTCGCCGGTCTCAAATTCCGCCTTGCTGCCGCCGGGGCGGTAGCCCAGCACCGGATTGGTGCGGGGCGTCTCCATCCGCTTGGCCAGGGCATAAGAATAGGCAACGTCCAGATAACGGGTCACCTGTTTCCACCGCCGCAGCTTCTCTTCCTTTTTGTTTTCCATACAAAAATCACCTCGCTTGAAACCTTCGCCGCCCGCAAAACGAGCCGGGGCCACACTGCCCCATTTTATTTTTGTATATCACACCCGGCAGGCTTTGTCAAAGAAAAACGCAAAAAAGGCCCGCCGGGAACGATGCTCCCTGCGGGCCTTTTGTTTGTGCGATCGTTTTGCTTTGTGGGTCACGCCTGGGCCGGCACCAGCTGTGCGATGGTGGTGCCCTGCATGGAGCGCTCCATCACATCCTGCAATGCGTAAAAATACTGGCGGGCCTGGCCCACCGCGGCGCCCTCCTTGCTGGGCAGCTTTTCGGTCTCATCCATGCAGCGGCCCAGCACGATGTGGTCCTCCATGCACTGGATGATGTCCAGCATGGTGATCTCCTCGGCGGGGCGGCCCAGCTTGTGGCCTCCCTGCACGCCGCTGCGGGCGCTCACCAGGCCCGCCCGCTTCAGGCGGCTCAGCACCCGGGGGATCACGTTCTCCGGCACGTTCATGGCCGAGGCGATCTTGCCGGCCTGCACATAATCGTTCTGCTGTGCCAGATACAGCACGCAGCGTATCCCATAATCAGTTTCAAGACGTAAACGCATGGCAAATCCATCTCCTATTTTTTGGCGCCCCGCTCTGGCGGGGAAACAGGGCGGCTGCGTGGGCCGTCCTTGCGCGCTATAATTGTCCTTCCATAGAATACAAATTATGAAAAAAAGTGAATTTCGCCGCGAAGAGCGAAACTCACAGAAAGTCATACTATACCCAGGAAAAAACCTACCTATCCTATAATAATATAGGAATTTGGCTTTGTCAACAATTTTTGTTTTATTGCGCTGTATCGCCGCAAAATTTTACAGATGATGGGAAAATATGCGAACTGTTCTTTTCTACCGGGGATTATTCATATAACTAACCTCGTGAGGGGTTGCATGTTGACGGAAAAGCAAATATAATAGAAAAAGAGACTGTGCGCCCGTTTGAGCGCTATATCAAGAAAGGAGCCTACTGTTCCATGGACTTTTATATCTGTAATCACTGTAAAAACATCATCACCTTTGAAAACGCCAGCGGCGTGCCCGTCATCTGCTGCGGCGAGCCCATGCAGAAGCTGGTCCCCGGCTCTGTTGACGCTTCCGCCGAAAAGCATGTTCCCGTTGTGTCGGTCAGCGGCACCACGGTAACGGTGCATGTGGGCAGCGCCGAGCACCCCATGACCGAGGAGCACCACATCCAGTGGATCATCCTGGAGACCAACAAGGGCTACCAGCGCCGCACGCTGATACCCGGCCAGGCCCCCGCCGCCACCTTCGTTCTGGCAGAAAGCGAAGCCCCCCATGCCGTTTACGCCTACTGCAACCTGCACGGCCTGTGGCAGGCTTACATCTAACAGCCTTTCTCGTGGGAGGCACGGCCTCCCGTTCTCTCCCCTCATATGCAAAAAACCAGAGCCTCGGCTCTGGTTTTTTGTATTTTGGCCTGTTTATTCCAGCGCCGTGGTAAGGGCCATCATCAGCGCAAAGCCGCCGATCAGGGCCAGCAGACCGGCCACCCCCTCGCCGGCGGCCTGGGGGATCATCTCCTGGGCCGCCACGCAAAGCATTGCCCCTGCCGCAGCCGCCAGCAGCCAGGGCACTAAGTCCGGGCTCAGCCTCCCCGCCAAAGCCCCTGCCAGCACCGCCCCCAGCGGTTCCACCAGGGCGCTGGCCGCCCCCGCCGCAAAGGCCTTTTTCCGGCTGGCCCCCGCCTGTAACACCGGCAGGCTCACC
>CASEVW010000083.1 GCA_949291395.1 uncultured Oscillospiraceae bacterium | reverse complement strand
TCAGCCTTTCTGTTATACTTACCTCGTTGTAGTTGCTTCATGGTAGTTTCAACTTACAACAAAAAAGAGAGATTGGCAACCCTTTTCGGGGAAGCCGATCTCTCTTTTTCTTTCGGGGCTGTTTTGCAACAGCCCCTTTGAGTTTGTTAGGCTCCAAAAACGTAAGCCAGGACCAAAG
The DNA here is from genome assembly GCA_949291395.1 of uncultured Oscillospiraceae bacterium. Classification (GTDB taxonomy): domain Bacteria; phylum Bacillota; class Clostridia; order Oscillospirales; family Ruminococcaceae; genus Allofournierella. The sequence continues at coordinate 6,828 of CASEVW010000083.1, read as the reverse complement.
CTTCCTTACTCGGACTCGGCTAAAGGCACAGCGGGGATCTTTCTTTTATTTCACTTATTTCATCTGCTCAGTCCCCGGCAAATTCGGGGCCTTTTTCCCTTTGCGGGGATGTTTTTTACGCCATGCCCGCACGGCCAGCACCACCACGGCCGCCGCCAGTGCCAGGCAGATCAGCGTGGGCATCAAATAGATCAGGGTGATGATCAGCTGCTGTGCCCCTGTCACAAAGCCGGACCAGCCGTTTTGCAGCGCCGTCAGCGCCCGGCTGCCGAAGCTCTCGTTCACCGGGGTCAGCTGGGCCACCTCGTCCAGATAGATCTCCACCGTGCTGTAGTCGATCTGATCGTCCAGCACCCGTTTCTGCCCGGTGTAGGATTCGATCTGATACTGCACCTGGGTCAGCTGCTCCTGGATGGCCAGCAGCTCCTCCACCGTCTGGGCCTGGTCCGCCAGCTCCTGCAATCGCTGGCGCTGATCCTCCAGGCTGGCAAGCCTTGCTTCCACATCCACATATTCGGCGGTCACATCCTGGGTGCTCTCGGTGCGGCGCACCAGGTTGCCCGCCTCGCCGGCGGCGGTCAAAAAACCGCTGTATTCCTCGCTGGGCACCCGCAGAACGTAATAGGCGCTCCGATCGCCCTCTTCCCGGCTGCCGCTCTCCTCGCTGCTTTGCAGGTAGCCTCCCGCCTGCTCTGCCGCTTCCAGCAGGGCGGCCAAGGTGTCGTCGTAGGTCTTGCTCTCCAGCCAGAGCTCGGCGTTGTAGATGATCTTCCGGCTGTCCTGGGGCAGCAGCTGCCGGGCGCCGCCGTCCGTGCCGCCGGTTGCCATATCCGCCGCCATGCTCTCCTCCACGGCCATATCGGGCGCCACCGCCGCCGTGCTGGCCGCCGAACCGCCGCTTGCCCCGCACCCGGCCAAAACCGCCAGGCACAGCGCCGCCGCCATCAAAATGCTCATCGTCCGTTTCATGCTCGCTGCCTCCTTTTCTGGGCAAACCCCGGCAAAATCGCCAAGTTTCGCCGCAAAATAACTTCCTCTTTATCCTTAATACGAAAATCAGCGGCAAAACATTGCACCTTGTCTGCAAATAAGATACAATAATACCCGGTTATTTTATCTATCCCCATTCCCAGGGGCGATCAAACAAAGGATGTGTATTATCAAAATGGGTATGAACGTTTTGGTGGGCCAGAGCGGCGGTCCCACCGCGGTGATCAACTCCAGCCTGGCCGGTGTGTACCAGACCGCCCGCAGCTGCGGCGCCGGGCGCATTTACGGCATGCAGTACGGCATCGAGGGCCTCTTGCAGGAAAAACTGCTGGACCTGGACACCCTGCTGGGCAGCTCGCTGAACATCGAGCTGCTCAAACGCACCCCCTCTTCTTACCTGGGCAGCTGCCGGTATAAACTGCCCACCCCCGAGCAGGACGAGGGCGTGTACCAGACCCTGTTCCGCCTGTTTGCCAAATACGAGATCGGCGCGGTGCTGTACATCGGTGGCAACGACAGCATGGACACCATCGCCAAGCTGTCCGCCTATGGCGAGCGCATCCGCAGCGAGATCCGCTTTGTGGGCGTGCCCAAGACCATCGACAACGACCTGCTTCTCACCGACCACACCCCCGGCTTTGGCAGCGCCGCCAAATACATCGCCACCGTGATGAAGGAGATCATCCGGGACTCCAACGTCTACGACCTGAACAGCGTGACCATCACCGAGATCATGGGCCGCCACGCCGGCTGGCTGGCCGCTTCCGCCAGTTTGGCCAAAGGTGCGGACTGCGACGGCCCGGACCTGGTGCTGCTGCCGGAGGTCCCTTTCAGTGAAGAGCTGTTCCTGAAACGGGTGGATGCCTTGCGGGCGGAAAAGAACAACATCGTCATCGCCGCCAGCGAGGGCGTGCGCCTGAAGGACGGCACCTTCCTGTGCGATCTGGCGGGCGGCAGCGGCGCCGTGGACGCCTTCGGCCACAAGGTCACCCTGTCCGGCACCGGCCGCTATCTGGGAAGCCTGATCCGCCACCACCTGGGCTGCAAGACCCGTGCCATCGAGCTTTCCACCCTGCAGCGGTGCGCCAGCCACCTGACCAGCCGCATCGACGTGAACGAGGCCTACCAGGTGGGCGGCGTTGCGGTGCAGGCGGCACTGGCGGGCGAGACCGGCCGCATGAGCGCCATTCTGCGCCGCCCCGGCGCGCCTTACGTGGCCAGCTGCGAGACCGTGGACGTACAAGCCGTGGCCAACAAGGAAAAATCCATCCCCCTCAGCTGGATCACCCCGGACGGCATGCAGGTGAGCGATGCCTTCGAGGCTTACGCCCGCCCGCTGATCCAAGGCGAGCAGATCCCCATTTATGTCAACGGCGTGCCCCTGCACACCCGGGTATAAGCCTTTTTCGGCAAAAAAGCCGGCGCAACATTGGAGTTTTTCCAATGTTGCGCCGGCTTTTGTTTTGTCTTACTCACAGCTTTTTGTCGCCCATGGCCGGGTTGTCGATCAGCTTGCCCGCCTCGGTAAAGCGGGAACCGTGGCAGGGGCAGTCCCAGGAATGTTCCTGGGCATTATATTCCAAGGCGCAGCCCATATGGGGGCAGCGGGGCACGGTGGGCTTTAACAGATGCAGCAGAGCGTTGCCGGCGTTGACCGCCAGCTGAGGCCGCAGCATGGTGCGCTGGGGCGAGAACACCTCCCCGTAGGGGCTGGGCCGCCCCTGCACCAGCTCGCTGAGCACATAGGCCGCCGTCATGGCGCTGGTCATCCCCCATTTGTTAAAGCCGGAAGCCACATACAGCCCCGGCGTGTGCCGGGAGTAAGGCCCGATGTAGGGCACGCTGTCCAGGCTCATGCAGTCCTGTGCCGCCCAGCAGGCCACCACTTCGGCCCCCGGGTATGCCTTTTTTGCAAAGGCTTCCAGCTCGGCCCAGTTCCCGCCCTGTTTGCCGGTGCGGTGGCTGCCGCCCCCCAGCAACAGCAGCGCGCCAAAATGCCGGAAGGACAGGCCGGTCTCGGCCTCGTCCAGATACATCCCCGCAAACCGGGGCGCGCCCCGCAGCGCCAGCACATAGGACCGGTGCTGATACAGCTTTAAAAAGTAGCTGCCGTAATTGTTCAAAAAGGGAAAATGGGTGGCGGCGATCATCTTCTCTGCCCGGATGGTCCCCCGGTCGGTCACCGCCTGGCCGGGCTGCAGCTCCATCACCTTGGTGTGCTCCAAAATATTCATTTCTCGGGCAATGGCCGACACGAATTTCAGCGGGTGGAACTGTGCCTGCCCCTCAAAGCACACCGCTCCGTCCACAGCAAAGGGCAAGGGCAGTTCTTGCACGAACCGGGCCGAAACGCCGCCCAGCCGTTCCAGGGCCATCAGTTCCCGCTCGATCTTCTCCCGGCCGTCCAGCGAATAGACAAAGGCCTCCTGCTGCGCAAAGTCGCAGTCGATGCCCTGGCAAAGCGTCCGGTAGCGTTCCAGGGCGTCCTGGTTCGCTTTCAGGTAGCCTGCCGCCTGCTCCACCCCAAACCGGCGGATCAGCTCGTCATAGATCAGACCGTGCTGGCTGGTGATCTTGGCGGTGGTGTTTTTGGTGGTGCCGCCGCAGATCCGCTCGGCCTCCACCAGCAGATAGTCCACCCCTGCCTGCTGCAAAAACCAGGCGCACAAAATGCCGGTCAGCCCGCCGCCAATGATGAGCACCTCCGTTTTCCGGTTCCCTTCCAGCGGGCCAAAGCCGGGCAGCTGCGCCGTTTGTTTCCAGATCGATTCCATGCGCATCCCTCCATACCGTTCAGTATGGCCGCTCCGCGCCGGAATTATTACACGATCTTTTTCAGTCCAGGGGCTGTAACAGTTCCAGGATGATGCCGTCCGGATCCCGCAGATACACCGCCCGGCTCCGGCCAAAGCCGTACCGGGTGGAGTCAAAGGTCTCCGGCTCGCTCAAAAAGGCCACGCCCGCCGCTTTCAGCCGCCGGTACTCCGCGTCGATGTCCTCCACCGCAAAGCACACTTCCGAAATGGAGGTGCAGAACAGGTCCCCCTGCCGCGTTTCCACCTCCTGGCCCACAAACTGGATCAGCTCCACCGGCGGGGCCGCCAGCGTCTCGCTGCCGTTCAGGTAGGCCACCCTGGCCCGGCAGCCCGCCCGGTGAAACAGCCGTTCGGTCTCCGGGCCGCTCATCTCCATCTCGCCCTGGTAGGCAAGGCCCAGCACGTCCCGGTAAAAGGCCACCGAACGGTCCAGGTCGGTCACCGTAAGGCCCACGTGTATGATCTCTTTGAGCATTTGTTCCATCTCCTATCATTTTACTATCCTTTTTCGTTTGATTATAACACAGGCGGCCCAAAACCAAAAGCCAAACTTATTTTCAATCCTCTTTCAATCTTTTTTCGGTATCCTTATCCAGAAAATGCGCGGGGCTGCCCTCCCGTGCTATAATGGTGCATAAGAAACAGGAGGTGCTTTTATGCGGCTTTTATTGGTGGAAGACGAACAGCGCATGGCCCAGGCGCTCTGCGAGATCCTGCGGCAGGAACGATACCAGGTGGATCATCAGGCCGACGGGCAGGACGGCCTGGATGCCCTGCTCACCGGCATCTACGACCTGGCGATCCTGGACGTGATGCTGCCCCGCAAGGACGGCTTTGCCATTGCCAAGGAAGCCCGCGCCGCTGGCATCCAGACCCCGATCCTGATGCTCACCGCCAAAAGCGACCTGGACGACGAGGTCACCGGCCTGGACTGCGGAGCGGACGATTACCTGACCAAGCCCTTTTTGACCAAAGAGCTGCTTGCCCGGCTGCGGGCGCTGCTGCGCCGCCGGATCCCCACGCCGGACGGCGCCCTCACCTTTGGGGACATCACCCTGAACAAAGCCGCCTCCACCCTGCTCTGCGGCGAAAACAGCGTGCGCCTCAGCGAAAAGGAGCTGCGCATCCTGGAATACCTGATCGTCAACCAGGGCCACATCCTCACCCGGGAGCAGCTTGCCTTGAAGATCTGGGGGTACGACAGCGACACCGAGTACAACAACGTGGAAGTTTATCTCTCCTTCACCCGCAAAAAGCTGCATTTTGTGCGCTCGGCTGTGGAGATCAAGGCGGTGCGGGGCGTGGGCTACGAATTGAGGTGCGGCCATGTTTAAACAGTCCCGCCGCAAGATCGTGGCGGCCATTCTGGTGATGTTAGTTTTGGTGCTGTTTGGCACCCTCTGCACCATCTATCTGGCCAGCTACGCCCAGATGACCGCCGAAAACCGCCGCCTTTTGGAACAGTATGTGAGTTCCTACACCATCCCGGGCTCTGCGGATGCCGCGCCCTTGGCCTCAAGCACCCCGCCCCGCCCCGGCGCACGGCCCGAAGAGCCGCCCATGCTGGAACTTTCCACCTTTTACTCGGTGGCCATCGCCAAGGACGGGCAGGTCTTAAAGGTGGACACCGCCGATATCTCCACCCTGAGTGAAAGCACCCTCACCGAACTTGCCCGCCAGATCCTGCAAAGCGGCCGCACCGACGGGGTGGAAAGCCACCTGATCTTCCGCACCGCCGACAAGGGCAGTTATTCCCTGGTGGCCTTTCTGGACAACACCCTCCAGCGGGAAAGCGCGGGCACCCTCATCCGCTACACCCTGATCTTTGGCGGTGCGGCGCTGGTGGTGCTGTTCTTCCTGGCCCGGTATCTGGCGGACCGCATCGTCGCCCCGCTGGAAGAGAGCTACCAAAAGCAAAAACAGTTCGTCTCGGACGCCGGGCACGAACTAAAGACCCCGGTGGCGGTGGTCAACGCCAACGTGGAGCTTCTCTCCCGCCAGATCGGCGAAAACCCCTGGCTCGCCAACATCCGGTACGAAAACGAGCGCATGTCCGCTTTGATCCTGCAGCTTTTGGACCTGGCCCGGGCGGAACAAGCCGCCCCGCCCATGGGACCCCTGGACCTGAGCCGGCTGGTCTGCGGCGAAACGCTCCCCTTTGAATCGGTGGCCTACGAAAGCGGCCTTGCCCTGCACAGCCAGATCGCTGAAGGGCTGTTCGTGGTGGGCAACGGCGTGCAGCTAAAGCAGCTGGTCTCCATCCTGCTGGACAACGCCATCCGCCACAGCGCCCCCGGCGCACAGGTGCGCATCGCCTTGCAAAAGGAGAAAAACCAGGCGGTGCTGTCAGTGACAAACGAGGGTGATCCCATCCCGCCCCAGCAGCGGGACCTGCTGTTCGAGCGCTTTTACCGCACCGATGCCGCCCGCACCGGCGAGGGCGGCCATTACGGCCTGGGCCTTGCCATTGCCAAGGCCATCGTCACCGCCCACAAGGGCAGCATCCAGGTGCAGTGCCCGGAGGGCGCGGTGGAATTCATCGCAACGCTGCCCCTGAGCCGCTGACGCAGTTTTGAAAAAGCTTCAATCTTCCTTCAATCTTTTGGGGGTATACTAGCCCCATCAGAACACAGGAGGTATTGTGACCATGGCTTTTTCCAGCCCCAAACCAAACTCCGGGACCCCAAAGCGGCCCGTTCCAAAACTGCTTTGTCTTGTGACCGCCCTGTCCATGGCGGTGTCCTTTACGGCCTGCCAGAGCGGCGAAGCCGCTTCCCAGCAGCAGGCCGCTGTTTCCTACACCGGCACCATCAGCGCCATCCAGTCGGATTCCATCACCATCACCACCCAGGATCAGGGCGATGTCACCCTTGCCCTCACCAGTAAGACCACCTTCGCCCGTTCCATGGGCGGCCCCGGCCAGGGTGCACCGGAGGGCGAACAGCCCACTTCCGGCGAGACCCCGCCCGAGATGCCCGAAGGCGGCGCTCCCGCCGGTGCGGAGGGCGAGGGTCAAGGCGGC
>CASEVW010000082.1 GCA_949291395.1 uncultured Oscillospiraceae bacterium | reverse complement strand
TGAAGTCGCCAGCGCGCCCCGCGCGGAGGACGCCGCGCCGGTGGCGCCCAAGCGCACCCAGCTGATCGACGACGCCGAGGGCTTTGCCCTGTACGGCAAGATCGAGCTGTAAGAACAAGCGAACAAAACCCGCCCTGCCGGTCGGCAGGGCGGGTTTTCTGTCAGAGCGTCTTGTGCCACGGCATATGCGGGTGGTGCGGGGCGCTTGTGTTATTTCTCTGACTTTTGAATACGATTTGTTTAAAAATATAATAATATTACAGAAATGAGGGGCTTGTCGGCTTGTTTTGGACGCCCTGCCCGGCGGGGCGGGAAGGGTGTAAGGCCGGAGAGGGACGTTTTAAAAAGGACAGAGCGGCGTTTCGGCCTGAGCCCCGGATTGTGTTTCTACTGTCGCTATGGTAGGATAGGGGAACGAAAGACGGAAGGATACCGGATAGAAAGGAGAACACCATGAAACTGGAACGTTTGACCCAGTGGACCGATCCCCGCTTTGCCCCCATGTGGCAGCTGTATGAGGCCAGCTTTCCCAGCTATGAGAACCGCACCCTGGCGGATCAAAAACGGGCGATGGAGGACCCGGACTATCACATAGACCTGATCTATCCCCAGGAACACGGGGAACCGGAAGGTTTTGTGATGTACTGGCTTACCGGCGAGTTTTTGTATCTGGAGCATTTTGCGATGCTGCCCGCCGCCCGGGGCAACGGCTGCGGCAGCCGGGTGCTGGAAGTGCTGAAAGAGAAGGGGATGCCCATCGTGCTGGAGATCGACCCGCCCCAGGACAAGATCAGCATCCGCCGTAAGGGCTTTTATCAGCGGGCGGGCTTTTTCGCCAACGACTACCATTACATCCATATCCCCTATAAAAAAGAGGCGAAGGGGCATCCTCTGGTGCTGATGACCTGGCCGCAGCCCATGACGCCGGAGGGATACCAGGCGTTTTATGCCTTTATGCGGGATCGGGTGGCCGTTTACAGCGAGTGCCCGCTGAAAAATGCGGACAAATTGGATAACATTAAATAAATATTACAATGAGTATTAAATTGAGTAGCAAAAGGCCGGCGTTTCGCCGGCCTTTTGTGCGGTTTCTGGCGGATCTGGGAGCGGCTTTTCCTTCAAAATGAAAGATTTGGGCTGAATAAAAAATACAAAATGAAGAATATGATTTAAAAACAACAAATTGTATTTTCAAAAAGAGGCAAAAGCCCGCCGCCTCAGCACCGCAGAGCCAAAAAGAGGAAGGCAGTTTTCTTGCCCTGTCCGGCCCGGGTGTGATACAATAAGGCGAATCATCTTACTTTATTGAAAAGCGAAAGAGGGAATTGGCATGGAAACGACGATCGTGGCATTGGCCACCCCGCCCGGCGCGGGCGGCATTGCGGTGGTGCGCCTTTCCGGCCCGGAAAGCTACCCCATTGCCCAGGCGGTTTTCCGGCCGATGAACGAAGAAAAACGAGTGATGGAGGCAAAGGGCTACACCGCCCTGTTCGGCCACTTCATCGCCCGGGGCAAGGTGCTGGACGAGGGCGTGGCCCTGTTTTTCCGGGCGCCCCGCAGCTACACCGGCGAGGACGTGATCGAGCTGAGCTGTCACGGCGGCATGGTGATCGCCCAGAGCCTGATCGAAGCCTGCATCGACGCGGGCGCCGTTCCGGCGGGGCCGGGCGAGTACACCAAGCGGGCCTTTCTGAATGGCCGGATGAGCCTGACCCAGGCAGAGGCGGTGATGGATCTGATCTCCGCCGCCGGCCGGCAGGGGGCCGCCCTGGCCGAGAGCGCCCTGAACGGCGCGCTGGCCCGGCAGATCGAAGGGTACAAACAGCAGCTGGTGCAGCTGGCGGGCCATCTGGCCGCCTGGGTGGATTTTCCTGAGGAGGACGTGCCCGCCCTGGAGGACGATGCCCTGCGCCAGACCCTGGAAACGGTGCTGTTCGGCGTGAGCCGTTTGATCGAGGGATACGGCGCCGGGGCTGTGCTGCGGCAGGGCGTGGACGTGGCCATCGTGGGCAGCCCCAACGTGGGCAAGAGCACCCTGCTGAACCTGCTGGCCGGGTTCGACCGGGCCATCGTGACCCCCATCGCCGGCACCACCCGGGACGTGGTGGAACAGGCGGTGATGCTGGGAGGCGTGCGGCTGAACCTGTTTGATACCGCCGGCCTGCGGGAGACGGGCGATGTGGTGGAGGCCGAGGGCATCCGCCGCAGCCGCCGCAAGCTGGAGGAAGCCGGCCTGGTGCTGGCGGTGTTCGACGGCTCCAGCCCGGTGACCCGGGAGGATCGGGAACTGGCGGATGCCTGCAAGGGAAGGCGGGCCATCGCCCTGGTGAACAAGAGCGACCTGGATCAGCAGTTTGACGAGACGGTGCTGGAGGGCAGCTTTGCCCGGGTGCTGCGCATCTCGGCCGGCCGGGGCGAGGGAATGGCCCAGCTGGAACAGGCGGTGGAACAGGTGCTGGGGGTGGCCGATCTGGACACCAGCGCCCCCTGCCTGGTGAACCAGCGGCAGCTGGCGGCGGCGGTGTCCGCCCGGGGGGCCTTGCAGGAAGCCCTGGACGCTCTGGCGGCAGGCTTCGGCCTGGACGCGGTGAGCGTCTGTGTGGACGATGCTCTGGCGGCCCTGTGCCAGCTGGCCGGTGAGGACGCCAGCGAGAGCGTCATCGAGGAAGTGTTCTCCAAATTCTGCGTGGGAAAATAAAACGAGGTAACAAAACAAGACGATGAATCATTTGGGAGATTATCAGGTGATCGTGGTGGGCGCCGGCCATGCGGGCATCGAGGCGGCCCACGCGGCGGCAAAACTGGGGGCAAGAACGGCCCTGTTCACCCTGAGCCTGGACGGCATTGGAAACATGCCCTGCAACCCCAGCATCGGCGGCACCGCCAAGGGCCACCTGGTGCGAGAGATCGACGCCCTGGGCGGCGTGATGGGCAGGGCGGCGGACGCCACCACCCTGCAAAGCCGGATGCTCAACCGGGGCAAGGGGCCGGCGGTGCATTCCCTGCGGGCCCAGATCGACCGGCAGGCCTACCACAGCTACACCAAGCATTTTTTAGAAAAGACCGATAATTTGGACATTAAACAGGGAGAGATCGTGGATCTGGCCCTGGAGGACGGTCGAGTCACCGGCGTGTACACCCGGCTGGGCGGCTATTACGGAGCCCAGGCGGTGGTGCTCTGCACCGGCACCAATCTGGGCGGGCGCATCTTCGTGGGGGACGCCAGCGTGGAGAGCGGGCCGGACGGCCAGCACGCGGCCAACCTGCTGGGCCAGCGGCTGCGGCAGGCGGGGCTGCCTCTGCGCCGCTTCAAGACCGGTACCCCTGCCCGGGTGCACCGGCGCAGCATCGACTTTTCGGTGCTGGAACCCCAGCCAGGGGAGGAGCCGCCGGAGCCTTTCAGCTTTTTGACCCCGGACGGCGGGGTGAAGAATCAGGTGGACTGCCACATCGCCTACACCAACCCGGAGACCCATCGGATCATCCTGGACAACCTGCACCGCTCGCCGCTGTACGGCGGCATGATCGAGGGCATCGGCCCCCGGTACTGCCCCAGCATCGAGGACAAGGTGGTGCGTTTTTCCGAAAAAGAGCGGCACCAGATCTTTGTGGAGCCCTGCGGGCTGGACACCGAGGAGATGTATCTGCAGGGCATGAGCAGCAGCCTGCCGGAGGACGTGCAGAACGCCATGTACCGCACCATCAAGGGCTTTGAGCACATCGAGATCCTGCGGCCGGCCTATGCCATCGAGTACGACTGCATCGACCCCACCGCCTTGCAGCTGACGCTGGAGACCCGGGCCATCCGGGGCCTGTACGGGGCGGGCCAGTTCAACGGAACCTCCGGTTATGAAGAGGCGGCGGCCCAGGGCCTGCTGGCAGGCATGAATGCCGCCTTACAGGTGCTGGGCAAGGAGCAGGTAGTGCTGGCCCGGCACACCTCCTACCTGGGCACCCTGGTGGACGACCTGGTGACCAAGGGTGTGATGGATCCCTACCGGATGATGACCAGCCGCAGCGAATACCGGCTGACCCTGCGCCAGGACAACGCGGACGAACGGCTGACACCCATCGGGCGCCAGGCGGGCCTGGTGGACGATGAGCGCTGGGCGCATTTCTGCCGCACCATGGAGATCAAGGAAAAAGAGACGAAGCGCCTGGAACAGACCAGCGTGAAGGCGGCGGAGCTGAACCGGGTGTTGGAAGAGCGGGGCATCGCCCCGGTGGAAAAGGGCGGCCCGGCGGCGGAGCTGCTGCGGCGGCCGGAACTGAACTACGAGCTGATCGCCCAGGTCATCGGCTGGGGCGAGGGCGTGGACTGGCGGATGGCGGCCCGCATCACCACCGAGATCAAGTACGCCGGTTACATCAGCCGCCAGCAGCGGGCCATCAAGCAGGTGAAACGGCTGGAAAACGCGGCCATCCCGGCGGATTTTGACTACGCCCCCCTGAGCGGGCTTCGGCTGGAAGCCCGGGAGAAGCTGGCGAAGATCCGCCCGGTGAACCTGGCTCAAGCAGGCCGCATCCCCGGCGTGTCCCCGGCGGATCTGGCGGTGCTGAGCGTGGCGGTGACGGCGGCGGCCCGTGAGAAAAAGGAGAAGCAAGAAGAATGATCGATAAAAGTCGTTTGGAAGAAAAGTGCGGCCAACAGGGCATCCTGCTCACCGGCGCCCAGCTGGACCAGCTGGACACCTATGCCCAGATCCTGGTGGAGTACAACGAAAAGGTGAACCTGACGGCCATCGTGGACCCGGAAGGCATCGAGGACAAACATTTTCTGGACAGCCTGCTCTTTGCCCAGCAGCCGGAAGTGGCGGGCAGCATGATCGATGTGGGCTGCGGGGCAGGCTTTCCCGGCCTTGTGACCAAGATCTACAAGCCGGACCTGGATCTGACCCTGATGGAGCCCACCGGCAAGCGGGTGGAATTTTTGAAGTACGCCTGTGAGACCCTGGGCCTGAAGGGCGTCAGCTTTGCCAAGGAGCGTGCGGAGGAAGCCGCCCGCAAGCAGTGGCGGGAAAGCTGCGACATCGTCAGCGCCCGGGCGGTGGCGGCGTTGCAGGTGCTGGCGGAATACTGCCTGCCCCTGGCAAAGGTGGGCGGCGTGTTCATCGCCATGAAGGGCGCTTCCGCAAAGGAAGAACTGGCCGCTGCCCAGGGCGCCATTGGCAAATTGGGCGGCAAATATCAGGAGACCCGTTCCTTCCAGCTGCCCGGCGGGGATGCCCGCAGCCTGGTGGTATGCAAAAAAATATCGCAAACTCCTACCGCTTACCCCAGAAACGGCGGTAAAATCGCAAAATCCCCCTTAAAATAAGCGGGAAAAAGCGGAAATCAGCAGAAATTTGAAAATGGAAATTTCTGGATTACACAACGCGTTTGTGTTATACTTGCGTTACAGTGATGCTGCGCAGGGATAACACAGGCGCGTTTTTTGTTGGGACAAGCCGTTTTTAGGGCCTTTGGGCATCAAAACGGCCCGCCGTGAAAGCGCAAGACAAAGCGAAGGACGAAAAACAGAGAAAAGGGGGAAGATCGGGATGCTGCCCCGGAAAACCAAGGTAAAGGGAAAGGTGCTCTCCATTCCCATTGATCGGATCGAGCCGTCGCCCTTTCAGGCAAGAACACGGTTCGATGAGCGGGAGATCGCCCAGCTGGCATTGAGCATCGTGGAAAATGGGCTGTTACAGCCGGTATCGGTGCGGCGGCGGGGGGATAAATTCCAATTGATCGCCGGGGAGCGGCGGCTGCGGGCCTGCAAGATGGCGCACATGAAGGAAGTGCCGGCCATTCTCTGCGATTACCAGGACACCCAGACCGCCGCCCTGGGCCTGCTGGAAAACATCCAGCGGCAAAACCTGAATCCCTTTGAACAGGCAAGAGGCATCCGGGAGATGGTGCAGCTGTGGGGCTGCACCCAGGAGGAGGCCGCCAAGCGTCTGGGCATGACTCAGCCCACCCTGAACAACAAGCTGCGGCTGCTGATGCTCACCCAGGAACAGCAGCTATTCTGCCTGGAACACAAGCTCACCGAACGGCACGCTCGGGCGGTGCTGCGGCTGGAAGATCCGGAACTGCGTACCAAGGCCTTGCAGCAGTTCGTCCGCCAGGGGATGAACGCCCGCCAGGCGGACGCCTATGTGGAACGGCTGCTCACCAGCGCCCCGAAAAAGCGGTCGGTGCCCATGGTGCGGGATGTGCGCATTTTTGTGAACACCATCAACAAGGCGGTGCGGCTGATGGTGGATGCGGGGGTGCCGGCTTCCACCCGAAAGACCGAAGGGGAGGGGTTTGTGGAGTATACGGTACATATCCCCACCGGTGCGGCCCAGCGGTGAGGCGGGGGCAGGGTGTGGATAGAAATGAATGAAACGGCGGGGAAAGGGGCTGTTGCAAAATGGAAATTGCGCAACAGCTCCTTTTTGAGTAAGAAAATGTCTGCGAAATGGCTAGGAAGGCGGATTTTGAGGAAAATCCGGCAGGAAAACCTGCAGACAGGTATAGCAAAGCTGGGCTACTCCCCAAAAGGAGGCCCGGCTTTTTTTCGTTTTTTCAAATCGAACAAAAATCTATTCTTTTTTCAGCGGAAAAAGATGCGTTCTGAGCCTGTGCTGTTGCAGTTTGGCGCAGTACTTGCGCAGGTCGAATGCCAG
>CASEVW010000081.1 GCA_949291395.1 uncultured Oscillospiraceae bacterium | reverse complement strand
TGTCCAGCCTGGTGCAGGCGGCGGGCGTCGTGGTGAGCGCCGTGCTGGCGCTGCTGCTGGCCTTCACCGGCGGTATCGCCTCGCTGGCTCTGCCCGCCCTGGTATTGTATCAGGCGGCCTGGGCCGTGCTGACCCTGCTGATCCCCATGATCAAGCGTTATTGAGCCGATGCAATAAAAAGCAGTTCGAAAAGACGGAAAAATATCGTCCCGAGCCACGGGCATGTACCGGGGCTCGGGACACATTGACAGAAAAACACCCTGATCTTGTGTGCTTTGTGCGCAAGATCAGGGTGTTTTTCGCCGGAAAAGGGTACTGGGGGAAACCAAAAAGCATCCCCCGTGCAGAGCACGGGGCGTGCGTTTGGTGCCCCTCAGAATATTGCAAAGCACAATCCGTGGGGTTCGTCAATGGGCAATCTATACAAAGCTTGCTTGTGATTTTGTGCGGTAAAAAAACAAAATTTTAGCAACATTATCTTTAAAAAAACTATTACATGTGTTAATATTTTTGTATAGATTGCTGCCGCTGCAATTTTTTCGTGGCAAAACAAGCGGCAGAAGAGAGGGTAATTTACTTATGAACTATGCCAACAAAGACATTCGCAACATCCTGGTAGCCGGTCACTCTGGCTGCGGTAAGACCACTTTGATCGAAGCGCTGCTGTACAGCACCGACCCCGAGATGCAGCGGGCCGGCACCGTGCAGGACGGCAACACCGTGTGTGACTTCGATCCCGAGGAGCAGAAGCGCCAGGTCAGCCTGGCCGCCGCCATCGCTCCCGTGGAGTACGACGGCGTAAAGCTGAATTTTATCGACGCTCCGGGCCTGTTTGATTTTGAGCTGGGAATGTACGAGGGCATCCGTGCGGCTGAAAGCGTGCTGATCACGGTGTCCGCTCGTTCGGGTGTGACCGTTGGCGCGGAGAAGGCGTTCCATCTGGCGGAAAAGAACGGCAAGAGCAAGATGATCTTTGTGAACAAGACCGATCTGGAAAACGCCAATTACTATAAGATCCTGGAAGACCTGAAGACCAAGTTCGGCCCCAGCGTCTGCCCCTGCGTGGTGCCCGTGCGCAAGGACGACGGCACCATCCTGTATGTGAACCTGTTCAGCCAGAAGGCCTTCAAGTATGAGGGCGGCAAACAGATCCAGGTGGACCTGCCGGATATGGGCCACCGCCTGGAGGGCCTGGTGGCTGCCATGAGCGAGGCCGTTGCCGAGACCGACGACGTGCTGATGGAGAAATTCTTCTCCGGCGAGGCCTTCACCACCGAGGAGATCGTGGAAGGTCTGGCCAAGGGCTGCCGCACCGGCGCCATTACCCCGGTGTTCTGCGGCAGCGCCGTGAACCAGCAGGGCCTGGATATGCTGCTGTATAACCTGAAAGTGCTGCTGCCCAGCCCGGCGGACGTGGACGCCGCCCTGGCGGAAGACAAGAACGGCGAGCTTGTGGAGGTGGCCTGCGATCCCAACGGCCCCCTGGCGGCTTACGTGTTCAAGACCGTGGCCGATCCCTTTGTGGGCAAACTGTCCTACGTGAAGGTGGTCCGGGGCCAGCTGAAGGCGGACAGCGCCCTGGTGAACGGGCGCACCGGCGAGGCCGAGCGCATGGGCAAGCTGCTGTACGTCAAGGGCAAAAAGCAGACCGACACCCCCCTCATCGGCGCGGGTGATATCGGCGCGGTGACCAAGCTGACCGCCGCCCAGACCGGCGACACCCTGTGCGACGCTTCCCAGGTGGTCAAGCTGCCCGCCCCCGTATTCCCCAATCCCACCCTGTCCATGGCCATCCATGTGTCCAAAAAGGGCGACGAGAGCAAGATCGGCAGCGCCCTGGCCCGCCTGATGGAGGAAGATCCCACCCTGACCTACCGGATGGACTCCGAGACCGGCCAGCAGATCATCACCGGCCTGGGCGAGCAGCACCTGGACGTTGTGGTGGCAAAGCTGAAAGCCAAATTCGGCGTGGACGTGGACCTGACGGTGCCCCGTGTGGCTTACCGGGAGTCGGTGCGCAAGCGCTGCAAGGCCCAGGGCCGGCACAAAAAACAGACCGGCGGCCACGGCCAGTTCGGTGACGTGTGGATCGAGTTCGAGCCCTGCGACAGCGAGGATCTGGTATTCGAGGAGAAGGTGTTCGGCGGCAGCGTGCCCAAGAACTACTTCCCGGCGGTGGAAAAGGGCCTGCGCCAGGCGGCCGAGCACGGCGTGCTGGCGGGCTATCCGGTGGTGGGCCTGAAAGCCACCCTGCTGGACGGCAGCTATCACCCGGTGGACTCCAGCGAGATGGCCTTCATCATGGCCGCCAAGCTGGCCTATAAGGCCGCCCTGCCCGAGGCCGGCCCCATGATCCTGGAGCCTGTGGGCACTTTGAAAGCCCATGTGCCCGGCGACAACACCGGCGACGTGATGGGCGATGTGACCAAGCGCCGGGGCCGCGTGCTGGGCATGAACCCGGATGAGGACGGCATGCAGGTGGTGGAAGCGGAAGTTCCCATGGCCGAAATGCAGGACTTCACCACCTTTATGCGCCAGCTGACCCAGGGCAGAGGCCACTTCACCCTGGAGTTTGCCCGCTACGAGCCCCTGCCCACCAACCTGGAGGGCAAGGTCATCGAAGAGGCCAAAAAGCTGCACGGCAACGATGCAGCGGAGGAATGAGCCGCAAAGGGCTGATTCTCACGGATAGCGCATGATCTTTTTGGACCCGCGGCAACGGGATCTCCCGGGGCCGCGGGCCCGTTTTGTCTGCCAAAAAACAGGGCTTCGATTTGGATATTTAGCCGAAAAAAGAGAACCCTGTTGACAAACTCCACAGAACTGGTTATACTAACAAAATTAAGTGGGGGATGCAGCGCCCCAAACACCGGCCAGCGCCTGCGGCAGCAGACGTGCCTCCGGCAGGCAAAACGCGCTGCGCAAAAAATATCGAAGGCCGCATCTGGCGACACAAGCAGACCCCCCTTGCGCCAGACAGGGAAATCAGATCCCGGCGGCCTTTTAAAAATGCCCCCCGTTAAAAGGAGTATCAGAACAAATGAGCACTGCAAAAGAAGTTATCGTGACCGTTGCCGGTCTGAAGGCCCTGGAGGACGAACTGGACGATCTGAAGACCGTTCGCCGCAAGGACGTGGCCGAGAAGATCAAGGTGGCCCGGGGTTTTGGCGATCTGTCGGAAAACAGCGAGTATGATGAGGCCAAAAACGAGCAGGCCTTCATCGAGAGCCGCATCGCCCAGCTGGAAGCCATGCTGAAAAACGCCCGTGTGATCGACAACGACGAGTTGGACCTGGACACCGTGTCGGTGGGCACCCACGTGAAGATCGAGGACGAGGACGGCGAGGTGGAGGAGTACGACATCACCGGCTCCACCGAAGCCGACCCTCTGAACGGCAAGATCAGCGACGAGAGCCCCGTGGGCGCTGCCCTGATGGGCCAGAAAGCCGGCGCTCAGGTGACCGTGAGCCTGCCCAACGGCGGCACCATCGGCTACAAGATCCTGGAGATCAGCCGCGCTGCCCTGTAAGCTGAGGCGTTTGGCGAACAAGTTCGCCGCAAAAACGCGCCAAAAAGTGCGCAGGAACAAGAAATTTCCGCAAAAAGAGGTGCCACGGCACCTCTTTTTGTGCTATAATAAGGCAGTATGCCACCCCATATGGGGGTATGGAATGAAACCCGCGCCCCACAGCGCGTTTTTTGGAGGGAATCAAATGGAGCTGAACGAGAACAAGAGCACCGGCGCTCAGCAGACGGAAGAGCTCAGCGAAAAGGCCTATAACGAGCTGGTCGCTGTGCGCCGCGAAAAGCTGAAGGCCCTGCAGGAAGCGGGCAACGACCCCTTCCAGAAAACCAAATACCCGCAGGACGCCTACGCCGCCGACATCAAAAAGGAATACGACTACCTGGCTGCCGAGGAAGAGACCGGCAAGACCGTCTGCCTGGCGGGCCGCATGATGAGCAAGCGGGTGATGGGCAAGGCCAGCTTTGCCGACCTGCGTGATCACAGCGGCGACATCCAGCTGTACGTCCGCCGGGACGCCGTGGGCGAAGAGGAATACGCCGGCTTCAAAAAGTTTGACATCGGTGACGTGATCGGTGTCAAGGGCGAGATCTTCCGCACCAAGATGGGCGAGATCAGCGTGCGCTGCACCGAGATCGTGCTGCTGGCCAAGAGCCTGCTGCCCCTGCCCGAAAAGTTCCACGGCCTGAAGGATCAGGAGATCCGCTACCGCCAGCGCTATGTGGACCTGATCGTCAATCCGGACGTGAAGGAGACCTTCGTCAAGCGCAGCCAGATCCTGCGGGAGATCCGGGACTATCTGGACAGCAAGGGCTTTTTGGAGGTGGACACCCCCATCCTGCTGCCGCTGGAGATCGGCGCTTCCGCCCGGCCTTTTGTGACCCATCACAACACCCTGGACATGGACATGTACCTGCGCATCGAGACCGAGCTGAACCTGAAGCGCCTCATCGTGGGCGGTTTTGACCGGGTGTACGAGGTGGGCCGCATCTTCCGCAACGAGGGCATGGACACCAAGCACAACCCCGAGTTCACCAGCATCGAGCTGTACCAGGCCTTCACCGACTACAAGGGCATGATGGACCTGGTGGAGGAGCTGTACAAGCGCCTGGCCCAGAACATCTGCGGCAGCCTGGTGATCCCCTATCAGGGCAACATGATCGACATGGGCCACTGGGAGCGGCTGACCATGGTGGAGGCCGTGAAGAAGTATTCCGGCTGCGATTACTACGACTGGAAGACCGACGAGGACGCCCGTGCCGCCGCCAAGGAAAAGCATGTGGAAGTGCCCGCCGACGCTACCAAGGGCGCCGTTCTGGTGGAGTTCTTCGATGCCTTTGTGGAAGAGAACCTGATCCAGCCCACCTTCATCTATGATTACCCGGTGGAGAACAGCCCCCTGGCCAAGCGCAAGGTGGACGAGCCCGCTTTCACCGAGCGGTTCGAGTACTTCATCAACGCCATGGAATTCGGCAACGCTTTCAGCGAGCTGAATGACCCCATCGACCAGAAGGCCCGCTTCGAGCGGCAGGTGGCCGCCCGCAAGGCCCAGAACCCGAATGATACCAGCCAGGTGGACTACGACTACGTGACCGCCCTGGAATACGGCCTGGCCCCCACCGGCGGCCTGGGCTTCGGTGTGGACCGTCTCATCATGCTGCTGACCGACTCCGCCAGCATCCGGGACGTGCTGCTGTTCCCCACGATGAAGCCGCTGGATAAGTAAAACCGGCTTTTTGGCCAAAACCTTCAACAACACAAACAGGGCCGGCGCCTTGCGAATACCGCAAAGCGCCGGCCCTGCTTTGCGTGTACCGTTTGGCAGCGTTCCGGTAAAAGTGGTGAAAAATGGCGGGGAAAGAGCACGAAAAATGTAACGAAAAGGTATTTTAAAATTCCCTGTCCTATGCTATAATTTTGAACAAACAAGGCGGCCGAGCGGTTCCTTCGGCCGTATGCCTTTGCAAAACCAAGCGTGTTTGAGGGAGGATAGACATGGCCAAATTATCTTTGGATAACCGTGCTGTTAATATCTTAAATCACATTCATGCAGGCGTGCTTTACTGCCGCAACGACGAACATTCCACCATCCTTTACGCCAACGATTATTTTTACCAGATGATCGGCTACGAAAAGGATGAATTCGCCATCCTGTTTGCCAACCGCTTTGCGGACCTGGTGATGGACGATGTGTCCCACATTTTAAAGAACATCGACTGGCACATCGAACAGGGCTTGGACTTGGATTATGAATATCGGATGCGCAACAAACAGGGTGACATCTTCTGGGTGCACGACACCGCCAAATACGAGGCGGAAAACAACTGCTGGTATGTGACCATCATGGACATCACCGAGATGAAAAGCCTGGAGTACGAGCGCAAACGGCTGGAATTTTATCTGGACAGCATGCCCAACAAGATCGTCATCTGCGACCAGAACGCCAACATCATCTACAAAAACCGCTGCGCCGAGGAGTGCGCCTATTACCAGCAGGACGCAAGTTCGCTGCACCAGCTTATCGGCGGGCACATCCTGGGCAAAAAGCTGGATGAGATCATGAGCCAGTCTGCCCAGGGCCAGCAGGTGGACTACGAGGTGCGCTTTTCCGAGCAGGGCACCTTTGTGGGCCACGACCGCAACCGGATGATCCCCATCCGGGACACCGAAGGCGACATCCTGAACTATATGCAGGTGAGCGAGGACCTTTTGAGCATCAGTGATGGGCTGACCCATTTTCCCACCCGCACCATGTTCGAGCAGTATTACGAGTCCTTTATCAAAGCCCACCCCGAGCAGACGGTGTATATGGTCATTGTGGATGTGGACGATTTCAAGAGCATCAACGACACCTACGGCCACCAGACGGGGGACGAGGTGATCCGGGCCACCGGCCGCAGGCTCACCGCCACTTTGGGGGCGGAGGATTACGTCTGCCGGTTTGGCGGCGACGAGTTCATCCTGCTGTTCGTCAACCAGGACCTGGACGGCATCCAGGGCAAATGCCAGTATGTGCTCAACTCCACCAACCTGCCTTTGCAGGGCAAGGAGAAGGACGTGAAGGTGACCTACAGCATCGGCATCGCCGGCGGCAGCCAGGCACCGGACTACGCCGCATTGCTGGAACAGGCCGACAAGGCCCTGTACCAGGTAAAGCAGAACGGCAAGGGCGGCCTGATGGTGTATCAGGACGAGGAGGCCTCCCAGCAGATGGAGAGCCGCCCGGCGGACCAGCCGGACCAAAAGCGCTCCGCCCGTGAGATCCCCATGGAAGATTTTGACCCCGCCCGGGACCCGTACCGGGTATTTGGAAAAACAGGAAATAAGAGCTTATGAAAATTTTAGCCGTGGACTACGGCGACGCCCGCACCGGTCTGGCCGTTTGTGACGCCACCGAGCTGTTGGCCACGCCGCTGCCCCAGATCGAAGAAAAAAGCATGAACAAGGCGGCGGCCGCCATCGTGGAGGCCAGCCGCCAGCACCAGGTGGGCATGATCGTGGTGGGCCTGCCCCGCAACATGGACGGCACCGAGGGCTCCCGCGCCCAAAAGACCCGCAAAATGGCCGCCATCGTGGAACAGGCGGTGGAAGTGCCGGTGCGCTTTTGGGACGAGCGCCGCACCACCGTCACCGCCGCCGCCCAGCTGACCGAGGCGGGCACCTTTGGCAAAAAGCGCAAGGACAAGCTGGACTCGGTGAGTGCGGCGGTGATCCTGGACAGCTTTTTGGCCTGGCGCAAAAACCACCCGGAAGAAGCGTAAGGCGGTTTCTACCGTGTCATACAAAAAGGGGCTGCTGCTTAACAAATGTTAAGCAACAGCCCCTTTTTCAAGCCTTCCGAGAAAAAATCAAGGCGTAGCCTCTTCCAAAGTCGTGTACAGTGTGCACTGAACAGAGCCGGACATTGGCTGACCAATCGTTTTGGTAGAGAAGCCAATTGTGTAGGTCCCGGCAGACCATTTACTGGTACTATAAATATATCCGGAAGAATGAGCCTTTACAGGGTAAACATCTCCGTTTGCATCCACAGAAATATCATAATCACCAGTATTGTCTACACGCAAGCGCCAGTAACGATAATCGCCATGCAGGACCATTTCATAGTTGACATATTCATTTCCATCTAAAGTACCACTGAAGGAACCAGTCGACGAATACGGTTCAATTCCCGGGTCTTCAGTGGGATCAATTGCAACAAATGTTGTCGTTCCGCTAACAGGATCAAGACTATTTGAAGCGAAAGCAGTTACGCTGAGCGCAAAGGCAAGGCAAACAACAAGAAGAACTGAAAATAATTTACGTTTGTTCATCATTACTGTGCCTCCAATAATATTAATATATTTTTTCTAAACAATGTATATTTTAGTCCATTGGTATCACATCTTTCTTGAAATTTAATTTTTAAACCATGCTTAGTAATAAACTAGTTTAAGAACAGCAACTCTGTAAACGGCTTTGTTTCTTTAGCCCCAGAATAGCATTGCTTCTATAAATTTTCAAGAAATTCGTAATATAATACGAGACAATTGTAGTAAACAATGAGTCTTTATTACAACTAATCAGAGTGACTGCTCTGATTTTCTTCTTTGATAAATTATACTATTCAATGCAATACTGTATTTTCATGATTAGATTAGGGAAAAGGCGGCTCAGTGGGCCGGGACGTCCAGCTTTTCGTTGTCGATTTTGGAATACATGATGCGCTGGCTGGAGTAAAGGCTGTACTGGCCGCTGAGCAGATAGCTCACCGCGCAGGCCAGGGCGAACAGCAGCATGGACTCCGCCCCGAACAGCTCCACCCCCATGATGATGCTGGCAAAGGGGCAGTTGGTCACGGCGCAGAAGGTGGCCGTCAGGGCTACGGCGGCGGCCAGGCCCGGGTCCAGCCCCAGCAGCGGCCCCACCAGGCAGCCGAAGGTGGCGCCCACAAAAAAGGTGGGCACGATCTCGCCGCCCCGGAACCCGCACCCCAAGGTGAGGGCGGTGAGCAGCATCTTGAACACAAAGGCCAGCGGGTGCAGCAGCACCCCTTCGGTGATGGCCAGGGTGATGGTGTCCATCCCGGCGCCGTTGTAGGCCCGTGTGCCCAGCAAAAGGGTGCAGCCGATGACCAGGGCCGACCCCACCAGGATGCGCAGATACTGGTTTTTAAAATAGGTCTGGTACAGGTGGCTGGCGGTGTGCATCACGATGCAGAACAGCATGCCCACCAGCGCGCAGCCCACGCCTAAAAGCACGATCCGCCAGGAGTTGGACCAGGTAAGGCCGCTGGGCTGGTGGATGACGAACCGCTCCGGGGCAGCGCCCAGCGCCAGGGCCACCCCATAGGCCACCAGGCTGGACATGGTGCAGGGCAGCAGGGCCGCATGGTACACAACGCCCACACAGATGACCTCGATGCTGAAGATGGTGGCGGTGAGAGGGGTACCGAACAGGGCGCTGAACACCGCGCTCATGCCGCACAGCACCATAAAGTGCTGGCTGGCCTGGTTGAGCCGCAGTTTTTCGCCCAGCCAGCCGCCCATGCTGCCGCCGATCTGCAAAGCCGCGCCCTCACGGCCGGCGCTGCCCCCCAAAAGATGGGTGATGAAGGTGGCAAATATGATCAGCGGGGTCATGCGCAGCGGGGCCCGCCGGCCCTTGCGGGCACTCTCGATCACCTGATTCGTGCCCCGCTCGGTGCTCATGCCGCAAAGCTGGTACACCGCCACGATGACAAGGCCGCCCACCGGCAGCAGCCACAATAAAAAGGGATGGGCGATGCGGGTCTCGGTGGCCCAGTGCACCATGTGGTAGAACACAGCCCCCACCGCGCCGCCCGCAAGGCCCATCAGCCCGGCGCAGATCACCCACATCAAAAAGGTCTCGCTGTAAGGAAACAGGCCCTCGGCAATGTTGGTGATGGCCTCCTGTCGTCTTAATTTCATCCAAAACGCCTCCTAATAGGTTGGAACAAAACGATACGATTCTATTATAGCAAGGATGCCGAAAAAATTGAAGCGGTACGGGCAATGTGGTATAATAACCAAAAACAGCTCATGGTGTAACAAACAACAACAGGTCGTGGCGAACATGATCTTAGAATAGGAGGACATTCCGGTATGTACCAAGAGTTTCCGTCCAGCCAGCTGGCGCAAGACGCACTGGGCTTTCACTGCCCCCGCTGGGCCGAGCTGCCCTGCATCGCCCTTTATATGGACCAGGTGACCGGCTATATCAACGACATCTTCCAGCCCATCGCCTCCGATGAACAGGAAAAGACCCTCACCAAGGCGATGGTGAACAACTATGTGAAGCTGCGGGTGCTCACCCCGCCGGTGAACAAAAAATACGACCGCTCCCATGTGGCTTACCTGGTGGTCATCTGCGCCTTGAAGCAGGTGTTCAGCCTGCCGGAGATCGCCCGGCTGATCCGCACCCAGATCGACCACTGCCCGGTGGAGCAGGCCTATGATTGCTTCTGCGAAGAGCTGGAAAAAGCCATGGCCCAGGTGTTCGGCGGCCAGGCAGAGAATGAGGAAGGCCCCGCCAGCGAGGAGCTGACGCTGCTGCGCCGTTCGGTGCGCACCTACGCCAACAAGGTGTATGTGCAAAAGCGGCTGGCCTTTGCGGCGCAGGCCCCGCAGCAAGAGCAATGATCGAGATCGTATTTGACGACAGCGCCCTGGGCAGCCTGAAGATGGCCAAACGCCAGGGCGGGGGAAGGCGGGGGCTTACCGTTTCGGTGGCTATCCTGGCCGAAACAGAGGCCTTGGCAGAGCCAAAAGCGCCGGGCCAGCCCCGGCATCAAAAGCGGATGATGGAACAGAACGCCGTGCCCCTGGAAGGGGATCCGGCGGATGCGTTCGCCTTTTCCCTGGCCCACAGCGTGGGGCCCATCGGGCAGGACGGCATTGGGGAGGAACGGCTGGCAGCCTTGCAGCGGCTGTTTTCCTGCTGCCCCGCGATGTGGGCGGCGATGCGGCCTGCACGCTATACCGGCAGGCGCTGGAAAATCTGGAGACCGTGAAACAGCGGCTGGAACAGGGCGAGCCGGTGCGCGTTTGGTACAGCCGGCAGCCGGACGATCTGTGCGGGCTGTACTGGTTTGCCGCCCAGCTGAGCCGCTGGGCGGTCCCGGCGGGGCAGGTCTGGGCCGTAAAACTGCCGGAATGGGTGCAGCAGGGCGGCACGGTGGTGGAATATACCGGCTGGGGCGAGGTGGAGCCGGGCGCGTGGGGGCGTTTGGTCCCCTTGCAGGCCCGGCTGCCCAAGGCTCTTGTGGAGGGCATAGCCGCCCGCTGGCAGCAGCTGCAGCAGGAGAACGCCCCGCTGCGGGCGGTGGTGAACGGCAGGCTGTGCAGCGTGCCGGAGGACTTTTATGACCCCTTTTTGCTGCGGGAGCTGGACAAGCTGACGGACGAATTTTTAGAGGCGGAGTGGATCGGCCGGGTGCTGGGCCGGTATCAGCTGGGCATCAGCGACGGCTGGCTCGCCCTGCGCGTGGAAGAAATGATCCGCCAGGGGATGCTCGTGCCGCTGAGCCAGCCGCCCCAAGACCGCCCAAGCTACCACAGGATGCTGAAAAAGCAGCACCCGGGCCTGTAAAAAATGCAACGAAAAAAGAGGTGAGAGCCACGGCCCTCACCTCTTTTGTTGTTCTCGTTTCTCAGGCTTTGCTGAACTGGTCTTTGCCTACGCCGCACAGGGGACACAGGAAATCCTCGGGGACATCGGCCCACAGGGTGCCGGCGGCGATGCCGCCCTCGTCGTAGCCCTCGGCCTCATCGTAGATCCAGCCGCATACATCGCAAACGTAACGCTCCATAACGCAAATCTCCTTTTTTCGAATATACTATAGATAAGAAAATACAAAGTTTGTTGAGAGGCCGGCGGCGGATGGGGGATCACCGCTGCCGGTATCTATAGTGTACGCAAAAAGGCAAGATCATTCTGTTGCCTGGGCAACAAAATCAGCAGAGCGCCAGGATGCGGCGGGCGGCGTCGGCAATGTACTCCGCCAGAGGCAGTTCCGGCAGGCCGGCGATCTGTACGCCGCACTTGCTCACCGGGATCAGCACCTTGCGGGCGGGGGATTCCGCCACCGCCAGGGCCATGGCCGGGCTGCATTCCCCCAGCATGCTGTTGGCCAGCACGATGCCCATGGGCCCGGCGATCACGTCCGCCCGGCGGGCGTTCACGATCACCGCGTTTTCCCCGGTGGCCCCGGCGGAAGCGCCGGCCTTCATCATGGCCCCGGTGGCTGCCGCGTTGGTGCCCACGGCAATGATCTCGCAGGAGCAGCCTCCCGCCCGCAGCCGCTCGATCAGGCTGCGGCCAAAGCCGCCGCCCTGGCCGTCGATCACAACGATCCTCATACGATACACATTCCTTTCCGGTGGTTTTTCGGTCACAGCAGCGGGGCGAACAGGCGCAGCAGCACCTGCACCAGCCGCTTGGGCAGCGGGGTCTTATAAGTATCCTCCAGCGTGACCTCCTGGCTCACCGCCATGCATTCCTCCAGGTCGGCCCGCACATCCTCCACCATCTTGCCGCCGTAAAAGGCGCAGCAGTTTTCAAAATGCAGGTACAGACTGCGGTAGTCCATGTTGGCGCTGCCCACGATGGCGGTCTTGTCGTCCGACACATACATTTTTGCGTGGATGAAGCCAGGGGTATATTCATAGATGCGCACGCCCGCTTCCAGCAGCA
This sequence comes from uncultured Oscillospiraceae bacterium, assembly GCA_949291395.1. GTDB lineage: Bacteria > Bacillota > Clostridia > Oscillospirales > Ruminococcaceae > Allofournierella. Next base: position 4,960 of record CASEVW010000081.1, on the reverse strand, counting down.
CCCGGTAGTAGCTTTGGGTCACCCAGTACACATACCATTTGTCCGGGATGCCGGGGGTGATGATGCGCACGTCCACGCCGCTTTTGGCGATCAGGCTGAGGGTGGTGATCATCTCGTTGTCCACCACCAGGTAAGGCGTGGCGATGTACACATAATCGGTGGCCTGCTGCAATATGTTGAAGTAGGCGTTTTCGGCAATGTTCTCCTCGTCCAGCGGGCTGTCCCCGTAGGACTGCACATAGCCGTCCGCCGGGTAACGCAGGGTGGGGGCGTAGTCCTTGGGGTCGCTCACGCTGCCGCTGGTAAAGTCCCACATTTCCAAAAACAGGGCGGTGAGCGACTGCACGCCGCTGCCCTTCAGCATCAGGCCGGTGTCCTTCCAAACGCCGAAGCGCTTTTTCCGGTTGATGTATTCATCGGAAAAATTCAGCCCGCCGGTGAAGCCCACGTTGCCGTCGATCACCGTGATCTTGCGGTGGTCCCGGTGGTTGAGCATGGTGTAATCCGACAGATGGCCCGACAGCCGGGGCGGGGTGACCGGGTAGCATTGGATGCCCATTTGGCGAACGGTATTTTCGTAGTCCTCGGGCAGGGTGAACATGGAGCCGAAGGAATCGAACAGCAGCCGCACGTCCACGCCCTCGGCGGCTTTCTGGCGCAGGATCTCCAGGGTGGTGTCCCACATATAGCCGGGCTTGATGATGAAATACTCCATGAAAATGAAGCGCTTTGCCTTTTTCAGCTCTTCCAGAAAGCGGGGGAAGAAATCCTGGCCCCAGGCGTAGTATTCGCTTTGGGTGTCTCCATAAAGGGGGGCGCCCGCATGCTGGGAAAGATAGAGGGCGCTGCGGGCCAGGGATTTGCTGCGCAGTGCCAGCCGCTGCAAGGGCTCGGGATCCTGGGGGATGGACTTAGTGCAGCGCTGGGTGATGGCCTCCATCCGCTTGGCGTGCCGGTTGCTGGTGTTCCGGTGGCCCCAGAACAGGTAGAACAGGGTGCCGGTGGGGGGCATCACCAGGATGATGAGCAGCCACATGATCTTGTACACTGGGTTCACCCGGTCTTTGTCCAGCAGGGTGATGACCGCCAGCACGCTGAGCAGAGTGAGGAAGATGTAAAAATACGGGAAGTAGCGGTCCAGCAAAAGGGCGACGCCCACCACGAAGGTGATCTGCAACACAAGAAGGATGGCGAAAAAGAAGGTGCGGGACAAGATGCCCCGGCCCAGCTTTTTGCGGGCTTTTTGGACCTTTTTCAGCTCCATAATGAAAAATTTCCTCCTAAAATGGATCAAATGATGCGAAAATTCGAAACGATTCGATTAAAATAGATCAATACTTATTATAACATGTAAGGCCTTTTTTGCAAAAAGAGGGAGCATAGCCTGGGCTATGCTCCGGTCAGGGATGCAAAAAGCGGTCATTCCGCCCCCGAGGCGCTGGCTGCGCTGCTGGCGGGATCGGCGCTTTGGGAAGTGCTGGCCACGGGGTCGGGCGCGCCGTAGGTGCTGATGGTCACGCTGTTCAGGATCACGTCCTCCAGAGGCTTGCCGTTTTCGTCCACTTCCGCCTGGGCAAGCTGGTCCACGATCTCCATGCCCTCGTACACCTGGCCGAACACGGTGTCGGTGTAGTCAAGATACGGCAGGCCGCCCACCTGGTCGTATGCCTCGATGACCTGGGTGCGCACGCCGGCCTCTTCCATCTGGGTGCGCAGGCTGCTGTCCAGCTTTTCGGGCAGGGACTGCACAAAATAGAACTGGCTCAGGCCGGAGACCTCTTCATCGGGGCTGAAAGCGGCGCAGAGCGCGCCGGAATAATGGTGCAGCTGATCCGAGATCTCCTTGGGGTAGGGGTTGTTGTTCCAGATGGTGGCGCCGCTGGTACCGGTGCCGGAAGCGTCGCCCCCCTGCACCGCGAACCCGTACAGGATGCGGTGGAACGAGGTGCCGTTGTAATAGCCCTGCTGGGCCAGGCCGGTGAAGTTGTCCACAGCCATGGGGGCGATGTCCGGATAAAGCACCGCCCGCACCTGGCCGGCGCTGGTGTCAAAAATGGCGATGGAGTCGCCCTCGGCAGGGGCCTGGAACTGCAGCTCTTCGCTTTCATAGCTGGGGCGGCGCACGCCACCGCCCGCACTGCCGCTGCCGCCGTAGCCGGTGACAAGGCCGGCCGCCAAAAGTATCGTCAATGCCAAAACAGCAAGTTTACGCAAATGGATGGTCCTCCCTGGTGTGTGGATGTGAGCGGGGAAACAGATCCCCGGCGGCCCCCAAAAAGCGGGTGCAAAGCCGTTTTCAGGGGTATACTGATACATATTATAGCACAAAGCGGGGAAGGATAGAAACGGTTCACAAAAAGTTTTCATAAAAGTTTACAGCGCCGTTTTGTTGCGTTTGGCTATTGACGAAGCGGCAAAAAACAGGTAAACTTTATCTAGCAGATCACATGAGCGGCATCCCGCCGCTGATGAAAAGGAGAACACAATGGCTGAAAACAAGACCCCTGCCGCCGCGCAGGATGAGGAATACACCCCCGATCTGGTGACCCTGGAGGACGAGGAAGGCAAAGAGCACACCTTTGAGGTGATCGATGCTGCCGACCACAAGGGCACCCACTACATGGCTCTGGTCCCCTATGTGGAGAACGAAGAAGAGCTGGTGGAAGCCGACCTGGACCTGATCCTGATGAAGGTGGGCGAGGACGAGGAAGGCGAGTACCTGGACATCGTGGAAGACGATGAAGAGCTGTACGAAGTGAGCAAGATGTTTGAAAAGCGCCTGAGCGAGTTTTTTGACATCGAGCAGTAAGCCATCCTGAACGAGCAAGTTGATTGGCACCCTGCCTTGTGCGATTTGTTGCGGCTTTAAATAATCCTACTAATCAAATTCAGGGAGCCCGGAGTTGACCACGGGACCGCAGACCTCCCGCCCCATTACGGGGAGCACGGAAGAAGGGAGTGGAAACGTGGCCACAGGGCACCCACCTGCCAACCGGTAGGTTTTGATTGGCCGCAGACGGCAAGGCGGGGCGATGAAAACGTTAGAGCTCCCGGAACGGCGCTTTTACAAGCGGCATTCCGGGAGCTTTTTGTACAAAAGGAGGGGAAGGCTTTGGGAAAAGGCGATTATCACGGGGCGAGTCATGTGTACGCCAGCCGGGCCGGAACGCGCCCCCGGCAGGAGTACGACGAGTTTGATTTCAGCGCCCGCAAAGAGGCCGAAAAGGACGAGCTGCTGCGCAAGGTGCGCCGGCCGGAGCTGACCATCAACGCCGGTTATCTGCGCCGCCCCGCCCGCAAAAAAGCAGGCAAGCCCTGACTGCAACACAAAACGCCCGGCATACAGCCGGGCGTTTTGTGTCCTATTCTTATCCAAAAAGAGATCAAAATCCCAAAGGCTCGCCCACCAGCAGCACCTTGATGCGGCCGGGCAGGCGCTGGTACTGGTGGATGGTGGTGGTGCAGCAGATGCGCCCCGGGCTGTGGCATTCCACACACACGCCGGTGGCGGCGCAGGGGGTCTTGCAGCTCAGCCGGGCGGTGTTGGCGGGGGCGGCGGTCTCTTTGACCCGATGGTAGGCTTCGGTCAGGTCTCGCACGATCTTATTGCAGCCCACCACCAGCAGCACGTTTTTCGGCCCAAAGGTGATGGCCGCCACCCGGTTGGAGTTGCCGTCCACGTTGAACAGCTCGCCCGCCTCGGTCACGGCGTTGCTGCTGGCCAGGTACCAGTCGGCGCTGAATACCTGGCGGTACAAGGCGTCCAGCTCCTCGCCGCTCACCTTGCTCCGGTCCAGATAATGGTACCGGCCGCTGGCCAGCAGGTCCATCACGCCGGTCTCAGCCAGGGTGGCGCTGCCCCCGTTGGATACGGTGGCTCCTTCCGGGATCATGCTTTCCACAAAGGGGCGCACCTCGGCGGCGGTCTTTACGTAATAGGCCTCCATGTTGTTGGCCCGGATGGCCTCCATGACCCGCTGGATGCGGCGCTCGGTGTTTTGCAGAATGAATTCGTTCATCAAAAAACCTCCTTTGCTCTGGCCGGGGTACCATGGGGGCCCGGCGTCGGGCATTGTTTGCAGTAAAAAAGGATGCTGGAACCATTATAGCACATTTTGAAAGCGTGGGGCACAGAACAGGTTTTTAAAAGATTTTACCCGGCGGGCCCGCCGCCCGATTGCAGGAGCCGAACAGTTGTGCTAGAATGGATGCAATAGGTCGAAACCACGGGCCGAGGGGCAGATCCTGCCTAAAAAGGGCCGTTTGAACGCAAAGGAGAGCGCTGTTCATGGGCAAACGTTTGGCGGCCGGAGCCAAGATCCCGGCATTTTATTACGATACACCGTATGAGCCGCAAAAGAGCTTTTATGAACTGCTGGCCAAGGACGGCCCGGTGATGATGGTGTTCCTGCGCAATTTTGGCCATCCGCTCACCCGCCATTACATCATGGAATATCTGGAAAGCTTCCCGGCGCTGCGCAGCGGCCGCCTGGTGTGCGTGGTGCGCACCCAGCCCCAGACCATCTCCCATGCCATCCCCAAGGGGGCCATCCCCTTTGAGGTGATGTGCGACCCGGAGGGCGTGCTGTACGATTTTTTCGACATTCCGGAGTCCGCCAGCAAGCTGAAAAGCTATTCGCTGGAGGCTTTGCGCATCCTGAAAGAGGCCCAGAAAGAAGGCTATGTGCCCGGCAAAAAAGAATTGCAGCAGCTGCCCCTGACCCTGGTGGTGGGCCGGGAGGGCCAGGTGCTGTTCGCCCACTATGGCCGCAGCGTCACCGACCTGCCGGCGGATTGCAGCGCCATGCAGCAGGTGCTGGAAAAGCTGGATCTGCCCGCCCGGGACGACTGGCAGGAGGGGCCGGAACAGCCGGACCGGGTCCTGCCTCAGGCCGAGGAGATGACCGGCTTTGCCCCCGCCGGGGAGGAGGAGCTGGACGAAGAGGAGCTGATGGCCCTG
>CASEVW010000080.1 GCA_949291395.1 uncultured Oscillospiraceae bacterium | reverse complement strand
TACTCTTGCTCATGAGGGACAGAGCTCCTTTCTTGGGTGTGTTGGTGTCGCAACTTAACTATACCCTATGAAGGCTCTGTCCTTCTACTTTTTTATTTGCTTTTTTTGCTCTACTGTCCAACATGTATTGTAGCTCTACACCGTCTTTTCTGCCAGCTTTAATTTTTTATTTACAATAACTGCGTTTTATTGTAAAATGTAAGAAATATAATATGGATCAGGCGGTGTATTAGTTTGGATGTAAAATACAAACGTATCTTATTGAAGGTCAGCGGCGAAGCCCTGGCGGGCAGCAAAGGGGCCGGTTTTGACGAGCCCACCATGGAGTCCATCTGCATGGGCATCAAGCAGGCCTATGACCTGGGCGCCCAGATCGGCATCGTTGTGGGCGGCGGCAACTTCTGGCGCGGCCGCTCCAGCGGCAAGATGGAGCGCACCTGTGCCGATAAGATCGGCATGCTGGCCACGGTGATGAATTGCCTGGCGGTGGCAGACCAGCTGAACCAGCTGGGCGTGCCCACCGAGGTGCAGACTTCCATCGTGATGCCCCAGGTGGCCAATGTGTTCACCCGCAACAGCGCGGTGCAGAGCATGGAGCAGGGCAAGGTGGTCCTGTTCGGCGGCGGCACCGGCAACCCGCTGTTCTCCACCGATACGGCCAGCGCCCTGCGGGCCATTGAGACCGGCTGCGACATCATGTTCAAGGCCACCATGGTGGACGGCGTGTACGACAAGGACCCCAAAAAGCATGCGGATGCAAAAAAATACGACAGCTTGACCTTTACCGAGGTGCTGGAAAAGAACCTGGCCGTAATGGACGGCACCGCCGCCACCCTCTGCCGGGAGAACGGTCTGCCTATTCTGGTGTTCGATCTGATGCACCCGGAAAACATTGCAAAAGCGGTCCAGGGCGATGCCATTGGCACCCTGGTCATTGAAAAGTAACGAAGGCGGGCCAAAGGCCGCCAAGAAAAGGAGTAAATTTTTATGAGCACTTACACCAAGCCCTACGAGGAAAAGATGAACGGCGCGATCCATCACCTGGGCAGAGAGCTGGCCGCCATCCGTGCGGGCCGTGCCAACCCCGCCGTGCTGGACCGCATTATGGTAGACTACTACGGCACCCCCACCCCCATCAACCAGATGGCCGCTGTGGCCGTTGCCGAGGCCCGCATCCTGACCATCACCCCCTGGGACAGCAGCCTGGTGCACCCCATCGAGCATGCCCTGCTGGCCAGCGACATCGGCATCAACCCCACCAACGACGGCCGTGTGATCCGTCTGGTGTTCCCCTCTCCCACCGAGGAGCGCCGCCGCCAGCTGACCAAGGACGTACAGAAGCTGGGCGAGGAAGCCAAGGTCGCCGTGCGCAACGTGCGCCGTGAGGCCATGGACAAATTCAAAGCCCTGAAAAAGAACAGTGAGATCACGGAAGACGATCAGAAGACTCTGGAAGAAGAGATGCAGAAGATCACCGATAAGTTCGTCAAGCAGATCGACAAGGACTGCGAGGTAAAGAACAAGGAGATCATGGAGATCTGATCGTACGAAAGCGGATCGACCGTGCCGCGTGCGATATTTTCGCGCGCGGCATCATTATGTATGGAATGGATCGAAAGAGGTATGCAAGTTATGCCCCATCCGGAAAATTTTGCAAAAGGTTTGAGCATCGGCATCATCATGGACGGCAACGGCCGCTGGGCCAAAAAGCAGGGCCTGCCCCGCACCGCCGGCCATAAAAAGGGCGCCGAGGTGTTTCAGGACATCACCCGTTACTGCAACGAGCTTGGCGTGGAGTCCGTTACGTTTTACGCCTTTTCCACCGAAAACTGGAAACGCCCCTACGAAGAGGTGGGCGCGATCATGCGCCTGTTCGGCGAGTATCTCATCAAGGCCTTCGACTACCAAAAGGAAAACAACCGGGTGGTCTTTTTGGGCGAGCGCAGCGCGCTGGAGCCCAAACATCAGAAGCTGATGGATGAGATCGAGACAAAAACGGCCCATAATACCGGTATGACCCTGAACATCGCCGTGAACTACGGCGGCCGCCAGGAGATCGTGCATGCGGCGCAGCAGCTGGCCCGCCAGGTGCAGGAGGGCGCCCTTGCCCCGGAGGACATCACCGAGGCGCTGATGAGCCAGCATATGTACACCCACGGCCAAAAAGATCCAGATTTCATCCTGCGTCCCAGCGGGGAAAAGCGGCTGTCCAATTTTATGCTGTGGCAGGCGGCCTATTCCGAGCTGGTGGAGATGGACGTGCTCTGGCCGGATTTCACCCGGAACGACCTGGACCTGGCCATCGAGGAATTCAACCGGCGCAGCCGTCGCTTCGGCGGCATCTAAACGACTAACAACAAAGGGGAGAACGGTTCGTGAAAACAAGGATCATCACTGCGGCCATTGGGCTTTGCGTTCTGGCGGTGGTCATGCTTTTCTTTGAAACATGGGTGTTCGAGACCGTGGTGGCGCTGATCACGATCATTGCGATCCACGAAATTTACAACGCGTTCGCGCTGGGTAAAAACGAAACACACATTTTTATCGCATTTATCCCGTATACTTTCATCGTGATGTTTTCGCACCTGCCTTTCGGCTGGGCACTGCTGGTGGCGGGCAGCTTTGCCATGCTGCTGTATCTGGTGGGCTGCCTTTTGTGGCACAACCAGACCCTCAGCGCGGCCAAGCTGGGCGGCATGGTGGTGTACAGCATCATGATGATCAGCTGTTTTTATTCCATCGTCTTCTTAAAGACCCGCCTGAACAACAGCTTTGAATCCATCTATCTGATCATGATGATCCTCTGCATTGCCTGGGGAGGAGACAGCGCGGCTTACTTTGCGGGCCGCTTTTTCGGCAAGCACAAGATGGCCCCGGTGATCAGCCCCCACAAAACGGTGGAGGGGGCCATTGGCGGCGTGCTGGGTTCCGGCGTACTGAGCGTGCTGTGCACCATGGTGGCACAGATGCTCTCGCAGGCGCTGGCGGGCGGCAAAGCCTGCCTGCTGCTGGAGCTCATGTCCGCAAGCCCTGTCAGTTATCTGGTGGTGTTCCTGCTGGGCATGGTCTGCTCGGGCCTTGGCATTCTGGGCGATCTGTTCGCCAGCGTGGTGAAACGGCAGTGCGCCATCAAGGACTACGGCACCATTTTCCCCGGCCACGGCGGCATTATGGACCGGTTCGACAGCGTCACCTTCATCGCGCCGCTGGCGGCCATGCTGGTATGGTTCGTTACCACCTATGTGAAGTAAAAAAGGAGCAAATGATGGCGAAAAAACTTACCTTATTGGGCTCCACGGGTTCCATCGGCACCCAAAGCCTGGACGTTGCCCGCACCCAGGGCTATGAAGTGGTCGCGTTGGCGGCCAACTCCAACGTGGATCTGCTGCTGCGGCAGATCGAAGAATTCCATCCCGGCTATGTGGCCATGGCCGACGCTGGCGCCTGCGAGACGCTGAAAGCCCGCCTTGCCGGCATGGCCGGCGCGCCCAAGGTGCTCAGCGGGGCCGAGGGCATCATCGAGCTGGCAAAGCTGGAACAGGCAGACGTGGTGCTGAATGCCGTGGTGGGCATTGCGGGCCTGGGTGCTACCCTGGCGGCGCTGGAAAACGGCCACGACGTGGCCCTTGCCAACAAGGAGAGCCTGGTCACCGGCGGCCACCTGGTCACCGAGGCTGCGGCCAAACACGGCACAAAGCTTTTGCCGGTGGACAGCGAGCATTCCGCCATTTTCCAGTGCCTGCAAGACGAGCACTCCGCCAAGACCCTCACCAAGATCCTGCTCACCGCCTCCGGCGGGCCGTTCTTTGGCATGAAGCGGGAAGAGCTGGCGGGCAAGACCCGGGCGGACGCCCTCAAGCACCCCAACTGGAACATGGGCGCAAAGATCACCATCGACTCTGCCACCCTGATGAACAAAGGCCTGGAGCTGATCGAGGCGGTGTGGCTGTTCGGCCTGCCGCCGGAGAAGATCCAGGTGGTGGTGCAGCGCCAGAGCATCATCCATTCCATGGTGCAGTTCAGCGACAATTCCATCCTGGCCCAGCTGGGCGTGCCGGATATGCGCATCCCCATCCAGTATGCCCTTACCTGGCCGGACCGGTTCCCGGGCTGCGCCCCCGAGCTGGATTTCACCCAGCTCAAGGCCATCACCTTCGACGTGGCCGACGAGGAGACCTTCCGCTGCCTGGCGGCCTGCAAAAAGGCCATCAGCAAAGGGGGGCTTGGCCCCTGCGCCGCCAACGGCGCCAACGAGGAGGCCGTGCGGCTGTTTTTGGAGGATAAGATCGGTTTTCTGGACATCGGCCGCCTGGTGGAAGCCGTGGTGGACAGCGACAACTTCGGCGGCAGTTACACCCTGGCCGATGTGTATGAGTGTGACCGGATGGCCCGGCAGTTTGTTTTGAGCCATATTTAAAGAAAGAGAGATTTTAAGCGCATGGCAGCATTGATTACCATACTTATTTCCGTGCTGATCTTTGGCCTGGTGGTCATGATACACGAGCTGGGGCACTTTATCTGTGCCAAAAAAGCGGGGATACAGGTGAACGAGTTTTCCATCGGCATGGGGCCTGCGCTTTTTACCACCATCCGAAACGGCACCCAGTACAGCATCCGCGCCCTGCCCATCGGCGGCTATGTGCTCATGGAAGGGGAGGACGAGGAGCTGGAAGAGGAGGGCGCTCCGGAACAGTTTTCTGCCGAAGAGCCCCAGCAGCCCAAACCGGAACCCACCGGCATCCCTTACCCCCATGCAAAGGTGTGGAAGCGGATCATCGTGGTGGCCGCCGGCGCCGTGATGAACCTGATCCTGGGATTCCTGGTGCTGCTGTGCATGTTTGCCTTTGGCGATCCGGGCGCCAGCAAGACCATCGGCCATGTGGAAGAGGGCTCGCCGGTGCAGGCTGCCGGCCTGCAGGTGGGCGACGAGATCATCGAGGTCAACGGCCACCGCTGCTTTGTGGCCAACGACATCATTTACGAATTGCAGCGCACCCCGGACCATTCTGCCGACCTGACCGTGAAGCGGAACGGGGAAACGGTGGAACTGCCGGACGTGCAGTTTGAAATGGTGCAGAACGGCGATTCCACCACCATGAACATCGGCTTTAAGGTGTATGCGCTGGAAAAGACCGCCAAAAACGTGGTGGTGCAGGCGGCGAACTACACGGTATTCTACGCCCGGCTGGTCTTGCGGTCCCTCATCGACCTGGTCACCGGCCGTGTGGGCGTGAACGAACTGTCTGGCCCGGTGGGCATCGTGAGCGCCATCGGCCAGGCGGCCAGCATGGGCGTGGCCGAGCTGCTCTCGCTGCTCACCCTGCTCACCGTGAACCTGGGCATCTTCAACCTGCTGCCGCTGCCCGCTCTGGATGGCGGCAAGCTGGTGTTCCTGGCGCTGGAGGGCGTCTTCCGGCGGCCGGTGCCCAAAAAGTTTGAGATCCTTGTGAATGCGGCGGGCATGATCTTCCTGTTCGGCCTGATGATCTTTGCCACGTTCAACGACATTATGCGATTGTTTTAAAGGTTTTGCGGAGGTTATGATATCATGCGCAAAGTAAAGCGGGAAGTGAAAATCGGCAACGTGACCATCGGCGGCCACAATCCGGTGGCGGTGCAGACCATGCTGAACGTGCCGGTGGCGGACATTGACGGCAATGTAGCCCAGGCAAAGCGGGTCGTGGAGGCTGGCTGCCAGATCTTGCGCGCCAGCGTGCCCACGCTGGAAGATGTGCGCATTGTGGAAGCGGTGAAAAACGCGGTGGATGTGCCCTTTGTGGCGGACATCCACTTTAACTACAAGATCGCCCTGGCCTGCGTGGACGCGGGCGTGGATAAGATCCGCATCAACCCGGGCAACATCGGTTCGGACGAAAACGTGCGTGCCGTGGCCCGGGCCTGCAACGCCAAAAACATCCCCATCCGCATCGGCGTGAACGCCGGCAGCCTGGAAAAGGAGATCCTGGCCAAGTACGGCGCGCCGGTGCCGGAGGCGCTGGTGGAAAGCGCCATGTACCATGTGGCCCTGCTGGAAAAGCACGATTTCAATAACATCGTTATCTCCATCAAGTCCAGCAACGTGCCCACCATGATGCAGGCATACCGCCTGCTCAGCGAAAAATGCGACTACCCCCTGCATGTGGGCGTCACCGAAGCGGGCACCTACCGCATGGGGCTCATCAAGTCCGGCATGGGCATTGGCGGCCTGCTGCTGGAAGGCATCGGCGACACCCTGCGGGTCTCGCTCACCGACGAGCCGGAAAAAGAGGTCCAGGCAGGGTACGACATCCTGCGGGCGGCCGGGCATGCCGTGGGCGGCCCGGAGATCATCAGCTGCCCCACCTGCGGGCGCACCAACATCCAGGTGGCAAAGATCGCCGACGAGGTGGAGCGGCGGCTGAAGGGCTACAAAAAGCCCATCAAGGTAGCGGTGATGGGCTGCGTGGTGAACGGCCCCGGCGAAGCCCGGGAAGCGGACATCGGCATTGCCGGCGGCAAGGACGAGGCGCTGCTGTTCATCCGGGGCGAAAAGGTCCGGATGCTGCGGGGCGACATCGTCGGCCAGCTGGTGGAAGAGATCTATAAGCTGTAACGCTCATAGCCTGCGGACGGTTTGGCTGCCCGCAGGCTGTTGCTTTGTATCGAAAAGGAGAACGGTTCCCATTGAAACCCTTAGTAACACAACTTTGGCCCCAGTTTACCGTAGACGAGACCTTTGCCCGGTGCTTTGCGGGGGTGCTGGTGGAGCACGTGGAGATGCTTCGCATGAGCCGCAAGGTGCGGTTCAGCCTGCGCAGCGGCAGGCCGCTTCCGGTGGCGTTGTGCCAGCGGCTGTGCGCTTCGCTGGCACCCATGTTTGACGGCTTACAGGTGGAAGTGCGCAATTATTTCCCCTACGAGACCATCGACGAGGAGAGCATCCGGGTGCTCATCAACGAGCTGCGGGACGAGGATTTTCCGGTGAACGGCTTTTTGGACCATGCGGCGATCCATATCCAGGGCGAGACCATCCAGCTGCACATCAAGGTAGGCAAAAAGATCCTGGAAGAGATCGAATTTCCCATGCACCTGGCCCAGCGCATTGCCCAGCGCACCGGCACCGAGCCGGTGGTGCAGCTGGTGCAAAGCGAAAAGACCGTCTCTGCCGAAGAGTGGGAGAAACGTGTTCTGCAAAAGGCGCCTGTGGTCAAGTTCGAGGAAAAGAAGGGCCTGCCGCCCATCAAGATCCCCGGCCTGGACCTGGAGGACAAGCCGGTCAAGCTGTTCCATGGCAAAAACTTCAAGCCGGGCGAGCTGACCCCCCTGAAAGACCTGGGCGGCGACGGCGGCCGGGTGATGATCTGGGGCGACGTGTTCGCCGTGGAGGTCAAGGGCAACTTCCAGAAGAGCTATATCATCTCCATCACCGACTACACCGGCTCCATCAACTTGAAGCTGCGCAGCCGGGATGGCGAGGATTACAGCAAGTGGGAAGAGCTGAAAAAGGGCACCACCCTGGTGCTGAAAGGCGAATGCACCTACGATAAATACGAACACGACTACGTGGTATACCCCTACGACGTGCTGCAGGTGGAGCGGCGCAAGCGGGAAGACCACGCCCCCCAAAAGCGGGTGGAGCTGCATCTGCACACCAAACTGAGCAGCATGGACGGCTTCTGCGACCCCGGTGAGATCGTGCGCACGGCCCACCGCATGGGCCACCGGGCCATTGCCATCACCGACCACGGCGTGGTGCAGGGCTTCCCGGAAGCGATGCTGGCGGCGGATGCCATCCGCAAGTCCGACCCGGACTTTAAGGTCATCTATGGCGTGGAAGCTTATTTTGTGGACGATATGATCCCGGTGCTGTACGGGGAAGCCTCCGGCTCCATGCGGGGCAGCTTTGTGGTTTACGACACCGAGACCACCGGCCTGGACCCCAACAGCGAGTTTTTGACCGAGATCGGCGCGGTGGTGGTGGAGGACGGCAAGATCACCGAGACCTTCGGCACCTTCGTCAATCCGGGCAAGCCCATCCCGCCCAAGATCGTGGAGCTGACGGGCATCAACGACAGCATGGTGGCGGACGCCCCCACGCCGGACGAAGCGATCAAGCAGTTTGCGGAGTTTGCCCGGGGCAGGGTACTGGTGGCCCACAATGCCCACAAGTTCGATATGCGTTTTATGCACCTGGCGGCCCAGCGGGCAGGCATCCAGCTGGAGAACGCCTACATCGACACCCTGCCCATGGCACAGAACCTGTATCCCGGCCTGCGCAACTATAAGCTGGATACCATCAACGACCATCTGGAGATCGAGCCTTTCAACCACCACCGGGCGGTGGACGACGCCATGGCCCTGGCCAAGATCTTCTGCAAAATGCTGGAAGACCTGGAAGAGAAGAAGATCCTAAATCTGGAAGAGATCAACATCGGCCTGGGCGGCGGCAACAAAGAGGTCATCAAAAAGAAGTACTACCACATGATCCTGCTGGTGCGCAACCAGATCGGCCTGAAAAACCTGTACAAGATCGTCAGCGAGGCCCACACTAACTACTTCTTCAAGAAGCCCCGGGTGCCCCGCAGCATTTTGAACAAATATCGGGAGGGTCTTTTGGTAGGTTCTGCCTGTGAAGCGGGTGAGCTTTACAGGGCTGTTGTGGAGGGACAGAGCTTTGAAAAGCTGTGTCAGATCGCGGAATACTACGATTTTCTGGAAGTGCAGCCCCTGGGCAACAACGAGTACATGGTGCGGGAGCACCTGGTGGACTCGATGGACAAGATCCAGGACTTCAACCGCACCATCATCAAGCTGGGCGAAGCGCTGAACAAGCCGGTGGTGGCCACCGGCGACGTGCATTTCCAGGACCCGGAGGATTCGGTCTACCGGGCGGTGCTGCAAGCCGGAAACGGCTTCAAAGACGCCGATAACCAGGCGCCTTTGTACTACCGCACCACCGAGGATATGCTCAATCAGTTCAATTATCTGCCCAAAGAAAAGGCGTTTGAGATCGTGGTGACCAACCCCAACAAGATCGCGGACATGATCGACGGGGGCATCCGGGCCATCCCGAAGGGCACCTTCCCGCCCTCCATCGACGGGGCGGAGCAGCAGCTGCGGGAAGCCACCTGGAGCACCGCCAAAAAGCACTATGGCGACCCGCTGCCCGAGATCGTGCGCACCCGTTTGCAGCGGGAACTGGACTCCATCTGCGGCCACGGCTTTGCGGTTTTGTATGTAATTGCTGTAAAGCTGGTTGCCTTTTCAAACCAAAATGGCTACCAGGTGGGCAGCCGAGGCTCGGTAGGTTCCTCCGCCGTGGCCCATTTCTCTGGGATCTCCGAGGTGAACAGCCTGCCGCCTCATTATCTGTGCCCCAACTGCAAGTACAGCGAGTTCATCACCGACGGCAGCGTGGCGGACGGCTTCGACCTGCCGGACAAGACCTGCCCCTGCTGCGGGGCGCAGCTGACGGTGGACGGCCACGACATCCCCTTCGAGACCTTCCTGGGCTTTGACGGCGACAAGGAGCCGGACATCGACCTGAACTTCTCCGGCGAATACCAGAGCTATGTGCACCGGTACACCGAGGAGCTGTTCGGCAAGGAGTTCGTGTTCAAGGCGGGCACGGTGTCCGGCTTGCAGGACAAGACCGCCTACGGCTATGTAAAAAAATATCTGGAAGAGCGGGGCCGCATCGTGAACCGGGCCGAGGAGAACCGGCTCACCCAGGGATGCACCGGGGTGAAGCGCACTACCGGCCAGCATCCGGGCGGCATGGTGGTGGTGCCCAACGTGCACGAGATCCAGGACTTCTGCCCCATCCAGCACCCGGCCGACGATAAGGAAAAAGGCGTGCTGACCACCCACTTTGAATTTAAGTATCTCCACGACACCCTGCTGAAACTGGACGAGCTGGGCCACGATGTTCCCACCATGTACAAATACCTGGAGAACATGACCGGCATCCCCATGGAAAAGGTGCCCATGAACGACACCAAGGTCATCAGCCTGCTGGTGTCGCCGGAAGCCCTGGGGGTCACCCCGGAGCAGATCGACAGCCTCACCGGCACCTTCGGCATCCCGGAGCTGGGCACCCCCTTCGTGCGGCAGATGCTCATCGAAGCCCAGCCGAAAAACTTCAGCGACTTGACCCAGATCTCCGGCCTGTCCCACGGCACCGACGTGTGGAACGGCAACGCCCAGGATCTGATCCGGGACGGGGTGTGCACCATCTCCGACGTGATCGGCTGCCGTGACAGCATCATGACCTATCTGCTGCACAAGGGCCTGGAACCCAAGCTGGCCTTTAACATCATGGAGCTGACCCGAAAGGGCAAGGTGGCAAAGGGCGGCTTTCCGCCGGGGGCAGAGGAGGCCATGCGGGAATGCGGCGTGCCGGACTGGTACATGGATTCCTGCCGCAAGATCAAGTATATGTTCCCCAAAGCCCATGCGGTGGCCTATCTGATCGCCGCCATCCGGCTGATGTGGTTCAAGGTCTACCATCCCCAGGCGTTCTACGCCACCTATTTCACGGTGCGCGGCGACGACATCGACTACGAGGCGGCGGTGGGCGGCCCCAAGGTGGCCCAGCAGCACCTGAAAGAGGTGAACGCTCGCCTGAAAGAGGAGAAGAAGGCCAAGGACGAAGACATCCAGGTCTCGCTGCAATTGGTGAACGAGATGCTGGCCCGGGGATATGAGTTTCTGCCCATCCAGCTGGGCAAGAGCCGGGCGACCCAGTATGTGGTGGAGGATGGCAAGGTGCGCCTGCCGTTCTCCTCGCTGAAAGGCGTGGGCGAAGCTGCGGCGGTGGCCCTGGAACGGGCGACCATCGACGGGCAGGAATATCTGTCCATCGAAGAGCTGCAGCAGGCCACCGGCGTGTCCAGCGCCGTGATGGAAAACCTGAAAAACGTGGGCGCCTTGGGCGGCCTGCCGGATACCAGCCAGGTGAGCTTTTTCTAAGGCTTGGCGAGTGTATCGGGTTTATAATGAAAAACAGGTTCTGCGAACTGGTTCGTAGAACCTGTTTTTTTGCGATCTTCCCAGTAAAACAAAAAATGACCAGATATGAAAGACTTTTTCATATCTGGTCATTTGTGCTTTTCGGGGCCACATCCCGCCCAAAATCATGGGGGAAAGGTGCCCAAACGGGGCATTATAAAATGCGGCGTGTCAGCGGGGCTTTTTCTCCGCAAGGCCCTCGAAGGTCTTCAAAATTTGGGGCTGCTCCAAAGTGATCTGTTTGCCGGAAAGATAGGCCAGGGAACTGGTCTCGTGCAGCTGGCCGAAGGTCAGCTGCACGGCGCACAGGGCCTGGGTCTTTAAGCCGGCTTTGTCGTTCCATTTCCGGTTGCCGTACTTGATGTCGCCCAGCACCGGCGCGCCCAAAAAGGCCAGGTGGGCGCGGATCTGGTGGGTGCGGCCGGTCACCAGGCCGATGCGGCAGAGGGTGAAGGGGCCGATGACCTTTTCCGGCGTTACCTCGGTGATGATCTCCTTATAACCAGGGTCCGGGTCTTTGCGCACCTGCACCTTGTTGTTCGCTTCGCTGTGCTTGAGCCAGGCGGTGTGCCGGCCTGCGGGGGGCTTGCCGAAGGTGATGGTCAGGTACTCCTTGCGTACCAGGTCGCTGCGGATGATCTCGTTCATATCCCGCAAAGCGGCATAGTTTTTGGCCGCCACCACCAGGCCCTCGGTGCCCCGGTCCAGCCGATTGCAGATGGAGGGGGAGAAAGTGTGCTCCGCCGCCGGGTCAAATTCGCCCTTTGCAGCCAGATAGGCGGTGAAGGCGTCCACCAGATTGGCGTCGCCGGTCCGGTCGGAGTGGCAGAGCAGATGGGTGGGCTTGTACAGCACCGCCAGGTTTTCGTCCTCATAGACCACCGTTACCGCAGGCTGTTTGCGGGCGGTGGGCTTGGGAGCGGGGACTTGGGTGGCGAAAAATTCATCGTTGATGTACAATTCCAGCACGTCTCCCGCGTGGATGCGGTAGTCGGCATCGGCCTTTTTGCCGTTTACCTTGATGCGTTTGTTGCGAAAACTTTTATAAAGAAGGCTGTTGGGCAGGCCGGTGGTGACATTCTGCACAAAGCGGGACAGCCGGACCCCCTCTTCGTTTGTGCCGGCAGTAAAGCGTTTCATGGCGGCGTTCCTCTCTTTCAAATTACATGCAAATAGTATATAATAAAAAGCGACAGTGCGTAAAGCGGAATTTTTCGAGAAGAGGACAGTTGCATGGCGGAACAAGGGATACACACGAACCACAGAGAACGGATGCGCAAGCGTTTTCAGGAAAACGGCTTCGACGGCTTTTCGGATCACGAGGTGCTGGAGTACATCCTGTTCCATGCCATCCCCCGCAAGGACGTGAACCCGCTGGCCCATCAGCTGATCGAGCATTTTGGCAGCCTGGACCGTGTGTTGGAAGCCAGCGAGCGGGAACTGGTGCAGGTGCCGGGCATCGGCCCGGCGGCCGCCCGGCTCATTGCCATGCTGCTGCCGGCGGACCGCTATTACCGCATGCTGAAAAAACGCCCCGGCCGCAAGGTGAGCAGCCTGGAGGAGATCGGCGATTATATGGAAACGCTGTTTTACGGCGCGGCGGTGGAGATGGTGTATGCCATGTATCTGGACGACCGGAATCACATCTTAAAGGTGGAAAAGTGCTTTGAGGGCACGGCAAATTCCTCCACCGTG
This sequence comes from uncultured Oscillospiraceae bacterium, assembly GCA_949291395.1. GTDB lineage: Bacteria > Bacillota > Clostridia > Oscillospirales > Ruminococcaceae > Allofournierella. The sequence goes on along the minus strand of CASEVW010000080.1, from coordinate 10,126 downwards.
CCGGTGAGCCTGCTCAGCAGCCGGATGATCCAGCTGGGCGCCACCCAGCTGGTGCTGGCCCACAACCATCCCCGGGGGTTTGCACTGCCCTCCCGGGAGGACCTGGAGCTGACCATTCAGCTGCGCCGCCAGCTGGCCACCCTTGGTCTGAGCCTGCTGGACCATGTGATCGTTTCGCCGGATGACTATATCTCTTTGCGCATGAGCGAAAAATTTCAAAATCTTTTTGTGTGACCCGCCGCGGCAAAAAAGGAGGACCGAATGGATCAATTTAAACTGGTGTCGTCTTACCAGCCAACAGGCGATCAGCCCCAGGCCATTGAAAAGCTGGCCCAGGGCATTTTAAACGGAGACAAAGCCCAAACGCTGCTGGGCGTTACCGGCAGCGGCAAGACCTTTACCATGGCGAACGTGATCGCCAAGGTGAACCGGCCCACTCTGGTGCTGGCCCATAACAAGACCCTGGCCGCCCAGCTGTGCACCGAGTTCCGGGAGTTTTTCCCGGAGAACGCGGTGGAATACTTTGTCTCCTATTACGACTACTACCAGCCGGAAGCCTATATCCCTTCCACCGACACCTATATCGAAAAGGACAGCGCCATCAACGACGAGATCGACCGGCTGCGCCATTCCGCCACGGCGGCTTTGTCCGAGCGGCGGGACGTGATCATCGTGGCCAGCGTGTCCTGCATTTACAGCCTGGGCGACCCCATCGACTACCGGAGCATGGTCATCAGCCTGCGGCCCGGCATGCAGATGGACCGGGATGAGCTGTGCCGGCGGCTGGTGAACCTGCAATACGAGCGCAACGACATCAACTTTGTGCGCAATAAATTCCGGGTGCGGGGCGACACGGTGGAGATCAACCTGGCCTATATGAACGATGTGGCCATCCGGGTGGAATTTTTCGGGGACGAGATCGACCGCATCAGCGAGATGAACCCCCTCACCGGCGAGCGCAAAAATGTGGTCAAGCACGTGGCCATCTTTCCCGCCAGCCACTACATCGTCTCGCCGGAAAAGATGCAGGCGGGCCTTGTGAACATCCGGGACGAAATGGACCGGCAGGTGAAGATGTTTACCGAACAGGGCAAGCTGCTGGAAGCCCAGCGCATCGCCCAGCGCACCAACTACGACATGGAGATGCTGCAGGAAGTGGGCATGTGCAAGGGCATCGAAAACTACTCGGCGGTGCTTTCCGGCCGGGCCCCCGGCTCCACCCCCACCACGCTGCTGGACTATTTCCCCGAGGATTTCCTTTTGTTTGTGGACGAGAGCCATGTGATGTTGCCCCAGCTGCGGGCCATGTACGGCGGCGACTATGCCCGCAAAAAGACCCTGGTGGATTTCGGCTTCCGGCTGCCCTCCGCCTTTGACAACCGCCCCTTAAAATTTGAGGAGGTGGAGCAGAAGCTCAACCAGATCGTTTTTGTAAGCGCCACCCCCGGCGAATACGAGCGGGGGCACAGCACCCAGATCGCCGAGCAGGTCATTCGGCCCACCGGCCTGTTGGACCCGCAGATCATCGTGAAGCCGGTGGAGGGCCAGATCGAAGACCTTTTGGGCGAGATCAACCAGCGCACCGCCAAAAACGAGCGGGTGCTGGTGACCACCCTGACCAAAAAGATGGCCGAGGACCTGACGGATTTTCTCACCGAGCACGGGGTGAAGGTCAAGTATATGCACCACGAGGTGGACACCTTCGAGCGGATGGAGCTGATCAAAGATCTGCGCACCGGCGCCATCGACGTGATCGTGGGCATCAACCTGCTGCGTGAGGGCCTGGACCTGCCGGAGGTATCCCTGGTGGCCATTCTGGACGCGGACAAGGAAGGCTTTCTGCGCAGCGAGACCAGCCTGGTGCAGACCATCGGCCGGGCGGCCCGCAACGCCGAGGGCATCGTGATCATGTACGCCGATGAGGTGACCCCCAGCATGGAACGGGCCATCACCGAGACCGAGCGCCGCCGGAGCATCCAGATGGCGTACAACGAGGCCCACGGCATCACCCCCAAGACCATCGTGAAGAGCATCCGGGAAGGCATCGAGATCAGCGACCACAAGGAGAACGAAAAGCTGGGCACCCGCCGCATGAGCAAGGCGGAGCGGGAGCAGCTGATCACCCGCCTGACCCGTGAGATGAAGGAAGCGGCAAAGCTGCTGGAATTTGAACATGCGGCCTTCCTGCGGGACCGCATCGACAAACTGCGCCGGGGCGAGAACCCCAAGGAAGAAAAGGCGCCGAAAAAGAGGAAAGGAAAGTATTAAGCAGTGAACAACGATAAGATCGTCATCAAAGGTGCCCGTGAGCACAACCTGAAAAATATTGATCTGACCATCCCCCGGGACAAGCTGATCGTGATGACCGGCCTGTCCGGCTCGGGCAAATCCAGCCTGGCCTTCGACACCATTTATGCAGACGGCCAGCGCCGGTATATGGAAAGCCTGTCCAGCTATGCCCGGCAGTTTTTGGGCCAGATGGAAAAGCCGGACGTGGACGACATCCAGGGCCTTTCCCCGGCCATTTCCATCGACCAAAAGACCACCAACCGGAACCCCCGTTCCACCGTGGGCACCGTTACCGAGATCTATGACTATCTGCGCCTGCTGTATGCCCGCATCGGCGTGCCCCACTGCCCGGTGTGCGGCCGGGTCATCAGCCAGCAGACGGTGGACCAGATGGTGGACGCCATTTTAGAGCTGCCCAAGGGCACCAAGTTCCAGGTGCTGGCCCCGGTGGTGCGGGGCCGCAAGGGCACCCAGCAGAAGGAACTGGAGGCTGCCCGGCGGGGCGGCTATGCCCGTGTGCGCATCGACGGCAGCCTCTACGACCTGGACGAGGAGATCAGCCTGGAAAAGAACAAAAAGCACACGGTGGAGATAGTGGTGGACCGTCTGGTCATCAACGACACGGTGCAGAGCCGCCTGGCAGACTCACTGGAAACGGCGGTGGCCCTCACCGGCGGCCTGGTCACCATCGACGTGCCCGGCGGGGAAGAGATGCAGTTCAGCCAAAGCTACGCCTGCCCGGAGCACGGCGTTTCCATCGACGAGCTGGAACCCCGCATGTTCAGCTTCAACAACCCCTTCGGCGCCTGTGAGCGGTGCACCGGCCTTGGCACCTTTATGCGGGTGGACCCGGAGCTGATCATCCCCAACAAGGAGCTGTCCATCCGGCAGGGGGCCATCAAGGCCAGCGGCTGGTACTACGCCGAGGGCTCCATGAGCGAGATGTATTACAAGGGCCTGGCGAAAAAGTACGGCTTTACCCTGGACACCCCCATCAAGGACATGAGCGCCGAGGCCATCAACGCCATTCTGTACGGCACCGGCGGCGAGCGCATCGAGATGCACCGGGAAAACGAGTTCGGTTCCGGCCGGTACCTGAACGATTTTGAGGGCATCGTGAACAATCTGGAACGCCGTTTCCGGGAGACCGGCAGCGAGTGGATGAAGGAAGAGATCGCCACCGTGATGAACGGGGTCAAATGCCCGGACTGCCACGGCAAGCGGCTGAAAGCCACCAGCCTGGCGGTGACGGTGGGCGGCGTGAACATCAGCGACCTGTGCGAAAAGAGCGTGCGGCAGGAGCTGGACTTCATCAACCACATCCAGCTCACCGAGCAGGAGCACCGCATCGGCGACGGCATTCTGAAAGAGGTGCGGGAGCGGCTGGGCTTTTTGCAGAGCGTGGGCCTGGATTACCTGACCCTGTCCCGTGGGGCCTCCGGCCTGTCCGGCGGTGAGAGCCAGCGCATCCGGCTGGCCACCCAGATCGGCAGCGCCCTCACCGGCGTGCTCTATGTGCTGGACGAGCCCAGCATCGGCCTGCACCAGCGGGACAACGACAAGCTGATCGCCACCCTGAAGCGGCTGCGTGACCTGGGCAACACCCTGGTGGTGGTGGAACACGACGAGGACACCATGCGCCAGGCAGACTATATCGTGGACATCGGCCCCGGCGCGGGCGTGCACGGCGGCGAAGTGGTGGCTGAGGGCTCGGTGGAGGACATCTGCAAAGCCCCCCGCAGCATCACCGGCGCGTATCTGTCCGGCCGCAAGCGCATCGAGGTGCCCGCCACCCGCCGCAAGGGCAACGGCAAAAAGCTGCGCATCGTGGGCGCGGCAGAGAACAACCTGAAAAACGTCAGTGTGGACATCCCCCTGGGCAAGATGGTCTGTGTGACCGGCGTGTCCGGCAGCGGCAAGTCCAGCCTGATCAACGAGATCTTCTACAAAGCGCTGGCCATGGAGCTGAACGGCGCCAAACACCGCCCCGGCAAGTTTAAGGAGATCAAGGGCCTGGAATTTGTGGATAAGGTCATCGGCATCGACCAGGCCCCCATCGGCCGCACGCCCCGCTCCAACCCGGCCACCTATACCGGCGTGTTCACCGACATCCGCAACGTGTTCGCTCAGACCCAGGACGCCAAGATGCGGGGGTACGGCCCGGGCCGGTTCAGCTTCAACGTGAAGGGCGGCCGGTGCGAAGCCTGTGAGGGCGACGGCATCGTGCAGATCGAGATGCACTTTCTGCCGGACATCTTCGTGCCCTGCGAGGTGTGCAAGGGCGCCCGCTACAACCGGGAGACCCTGGAAGTAAAATACAAGGACAAGAGCATTGCCGACGTGCTGGACATGACGGTGGAGGAGGCCTGCGTCTTCTTCGCCAACATCCCCCGCATCCACCGCAAATTGCAGACCCTTCTGGACGTGGGCCTGGGGTATATCAAGCTGGGGCAGAGCGCCACCACCCTGTCCGGCGGCGAGGCCCAGCGGGTGAAGCTGGCTCTGGAGCTGGCCAAGCGGGAGACCGGCCAGACCGTCTATGTGCTGGACGAGCCCAGCACCGGCCTGCATGTGGCGGATGTGCACAAGCTCATCACCGTGCTGGACCGTCTGGTGGACGCCAGCAACACGGTGGTCATCATCGAGCATAACCTGGACATCATCAAGCGGGCGGACCACATCATCGACCTGGGCCCGGAGGGTGGCGACGAGGGCGGCACCATCGTGGCCACCGGTACGCCGGAAGAGGTGGCCGCCGTGCCCGCTTCCTATACCGGCCGGTATCTGGCCCCCATCCTGGAGCGGGACCGGGTGAGCGAATAAACAAAAGGAGGTGCGCAAAGCGGTGGAAGAGATCCTATTGGTGGAGGACGACACGGGCCTGAGCGAGGGCATTGCCCTGGCATTCAGCCAGCAGCCCTATGCCTTTACCCGCTGCGGCACCCTGGCCGGGGCCAAAGCGGCGCTGCAAAGCAAGGCGTTTTCGCTGGTCATCCTGGACCTGGGCCTGCCGGACGGCAGCGGCCTGGAGCTCTGCCGCCTGCTGCGCAGCCAGCAAAATAGCGTGCCGGTCATATTCCTCACCGCCAACGATGCGGAATACAGCGAGGTGGCCGCCCTGGAAGCAGGCGGGGACGATTACATCACCAAACCTTTCAGCCTGGCGGTGCTGCGCGCCCGGGTGACCGCAGCACTGCGCCGCAGCCAGGCCCCCAGGGCCGGCTGTGTAGCCATCGGACCGTTCCGCTTTGACTTTGCCGCCCTGCGCTTTGAAAAAGAGGGGCGGGAGCTGGCGCTGAGCCGCACCGAGCAAAAGCTGTTACAGCTGTTGGTGACCAACCGGGGGCAGATCGTTCCCCGGCAGACCCTTTTGGATAAAGTGTGGGATGGGGGCGAGTTCGTGGACGAAAACACCCTGTCGGTCACGGTGCGCCGCCTGCGGGCCAAGCTGGAAGAGGATGCCCGCAAGCCCCGGTACATCCAAACCGTTTACGGCGTGGGCTATGCCTGGCAGGAGAAGAGCGATGAATGAGTGGTTGTTCGGCATTCAGCCCTGGCAGACTGCCCTCATTCTGGGGCTGTGCGCCCTGGCGGTGCTGGCGGCAGGCATTGCTGTGGCGGGATACGCCTGGCGCACCCGCCGCACAATGAAGCGGCTGGAACAGATGCTGGAAGAGGCCATCCAGGGAACCTTTGCCCAGGACGGCTACAGCGAGGCCCAGCTTTCCCGCCTGGAAGAAAAGCTGGCCCGGTTTCTGCGGGCAAGTGCTTTGTCCCGCGCCAACATCGACGCGGACCGAAGCCGCATCAAGTCGCTGATCGGGGATATTTCCCACCAGACCAAAACGCCGCTGGCGAATATCCTCTTGTACGGCCAGTTGTTGGAAGAACAGCCTCTGCCGGACGGGGCACGGCCCATGCTGGCCCAGATCAACGCCGAGACCGAAAAACTGCGGTTTTTGATCGAGGCGCTGGTCAAGCTGTCCCGGCTGGAAAGCGGCGCCGTGCAGACCGCCGCTCAGATCCAGCCGGTGGGGCCGATGCTGGCGGCGCTGCAAACGGCCTATGCCCCGGCGGCGGAGAAAAAGCAGATCTGCCTGCGGGTGGAACGGGGCCAGGCCTCCGCCTGCTTTGACCGGAAATGGACCGAGGAAGCGGTGGCCAATCTGGTGGATAACGCCATCAAGTACACCCCGGCGGGCGGCCATGTGACCCTTTTGTGCGAAAGTTACGCCATGTTCTGCCGCATCCTGGTGCGGGACGACGGCCCCGGCATCCCGGAAGCGGAGCAGGCGGAGGTGTTCCGGCGGTTTTACCGGGGCGCGCAGGCGGCCCAAAGCCCCGGCGTGGGGGTGGGCCTCGCCCTGGCGCGGCAGATCGCCTCGATGCAGGGTGGTTACATCAAATTGGCGTCCAAACCAGGGCAGGGGTGCGAATTTTCCTTGTATCTGCCTCTGGAAGCGCAAAAGTGACAGTTCTGTTCGATTTGCGCGGCCCACGGTAAGAGCCTGGTAAGGATCGTTTGCTATAGTCTATGTTGCAGGGAAAAGCGTTTTGCGCACCCCCCTGCGGCATGGACTATTTTTCTATAGAGGAGGTTTTGAGGATGAAGATCCTGGAAACACGGCAGCTGAAAAAATACTACGGTTCCGGCGAAACGCAGGTGAAGGCGCTGGACGGCGTGGACCTGACGGTGGAGGAAGGAGAATTCGTGGCCATTGTGGGCACCAGCGGCAGCGGAAAATCCACCCTGCTGCACATGCTGGGCGGGCTGGACCGGCCCACCAGCGGCCAGGTGCTGGTGGAGGGCAAGGAGATCTTCCGGCTGAAAAAGGATGCCTTGACCATCTTTCGCCGCCGCAAGATCGGCTTTGTGTTTCAAAGCTACAACCTGGTGCCGGTGCTGAATGTGTACGAAAACATCGTGCTGCCCATCGAGCTGGACGGCGGCCAGATAGACAAGACCTATGTGGGGCGTGTGATCGCAACGCTGGGGCTGGAAAGCAAGCTGCACAGCCTGCCCAGCCAGCTTTCCGGCGGGCAGCAGCAGCGGGTGGCCATTGCCCGGGCGCTTGCGGCAAAGCCCGCCATCATCCTGGCGGACGAGCCCACCGGCAACCTGGATTCCAAGACCAGCCAGGATGTGCTGAGCCTTTTAAAGATCAGCGGCGAGCAGTTTGGCCAGACCATCGTGATGATCACCCACAACGAGGAGATCGCCCAGCTGGCGGACCGGATCGTGCGCATTGAGGACGGGCGCATCCGGGAAGGGCGGTGAGCGGCGCATGTTGAAGGTACAAAACCGCCGGGTGCTGAACCGTCTGGCCGATAAAAGCTTCCGGGCCAGCCGCACCCGCAATTTCATTGCCATTTTGGCCATCCTGCTGACCACCGTGCTGTTCACCACCGTGTTTTCCATCGGCGGGAATGTGCTGTCCTCCTTTCAGTACAGCACCATGGTGCAGGCGGGCGGTTCCGCGCACGGCAGCTATAAGAACATCCGCCAGGAGGAATTTGACCGCCTCGCCCAGGCAGCGCCGGAAAGTGTCATTCTGGACCGGCACATCCTCTGCGCCTACCAGGTGGAAAACCCGGAGCTGTTAAAGCGCCCCATGGAGCTGTGGTACCGCCCGGCGGACAGCTACGACCGGACTTTCTGCACCTTGACCGGCGGCCACGCGCCCCAGGCGGCGGACGAGATCGCCATGGACGAGCGCAGCCTGGAACTGCTGGGCATCCCCAAAGAAGAAGGGCAGACCGTCACCCTGCAATTGCAGCTGGGGAACGGCAGGCCGATGGTGCAGCGGCAGTTCCGGCTGGCAGGCTGGTTTGGATACAGCGAGTCGGTGGGAACCGGCTTTGCCCTAGTGAGCGAGGCCTATCTGGAAGCCCACGCCGATGAACTTGCCTACACTTACGACCAGGACGGCAACCCGGTGGGGGCCATCCGGGCGGACGTGACCTTTTCCAACAGCTGGAATCTGGAAGGCAAGATGGATGCGCTGGCCGAAAAGGCCGGGCTGTCTGCCGATCTGGTGGAGTGGAACGTGAACTGGGCGTATCTCAGTTCCAACATGACCGATTGGGGCACCATCGGAGCGGTGGCAGGGCTTTTGCTGCTGATCATGTTCACCGGTTACCTGATCATTTACAATATCTTTCAGATCTCGGTCATCCGGGACATCCGTTATTACGGCCTTTTAAAAACCATCGGCACCACCGAACCCCAGATCCGCAAACTTTTGCGGCGGCAGGCGCTGGTCTTGTGTGTGTTCGGCATCCCGCTGGGGCTGATCATCGGATTCATATTGTCGCTGGCGCTTACGCCCCTGATCTTCCAGATGATGGACGGCTTGGAGCAGGTGAAGGTCTCGATGGACCCGCTCATTTTTGTGGGGGCGGCGCTGTTTTCGCTGGTCACGGTGCTCATCAGCATGCGTAGGCCCGCCACGCTGGCGGCACGGGTCTCGCCGGTGGAAGCGGTGCGCTATACCGAGGGCACCGGCCGAAAAGCCAAAAAGGGCAAGCGCTCCACAAAAGGGGGCAAGCTCTGGCGGATGGCGCTGTCCAACCTGGGGCGGAACAAACGCCGCACGGTGCTGGTGGTCATCTCCATGAGCCTTTCTCTTGTATTGATGAACAGCGTGTTCACCCTGACCAGCAGCTTTGATCTGGATAAGTATCTGGCCTGGTACATCAAATCGGAGTTTATCGTGGCCAACGCCCAAATTTGGGGCGTCGGGGCGTTCCGGGCGCTGGACGGCGAGGACGCGGTGAGCGAAGAACTCATCGCCAACATCCAGGCCCAGGAGGGCTTTTTGGAGGGCGGAGCCATCTGGTGCGATCTGGGACCCTGGTTTGAGGACTACCAGTGGCCGGCGGATACCCTGTGGACCGAAACGGGAAAACCCGGCCGCCGGATGGGAAACAGAGTGGTGGAGCAAACGGTGGACGAGGAAAACCGGCCCGCCATCGCCCTCTACGGCGTGGACGATCTCGTTTTGGAAGAGATCAAGGTAGTGGAGGGGGAGAGCGACCCGGACATCATCCGGGAAAAAATGGCCACCGGCGACTATATCCTGTTCGTAGGTCATGTGAGCGACGAGGGCAAGCTGGAGCCAAACCAGCTGCACAAAGCAGGCGATGTGATCACACTGCGGAATACCGCTGGGGAACAGCGGTCCTTTACCATTCTTTCGGTGATCGACCCGGCGTATTACTGCCAGACGGCCCAGATGGCCTTTTCGGACTTTACCTACTACACCTCAGCCGAGGTCTTTGCCCAGATGGGCGATACCCGAAACAAGATGAACTATGCTTTTAACGTGGACCCGGAACAGGTGGACGAGATGGAAGCCTTTTTGGAACGCTATACGACCCAGGTGGAACCCACGATGGATTACCGCTCCAAAGCGGGGTGCGTTGCGGAATACGAGGGCGTGCGGTTCATGTTCGGCGGGGTGGGCGGCCTTTTGTCCCTGGTCATCGGGCTGATCGGCGTGCTGAATTTTGTCAATTCCATCGTCACCAGTGTAGTGACCCGCCGCAGGGAATTCGCCATGCTGGAGTCCATCGGCATGACCCAAAAGCAGCTGCGGCGGATGGTCATGCTGGAAGGCTGTTACTATGCGGCAGCCACCATCCTGTTTAGCCTGCTGTTTGGCATCGGCTGTTCGCTGCTGCTGGTAAGGCCGGTCATCAGCGGATTCTTCTTTACCAGCTACCGGTTTATCCTGTGGCCGCTGCTGGCGGCGGTGCCGGTCATCCAGCTCTGGTTGTAACGGCAGACGGAGGGATTGCCGCATGCGAAGGATTCGCCTCATCCTCGAATACGAAG
>CASEVW010000079.1 GCA_949291395.1 uncultured Oscillospiraceae bacterium | reverse complement strand
CCGAGATGGGCTCGCCCGCCGCCTCGGCGGCGGCCACGAGACCGGCGATGGAATCGTATTTCAGTTCTTCCGTCATGTCCTGTTTCCCCCTCCGATGGGCTGCAGCATGGTGGAGGAGAGGATGTTGGGCAGAGCCTCCACCTCCCGGTTCAGCGCGCTGTCGAAGCTGCCGTCCATTTCAATGGTCATCACGGCCTCGCCCCCCTTTTCCTGGCGGGCCAGCCGGAAGTTGCAGATGTTCACCCCGTGGGCCGCCAGCACGTCGGTGACGGCGGCGATGGTGCCCGGGGTGTCCCGGTGGAGCACGATGAGGGAGGTGTACTGGCCGGTGATCTGCACCTCCATGCCGTTCACCGCGGTGATGAGGATGTTGCCCCCGCCCACGCTGGCCCCCTGCACCGTCACCGACCGGCCGGACGCGTCCCACAGAAGGATGCGGGCGTTGTTGGGGTGGGCGCCGTCCAGCTCCACCGTCTCGATGGAAACGTCAAGCCCCGCCTGCGCGGCCAGTTCCGGGGCGCGGCGGATGCGCTCGTCGTCCGGGGCCATGCCCATGATGCCGGCGATGATGGCTTTGTCGGTGCCGTGGCCCTTGTAGGTCTTGGCAAAGCTGCCGTGCAGCCGGATCTCGGCGGTCTTGGGGGCGGTGCCCAGCAGGGCCCGGGCGATGCGGCCGATGCGGGCCGCGCCGGCGGTGTGGCTGCTGGAAGGCCCGATCATCACCGGGCCCAGGATATCGAATACATTCATACAAAGTCCTCCACAATAGTCTGGCGGCCCCTGCGGGGGCCTGGGGATCGCGTTACACAAGGAAAAGCTGGGTGCCGGCCGCGCGGATGGCCTGCATCATCTGGGGGGAGATGCCGTCGTCGGTGATAAGGGCGTCCACCTTGTTCAGCGGGCAGATGCGCACCAGGCCGGTGCGGCCCACCTTGGAAGAGTCCGCCACCACCACCACCTTGCTGGCAGCGCTGCGCATCCGGTTCTGCATGGCGATCTCCTCCAGCCGCTGATCGGTGTAGCCGGCGGCGGGGTCGATGCCGGACACCGACAAAAACAGGATGTCCACATGGATGTGGTCCATCAGGCTGGAGGGGAAATCGTGGACCAGGGTGTGCTCATCCTTGGTAAGGATGCCGCCGGTGAGGATGACGGTGAAGTCCGGCTGGTCCGCCAAAAGCAGGGCATTTTGGATGGAGTTGGTCACCACCGTGATCCGGCGGCACTTCTCCCGCAGCGCCTGGGCCACCAAAAGGCTGGTGCTGCCAAAGTCCAGCGCGATCACCTGGCCCTCCTGCACCATCTCGGCGGCTTTTTTGGCGATGCGCTTTTTCTCCTCCACATGCTGGGTGGTGCGGGTGGTGAGCGCCACATATTCCTCAATGGCCTCAGCGGCCGGAGTCGCCGCCGGCGCGGGCGCCGCGGGAACAGCGCCGCCGTGTACCCGGACCAGCTGGCCCCGGCGGTGTAGCTCTTCCAGGTCCTTGCGCACCGTTTCGGAGGAGACGCCCAGCGCCTGCATCAGCTCGGAGGTGTGCACGATGCCGTCCCGTGCCAGCATCTCCAGGATGATCGAATAACGTTTTTTTGCCAACATTGGTAGTATGCCCTCTCCTCTATCATCGGATTCCGGGGGCAGGGGCCCCGCAAAATGAACCGGTCATTGGTACCATAAAATACACTTTTATTATTATAACAGAAAAGCGGGGGGCGGGCAGTGCCTTCCTAGCGAAAACACAAAGAAACAATGTAAAATTTTTGAAAAGAGGAAAAAATTGGGGTTTATTGCGAATTTTCCCCTTACAAGGCTATTATAATAGGAAAACGCAAGAAAATGAATAGAAAACATGAACAAAAAATAAATTTTCTTTTGTTTAATTGAGAAAAAATTGGGAAAAAGCATTGAAAACCAAAAAATGCAAAGTATAATAAAAATGTCCAAAAGATCCCCCGGCCGGTGACCTTAGCCGACGCCGGGGGTCGTGTGTTTGTGCGAGAGAAAAGGAGGAAGACAAGTGAGTAACAAAACAAAGGCGGCCGTTATGAGAGCGGCGCCCAACCGTTGGTTCACGTTCTGTATCCTCACCCTGTCCGGCGGCATCGCCTTCAAGCTGGGCAGCATGAAGGATATGTTCTACGTGCCCATGCAGGATTTCATGGGCCTGACCAACACCCAGATCGGCGGCGCCATGAGCGCCTACGGCATCGTGCAGACCATCGGCCTGATCGCCGGTATCTACGTCTGCGACATGTTCAGCAAAAAGTATATGATCGGCGGCAGCCTGATCGGCATCGGCCTGGTGGGCTTCTACCTGGCCACCTTCCCGCCCTACTGGGGCTTTTTGACCGCTTTCGGCGTGATCGCCATCCTGGCCGAGGTCACCTACTGGCCTGTGCTGCTGAAAGCCATCCGCCTGCTGGGCGACGAGAAGATCCAGGGCCGTATGTTCGGCTTTTTGGAAATGGGCCGAGGCGTGGTGGACGTGATCATCGCCGGCAGTGCCCTGGCCATCTTCAGCGCCATGGGCGAGGACGCCGGCGCGCTGCGGGGCGGCCTGATCTTTTTGGCCTGTGCCACCATCGCGGCGGGCATCCTGTGCCTGATCTTCGTGCCCAACGATCCCAAGCGCGTTGGTGAGGACGGCAAGGAGGTCAACAAGGCCACCGCCGCCTTCGGCGGCATGGTGCAGGCGCTGAAGAGCATCGACATCTGGGCCGTTGCCCTGAACGGTTTCGTGGTGTACTGCATCTACTGCGGCCTGACCTACTTCATCCCCTTCCTGAACGAAGTCTACCTGCTGCCGGCCACCGCGGTGGGCGCTTACGGCATCATCAACCAGTACGGCCTGAAAATGGTGGGCGGCCCCATCGGCGGCTTCATGTCCGACAAGGTGCACAAATCCAGCGCAAAGCACATCCGTATGGGCTTCTTGGTCTGCATCATCGCCATGCTGCTGTTCATGGTCCTGCCCCACGAGCAGATGGGCCAGAACGGCCAGTGGATGATCGGCGCGGCCTGCACCCTGGGCTTCGGCGCCATCGTGTTCACCATGCGCGCGGTGTTCTTTGCCCCCATGGATGAGGTAAAGGTGCCCGAAGAGATCACCGGCGCGGCCATGAGCTTGGCCTCCCTGGTCATCTACCTGCCCAACGCCTTTGCTTACCTGATGTACGGTTCCTTCCTGGACCGCTTCCCCGGCATGACCGGCTACCGCATCGTGTTCGGCGTGATGATCGCCTGGGCGGTGGTGGGCCTGTTCGTGTCCACCTTCCTGATCGGCCGCATCAAGAAGCATCATCCCGAAAAGGCCGGCAAGTAACGGAAAAAGCAAGGAAAAACACAACTCTTTGTTAAAAAATCCCAAAGATTGTGTTAACTGTATAAAAACATTTTGAATGGCATACAGATTTGTAGTGGATTTCTACAGGTTTGTATGCTATTCTATTAAAAGACCGTTTCAGACAGGATTCGAAGGGATCCCCCTTCAGCGGAACGAGAAGGAGCGACAGTTTATGTGCGAATATCATGGCTTTACCGGCTGCGGTAAGTTCTATAAAGGCAACATTCACAGCCACACCACCATTTCGGACGGCATGCTCACCCCCGAACAGTCCGTAGCGCTGTACAAAAAGAACGGCTACAGCTTTTTGTGCCTGTCGGAGCACGACATCTACACCGACCACCGGGCACAGTTCAACACCGACGACTTCATCATCCTGCCGGGCATCGAGTACTCTGCCGTTTTGTACCGGGACATCGGCACCAATGAGCGGTATAAGATCCACCACATGCACGGCATTTTGGGCACTACTGAAATGCAGCAGAACGCCCCCGAGGGCGTGTTCACCCATCTGCAATACGTGCCCCCCAAAAAGTTCTTTAAGGAATGGATCGGCCCCCAGGCCGCCCAAGAGATGGCGGACATGCTGAAGGCCCACGGCTGCGTGATCACCTACAACCATCCCATCTGGAGCCGGGTCACCGAAGAGGAGTTCATCCACACCGAAGGCCCCAGCGCCCTGGAGATCTTCAACTTCAACACGGTGCAGGAATCCAACACCGGTTACGACGTGACCTATTGGGACCGGATGCTGCGCATGGGCAAGCGCATCAACGCCTTCGCCAGCGACGATAACCACAACGAAGGCCTGTTTGAAGACAGCTGCGGCGGTTGGATCTGCGTACAGGCCGAGAGCCTGAGCCACGACGACATTGTGCGCAACTTTATGAACGGAAACTACTATTCCTCTTCCGGCCCCGAGATCTACGACTGGGGCGTAAAGGACGGCGTGGCCTGGATCGACTGCTCCAATGTGAACCACGTGAACTTTATCTGCGGCAACATCATCAACGACGGCACCACGGTGCTGGGCAAGCGCTTTGAAGACAGCCTGACCCATGCGGAGCACCGGCTGAAAGGCCACGAAGCCTATATCCGGGTGGAAGTGGTGGACAAGTACGGACGCACGGCCTGGACCAACCCCATCTATCTGGAATGGGGCTGAGCCTGGGCTTGATGTAAAAAACGCTAGGAGGAATCGCGATGGAACGACTGCAAGAAATACTCGATTGGATCGACGGTAAGCTTTGGGGCGACTGGCTCATGTTCGTGCTTTTGGGCGTGGGCGTGCTTTACACCATCGTTACCGGCGGCATCCAGGTGCGGCATTTTGGCTACATCATCAAAAAGACCCTGTGGGAGCCCATCCGGGGCAAAAAGAACAGTGGTGAGGATGCGGGCGGCATCAGTTCGTTCCAGGCGCTGTGCACCGCCGTGGCTTCCTGCGTGGGCAGCGGCAACATCGTCGGTGTTTCCACCGCTGTGGTGGCCGGCGGCATGGGCGCCATCTTCTGGATGTGGGTGGCGGCCTTCGTGGGCATGGCCACCAAGTACAGCGAGATCGTGCTGGGCCTTTTGTACCGGGAACGGAACGAGGAAGGCCAGTGGGTCGGCGGCCCCATGTACTACATCAAAAAGGGCCTGCACGCGCCCTGGCTGGCGGTGCTGTGCGCCCTGTTCATGGTCACCCAGATCATCGGCGGCAACTTTATCCAGTCCAACACCATCAGCGGCGTTATGAAAGAGAACTTCGGCGTTCCCGCCATCGTCACTGGTGTGATCCTGGTAGCTTTGATCTTTATCATCACCCTGGGCGGCCTGCACCGTCTGGCCCATGTGGCCCAGCGGCTGGTGCCCACCATGGCGGTGCTGTATGTGGTGGGCGGCCTGCTGGTCATCCTGTTCAACATCGACAAGGTGCCCGCCGTGTTTGCCGAGATCTTCCAGGGCGCGTTCGGCCTGCGGGCTATGGCAGGCGGCGCCATGGGCTCCATGATCATCGCCATGCAGAAGGGCGTTGCCCGCGGCCTGTATTCCAATGAGGCCGGCGAGGGCTCTGCCCCCGTGATCCACTCTTCCGCCAACGTGAAGCATCCGGTGCAGCAGGGCCTCACCGGTGTTACCGAGGTCTTCCTGGACACCTTCGTGATCTGCACCATCACCGGCCTGGTACTGGGCGTTACCGGTGTGGTGGGCAGCGGCGCGCCGGACAACGTGCTGGCCATCAACGCCTTTGCCACCGTGTGGGAGCCGCTGCGCTATGTGGTCTCCATCTGCCTGATCCTGTTCAGCACCACCACCCTGATGAGCCAGTGGTACTTTGGCTTTGTGGGTCTGAACTATGTGTTCGGTACTAAGGTGGCCAGCAAGTTCAAATATGTGTTCCCCTGCTTCTGCATCATCGGCGCCCTGCTGCAGGTGCAGATGGTTTGGACCATCCAGGACATCGCCCTGGCTCTCCTGACCATCCCCAACCTGATCGCCATGATCGTGCTGTTCCCCAAGGTGCGCAAGGCCACCAAGGAATTCTTCTCCGATCCGGAGCTGTACGAAAAGGCAAAGCCCGAAGCGTTTCGAGAGTGATCTGCTGAACAACTGTATAATGATTTGGCGGCGGGCAGCGTTCCCGCCGCCTTTTTGCCTTTGTATAAACCAAAACGAACGGGGGACTGCGGTATGAACAAACAGGAGACCATGCGCTGCACCGGCGCGCCGGGACGGTATATCCAGGGGCCGGGGGCGCCGCGGCGGCTGGGGCGGTACACCCAGCCGCTGGGCAAGGGGCTGTTTTTGATCACCGACGAGGCCGGGCAAAGGCGCATCCAGGCGGACGTGTCCGTGGGGATGACCGGCGCCGGCCCGGTGGAATATACGGTGTTTGAACATGTCTGCTGCGAAAAGGAGATCCAGGAGCTGGTGAAGCGATTTCTGGCCAGCGGCTGCCAGGTGGTGGCCGGTGCGGGCGGCGGCAAGCACCTGGACGTGGCAAAAGCGGTGGCCGCCTTTGCCGGTGCGCCGGCCGTGATGCTGCCCACGGCGGCTTCCACCGACGCGCCTTGCAGCGCCTTGTCGGTGCTGTACACCCCGGAGGGCCTGTTTGACCGGTATCTGTATCTGGACCACAACCCGGAGCTGGTGCTGGTGGATACCGCCCACATCGCAGCCGCCCCGGCCCGGCTGCTGGTGAGCGGCATGGGGGATGCGCTGTCCACCTGGTTCGAGGCCCGGGCCTGCGCCGAAAGCGGGGCCGCTAACGGGTTTGGGCAGCACCCCAGCCAGGCGGCGCTGAGCCTGGCGGAAAGCTGCTGGACCATCCT
>CASEVW010000078.1 GCA_949291395.1 uncultured Oscillospiraceae bacterium | reverse complement strand
TGCTCTTTTCTCTGACGAAATAGCCCTGTTTCAAAATTTCTCAGGGGCAGGGCTTGGTTTGGTGTTGCCTTTTTGCTGCTCACACAGCTCTCCTATGGCGTTTTCTTCTGTTGTTTTCGTGCATCACCCTCTTGACTTAATGCCATTGGACTTTTTGTCTGAAATCGTACTTGACTTGGGAATTATAGTATACCCGGCGGGCGGTTGTCAATAGGGTTCAGCGCTTTCCACACGCTCCCGGCGATGGCTGGAGCGCAAAAAAAGAGCCTGCGGTTTTGTTGCAGGCTCTTTTGGTTCTGTATGCAGTTATTTTAGCTTTTTGCCGTCGCTGAAGGCGCTGCCCACGGCTTCGCCCAGCTTCCGGTAGGTGTTCTGCACCGGGTCAAAGGCGATGGGCTGCAATTTGTCCGGGTCGATCTTGTCGGCGGCGTCCAGCACTCGCTCGTCCGCGCTCACGTTGACGATCTGGCCGATGATGTTGCCGTCCTCGTTTACCTGGAGCAGCTTGCACTCCAGCGCCATGGGGAACTCGTCAATGAGGGGCGCGTTCACAAACTCGCTTTTGGTCACGTGCAGGCCGGCTTTTTCCAGCTTGTTCGCCGTGTTGTTGGCAGATACCAGGCCAACGTAGTCCGCCTCCACCACATGGGCGGCATCGGCAAAGCTGACGGTGAACGCGCCGGTCTCCTTGATGTTGGCGGTGGTCTTGTGGCCCGCGCTCAGGCAGAGCACCACCTTGTCCCGGTCATACAGGCCGCCCCAGGCCGCGTTCATGGCATTGGGGGTGCCGTCGGGGCCGTAGGTGCCCACGATGAGCACCGGCAGGGGATAGAACCAGGGATTGGAACCAAAATTCTTACGCATAACAAAAACCTCCTTACTGGTGGAAGCCAGTCGTTTGTATCTGCAAAGGTGCGGGCCTGCTTTGCGCTTTTTGACGCATGAAACGGGCCGCACCTTGCCTGCTTTTTTGGGATGCGCTGGCTGCTTCCATCTCCCAGCGGGGGAGAAAGGCATAACACAGCGCTTTTTTGTTTATTTTAGTCTTCTCTCAGTTGTTTGTAAAGACGGCCTCCAGCCATTCATCGTAGGCGGGGATCCAGCCGCCCCGGCTGCCAAAGCCGTGGGGCATGCCGTTCAATTGCAGCCGCTCCACCGGCGCGCCTGCCCGTTCCACTTCTGACAGGGGGAAGTAGGCGATCATACAGGCCGCCAGCAACAAAGAAAGGGTGCGTTTTAACACAAAAGCACCTCCAAACAAAAACAGGTCAAAAACACTCTTGCAAAAGGACTAAGAGCTCCGGGCGGGTCATGGGCCGGAAGCTGCCGCGGCTCAGCTCGCAGGAAGCGGCGATCTGGGGCAGCAGGGCGGCATCGGTCACGCCCAGCTGGCGCAGGGTGGCGGGCAGGTCCAGCTGCTCCACAAAAGCCGCCAGCGCCTCCACGCCGGATTGGGCCAGGGCCTCTTCGGTCTGGCCGGTGGGGCAGAGGCCCCAGACCCGCACCGCAAAGCGGGCGAATTTTTCCGGTGCGGCATGGCAAATGTGCCGGTAATACGCCGGATGCAGCACCGCCAGCGCTTCGCCGTGGTCACAGCCCGTATAGGCCGACAGCTGATGGGCCATCTGACGGCACTGCACATCCCGCCGCTTGCCCAGTTTGAGGATGCGGTTTTCTGCCATGGTGGCTTCCCACATCAGGTTGCTGCGGGCGTTGTAGTTATCCGGGCGTTGCAGGCATGCCTCAAGATCCCGGATCACCCCGCGCATCAGCGCCTCGGCCAGATCGTCCGAGACGTTTTCGGTGTTGGGGGCGCTGAAATAGGTCTCCATCAGATGGCTCAGGGTGGTGAACCCGCCCCGGGCCGTCTGGCGTGGCGGCAGATGTAAGGTGTACGCCGGGTCCATCAGGGCAAAGCGGGGGCCGCAGGCGGGATTGTCCCGCCCGGTCTTGACCTTTTTCGCCGGGTAGGTAATGAGGGCTGCCCCGTTCATCTCGCTGCCGGTGCCAGCCGCCGTGACGATCACCCCCAGAGGCAGGGGAGAAAAGTCCACCACGCCGGGCCTTGCCCAAAAATCCTCCCAAATATCGCCGGGATACACCGCTGCAAGGCAGATGGCTTTACAGCAGTCCATCACCGAACCGCCGCCCACCGCCAGAACCAGGTCCACGCCCTGCTGCCGGGCCAGGGTGGCCCCCTCCAGGACGTTGCCCAAGGTGGGGCCCGAAGGGATGCCGCCAAACTCCACCACGATCTTGCGGGCAGCGGCTAAGATGCCCGTTACCTCGTCGTAAATGCCGTTTTCTTTGATGGCGCTGCCGCCGTAGGCCAGCATCACGGTGGTGCTGCCCCGCACAAGGCAGCCCAGGTATTCTTTCACGCATCCCCGGCCAAAGTAGGTTTTTGTGGCGTTTTCAAAGATAAAATTATTCATGCAAAACCACGCTTTCTGTTAGCCGGGCCTGTGCCGGGGCGTCAGGCTTCCATCTGCCGCTCCCAGAACTGAACGGCCAGGTCGAACCAACCCTCCGCCTCGGTGCCGGTGCCCAGGCCGAACCCGTGGCCGAGGCCTGAGTAATGGTGGAACTCGGTGTCGATGCCCAGCTCCGCCTGGGCTTCCAGCCGGGCCTGCATCACCTGCCAGTTGGCAATGCCGTCCGCATCGCCCACACAGGCAAAGGTGGGCGGGTCCATAGGGGAGTATTCGTTCAGGCCGGTGTACTGCATGATCACCGCACCGGGGCGGGGCAGGTCGCCGCCGCCAAAGGTCTCGGGGCCATAGGTGCCAAGCCAGGCGGCCATCCGGGCCCCGGCAGAGCCGCCCCACAGGGAGTAGCAGCTGGTGTCCACTTCCAGCTCTTCGGCGTGGTCAAAAATAAACTGGATGGCCCGGGCCAGATCCTCGCAGGCGGTCTGTGCGCCGGGGCGGTAGATCAGGGCAAAGGCGTTGTAGCCCTGTTTGGAAAGCTCCAGCGCATGGGGGAAGCTGTCGTGCATGGCCCCCACAAAAGCGAAGGCACCGCCGGCGTTGCACACAGCGAACCGGGCGCCTGGCTCGCCCTTGAAAAAGAACAGGCCGGTGTTTTCCTTGGCCGGGTCGGCGGCCTTTTCCTCATCGGTGTAAATGTCATAAAAGATGGTGTCGCCGGCCTGGGCGTGCTCCCGGAAATAGTTGGCGATCTCCACGGTCTTGTCCGGGTCGATGTGGCTGTAAAAGGTCAGATCCAGCTCGCCCAGGGTGTCGCCGCTGTAATATTGGTCGTTCACCGGGAAGATCAAGCGCCCGTGATCGCCGAACACCGGGTCGTTGATCACGTCCTGTATGGGCGTTTCGGTGGTGTATGCCTGCTGCATAACGGTCTCCTCCACAGTGCTGCTGACAGACGAGGACACGGGAGGCGTCTGCGCCTGGCCGCAGCCGGAAAGCAGCAGTACGGCCAGCGCCGCCCCCGTGATCCGCAAGGTGGTTTTCATGGAACATCCCTCCTGCTATGAATCCAAAACGGGGCAGACAGATTCGTTTTACTGATTCGATTATACGGCGGGCGGGCCGTGGGCGGAAGTATCGTTTGGTTGCTGGGCTTTAAGCCTGTGGTTGAAACAAAAAACAGCGCCTTGCGGAAAATGGGTTCCACAAGGCGCTGTGAGGGCGTTGTTATTCTGGATTCGTGCTGGCAAAGGCCTTTACCGTGGCGTCCACAAAGTCCAGCACCGTTTGGCTGGGCGTGTGGGAATATAGCAGGCCAAAGGGGATCTGGTGCTCCCACTCCACCGGCAGGATCTTCAGCAGGGGATGCACCTGGTCCCACTGGGGAACGGCCATGAGCAGCACGTTGTTGTGCTCGCATTGGTTGAAGGCTTCCAGGTTGTAAAAGGAAAAATCCACGATCTCGATCTCCGGGTGATGCTCCCACAGATCGTCCCGCAGCTGGTCGGTGTATTTGCTCCAGTTGCGCTTCATCAGCATCAGCTTCTGGCCGTACAGGTCTTGCACGGTGAGCCGCTTTTTCCGGGCCAGGGGGTGGTAGATGGACACCGCCACGCAGATGGGCACCCGCAGCAGCTCCCGGGCGGTGCAGCCCCGCAGGGTGAGCATGGTCTCGTCGAAGATGCCGGCCACCACGTCGATGTTCTGGCCCAGGTTTTTTAAGATCTCCCGGGCGTTTTCCGGCGTGTTTTCAAAATTGACGATCTCAAATTTCAGCTGGGGCTGCAATTCGTGGATCTGGGGCCAAAGCTGCATCAAAAACTGGCAGGGCGTCATCAGCGAGCTGCCCAGCCGGATCATGCTGCTGTTGCCCTGCATGGCGTTTTTGGCCCGCACCTGGGCGTCCTTGGCGTACTGGATCATGTATTTTGCGTCCTGGTAATAAGACTTGCCCGCGTTGGTGAGGGTCAGGCCCCGGGGCGTGCGGTCAAACAGCCGCACATCCAGGGCGCTTTCCAGCAGGTTGATCTGCTTCATCACTGCGGTGGGAGAGATGAACATGGCCTCCCCGGCTTTGGAAAAACTGCCGGCATCGGCCACCTGAAGAAAGGTCTCAAGCTGGTGGTTATACACAGGCGGCGCCTCCTTTCTGCGTTGTCATATGGCGAAAGTCCGGCCTCCCTTTAGCAGGAGCAGGCGGGCAGGTCCAGGCTTTGGATCAGCGACAAAAATTTCAAAACGCTTTCCGGCGCGTTTTTGGCGTACATCAGCCCGTAGGGGATGGGGTGATCCCATTCCACCGGCAGGGTCACAAGGGAGGGGTGCACGTCCTTCCAGCAGTCCAGGGTGATCATGGCGTTTTGCGTCTGGGCGCAGCGGTTGAACACCTCGATGTCATAAAACTGGGCGGTGTCCTCGATGCGGATCTGGGGGTGCTGTTCGATCTGGCGGCGGATGCGGTCCACCGAGTCCGAATCGCCCTTGCGCACCATCATCAAGGTCTGGCCGTACAAATCGCTGATCTTCAGCTTTTTCTTGGCGGCCAAAGGATGCTCCCGGGACACCGCGATGCAGTGGGAACAGCTGCCCAGCTGGAAAAAGCTGCACAGTTCCATCCACTTAGCGGAGTCGCAGGCCCCCACCAGAAAATCGTATTTTTCGCCCAGCGAGGCGATCTCGCTGAGGATGCCCTGATGGTCGTCCTCAAAGGGGACGATGTGCAGCTTGTAGCCGGGAAAGTCCTGGTTCACCTGGTACCACAGGTCGATGAAGGGCTTGCAGGGGTTCAGCAGCGAGCTGCCGATGCAGAAGGTGGTCTCCACCGCTGCCGCCTGCTGGCGGGCTTCTTCAATGGCTTTTTGGGAATAGTCGAACAAAAACTTGGCGTGCCGGTAGATGACCTGCCCCTCCGGGGTAAGGCGGATGCCCTGGTTCGAGCGGTCCAGCAGTTTCAGGTTCAGGTGCTTTTCCAGGGCGTTGATCTGCTTCATCACCGAGGGAGGCGAGACATACAGCCGCTGGGCCGCTTTGGTAAAGCTGCCGCAGTCCGCCACCCAGACAAAGGTGGTCAGCTGGTGATTGAACAAGGCAAGCCCTCCTTTTTGTATTGCTCTTAGGTTAATACAATGTTACAACATCGATACTTCCTTGTCAATAAAAACGGCGTTACAATAAAGCCAGCAAGGGAAAGAAAGGGGAGCTGAGCCAATGAACAGACCCTATATTTTCTGTCACATGATGACCTCGCTGGACGGCAAGATCATGGGCAGCTATATGGAGACCCCGGAGGGCGAAAAGGCCGGGGAAGTGTTTTACCACATCGCCTTTGGCAAAAAGCCATACTACCGGCACCAGGGCTGGCTTTCCGGCCGGGTGACCACCGACGACAACTTTACTTTCTACGAAAAACCGGACCTGGACGAGACGGCCCTGCCGGTGCCCCAGGGCGATTTCGTGGCCCAGCCGGATGCGGGCATGTATTACGTTTCGGTGGACCCCTCCGGCCGCCTGGGCTGGAAGCAGAACACCCTCACCTATGTGGATACCACCGCCCATGTGCTGGAGGTGCTCACTGAAAAGGCCAGCAACGCCTACAAGGCATTCCTGCGCAGGCTGGGCATCTCCTACATCATTGCCGGCAAGGATGAACTGGACTACGCCCTGCTGTTGGAAAAGCTCAAGACCCTGTTCGGCATCGAGACTTTGATGCTTGGGGGCGGCGGCGTGCTGAACTGGTCCTTCCTCCAGGCGGGCATGTGCGATGAGATCAGCCTGGTGGTGGCCGCGGCGGCGGACGCTTCGCCGGACACCCCGGCGCTGTTCTGCGCAAAAGAGGGTTTTGCCGAAGCAAAGGCCGTGGGCTTCCAGCTGGAAAGCGCCCAGGTGGAGGACGGCGGCAGCCTGTGGCTGCGGTATCGGGTAAAACAGCAGTGAGCCATCTGCAAAAGATCCAACAAAAACACTGTTAGGAGGGAAGAGACATGGCTGAATTGATCGCTTATTTTTCCCGCGCGGGGGAGAACTATTTCAGTGGCGCGCTGCGCACCGTTGCCGAGGGCAACACCCAGATCGCTGCCCGGATGCTGCAACAGATCACCGGCGCCGGCCTGTTTCAGATCGACCCGCTGATCCCTTACTCCGAGGATTACAACGAATGCATCGCCCAGGCCCAGGATGACCAGCGGCGGGGCGCCCGCCCGGAGCTGAAAGAGTATCCCGCCAGCCTGGACGGGTACGATACCATCTACCTGGGCTATCCCAACTATTGGGGCACCATGCCCATGCCGGTGTTCACGTTTCTGGAACACTTTGACTGGCAGGGCAAGACCATCCGGCCCTTCTGCACCCACGAGGGCAGCGGCCTGGGGCACAGCGAAGCGGACATCCGCCGCCTTTGCCCTGGCGCTATCGTGACAAAGGGCCTGGCCCTGCACGGCACCGGGGTGAACGGTGCGGAAAAGGCGCTGGAGCAGTGGGCGAAGAACCCATAAAACAAAAGAGGCAGGAGGAAGACGCGCAATGCGCAAAATGTTGATCGTGTATTATTCCGTTTCCAATGGGAATACCCGGCGGATCGCGGAACAGATGTAGAAAGCCACCGGGGCCGACCTGGCCGAGATCCAGACCGTGCAGCCCTATACCGGCTCCTATGACCAGATCGTGGACCAGGGCCAGCGGGAGGTGAACGCAGGCTACCAGCCTGCCATAAAGCCCCTGGCGGTGCGCCCCGAGGACTATGACGTGATCGCCGTGGGCACGCCTACCTGGTGGTACACCATGGCCCCGGCGGTGTCCAGCTTTTTGGCCCAGCACGACTGGGCGGGCAAGACCGTCATCCCGTTTCAGACCCATGGCGGCTGGCCCGGCCACGCCATCCAGGATATGAAGGCTGCCTGCAAGGGCGCGGCGATCGCCCACCCCATGGAGATCCAGTTTGATCCCACCGGCGGCGCCGAATTGGTAACGCCGGAACAAGAGATCACCGCATGGCTTGAAAACCTGCATTGACAAAGGAGGACATTGCATATGAGACCCGAAGAAGTAAGCGTATTCCCGGTAGGGGGAAAGAACGAAGCCTTTGCCCAGTATTTTGTGGGCCAGAGCTATCTGAACATGCTCACCACCCAGGGCGTGCCCATCGGCAACGTGACCTTTGAGCCGGGCTGCCGGAACAATTGGCACATCCATCATGCCAGCAAGGGTGGCGGCCAGATCCTGCTGTGCACCGCTGGTCGGGGCTATTACCAGGAGTGGGGCCAGCCGGCCCGGGAACTGCATCCCGGCGACGTGGTGGTGATCCCGCCGGAGGTAAAGCACTGGCACGGCGCCGCGCCGGACAGCTGGTTTGCCCACCTGGCGGTAGAGGTGCCCGGCGAGAACACCGCCAACGAGTGGTGCGAGCCTGTTTCCGATGAGGAATATGGCAAGCTGAAATAAAAACCTCTGCCGCAGCACAAAACGGCACATAGAACAAAGCCCTCCTGCACCAAAAGCTCGGTGCGGGAGGGCTTTTTGCCGGTTGTTTCTATTTATCTATTTAAAGGTAAGCGGCAGTGTGCGCCCTGGCTCTTTTCATGGCAGGGCAGGCCCGCTGCTTGCCGCATTCGCAATGCCTTATCACAGCCCCACCCCTCAAAAAAGACGGCCCTAAAATCCTTTGCGAAGGAAATCGAAGGAAAATAAAGGAAGAAAAACGTTGAAGAATCTGTCGATTTTCGGTACTATGGAAGAAAAAGCCTCGCAGCCCAAGACATCCATTCGGGTGCTGGGGCCTCTGCAAGTACAGGGCAAAAATGGGTGGTAATTTCAGGTGAAATATAGCAAAGATCAAGACCTGGCGGTGAAGAACATCGTTCTTGCTTTTGCAGACCCCACAATGCTGCAAACTTTGGAGTACCTGCTGCAGGAAGTAAACGGCTATCACATTGCGGGCCGTTTTCAAACCGGCCGCAGCGCGCTGCATTTTCTGGACGCCAAAAAAGACCAGGCCGGTCTTCTTTTGCTGGGGTGCTATCTTCAGGATATGGACACCGTGCGCTTTCTGCGGCTGCTGCGGCAGCAGGCCGGCGGGCACCAGCGGGTGATCCTGTGCGGCCCGGCCCGTTATATCCAGTTCATGGACAACGGCCTCTTGTCAAACAGTGTTGATTATTATATGATAGAACCATACGATCCAAACGATCTGCTGGCGGCGATCCGTATGCTCGATGGTCCTGGCCGCCTTTGCAAAACCACCCAGTGGGACGATGCTATCCGCGAGCAGCTGGACGCCCTTGGCATTGCGGACACACTGGAAGGCTACTGGTATCTGCTGGGCTGCTTGCAAGAGTGGCTGCAGCTTTCCGGCCAGGAGAGCGTGCCCCAGATGAAAAGCGTTCTTCTCAGCGTGGCCCGGATGCGCAAGGTGGATGTGAAAGCGGTGGAAAGTGGGATCCAGCGGGTGCTTTCCCAGCTGAAAAAGGCGGAGAAGATACCCCAAGAATGCTATAAAATGAAACCATTTTTGGCATGGCTGGCGGATCGTGTACAAGTACGGTCTACACAGGAAGGTTTGGGCGAGCGCTATGCAGGAGAGTTTGGAACGGCAACTGTATAAAGAAGACGACAGCGAGCTGTGCGGCGGGCTGACGCGGGAGATCTACCAGGCGCTGGCGGTCATCCGCAGCTCCAGCGGCCTAGTGGAACAGCGGGTGCAGCACTCTGCGCCGGAGCTTTACCAGCAGATGAGCTGGATGTTCCAGAACATCGACCAGAGCGCGCTGCAGCTTGGCCGGATCGCCGAAAACCTGCAAGACGCCCTGGAAATGGAAAAAGGCTCACTGCGGCCCCGCATCGAGCCGGTGGATCTGGCCTGGCAGTATCAGCAGCTGCTGGACATGATGGAACAGGGCGCGCGAGCCTATGGCGTGACGGTGTGCTGGCAGTGCAGTCTTGCCGAAAATGCCGTTTTTGTGTACGCCGACAGCGACTGGGCGGACAAGATCCTTTTAAATCTGGTTTCTAATGCGGTGCTGTGCAGCGCGGCGGGCCAGACGGTAGCCATCCGCCTGACCCACAAGCCGGAAACGCTGATTTTGGAAGTGCAAGACCAGGGGGGTGGCCTGCCTGTTTGGGCGCAGGATCATCTGTATGAGCCTTTTGTTACCCGTTATGACCGGCAGGGCCCGGCCAAGACCTCCGGCCTGGGGCTTTATCTGACCCATGCTTACTGTGACAGCATGGGCTGGCAGCTTGCGCTGCACCCCGCAGACGGCGGTACCCGGGCTGTAGTGACCATCCCGCAGAAAAGCCCGCCGGAAACAATGGCCCCCGGCGGCCAGCTGCGCAGCCAGCCGGAGACCCTGGCGGCGGAGATCCGCAAACAGCGGGTGCAGGCGGAACTGAGCGTTTGGCGGGTGCACAAGACCAGCGTGGAATAAGGCTGGGATCAGAATGATACGAACGGACCCGGGCAGGGAAAAGATCCTCTGCCCGGGTCCGTCTTTTCTGCCAGCTTTAATTTTGTAGGTTTGTCAAACATCTTGTACAGTGAGAGATTCAAAGAAGGCAGCAAGTTTTTCTTTCGGAGAGAGCCAGGCAAGGGGGCGCATAGGTAAGCTGTTGGAGCGATTTTGGTGTGCAGCGAGCTGCACACCAAAATCGG
>CASEVW010000077.1 GCA_949291395.1 uncultured Oscillospiraceae bacterium | reverse complement strand
GTTCTCGTATTCCCCGCCGCAGGTGCGCTCGCACACGATCATCTGGGGCTGGGTGGTGGAGCGCATCTCCTCCACGATCTGGCCCAGGCGGATGTCCTGCCCCAGGTTATCCGGCCGCACCCAGCCGCCGTCCAGCCAGAGCACGTCGATCTGGCCGTAGTTGGTGCACAGCTCCCGGATCTGCTCATGGGTGAACTGCACATACTGTTCCCACAGCTCGGGGTGCTCGTTCACGTCGTAGTTCACGTTGCGGGTGGGGGCAGTGCCAAACTGCGGGGCCCAGTAGTAGGGGCTGTGCCAGTCCGGCTTGGAAAAATAGGTGGAGATGGCCAGGCCCTTGCGTCGGAATTCCCGGTACAGCGCCCCCACCACGTCCGCGTCCGGGTGGGTGTGGAAGGGGCAGTCCGGCCCGGTGATCTTGTAATCGGTGGTCTTGGTGTCGTACATGCAGAAGCCGTCGTGGTGCTTGGTGGTGAACAGCAGGTACTTAAAGCCGCATTCACTGGCCAGTTCCGCCCAGGCGGCGGCGTTGAACTTCACCGGGTTGAAGGTCTTGTTGGCGTCCCAGTACTGCTGCTTGCACACCTCGGCGGGGGCCCAGGTGAAATCCTCCTGGCTCCAGGCAGCGTCGCCGTCGCTCAAAGGCCAGCTTTCGTAGGTGCCCAGCTGGCAGCCGGGGGCCCAGTGCATCATAAAGCCTAGTTTCAGGCCCATGAACCACTCCAGATGCTTTTGCACCTGGGGGGATCTGGGGGGCACATATTCTTCCGGTGCGGTGTAGTCGTGGATGCCGTTGGCAACGATCTCTTTTTTCATGGTACACGGTTCCTTTCGCAAAACGAGCCTTTTCCGGCGTTGCTGTTCTTGGGGCGCAGTAAGGCCCTTTTCTACACTATAAAAGAATTTTGCGCAAAGGGAAAGGGTGAATTCTTTTTTTCAAGTGCACTTTTTTGTCTGACGCGTTTTTTTTAAAAATGAATAAAAAATGTCTACAAAAGAAGAAGGAAAAAAGACACATAGACTAAAATAAATCTACTTTTTTCCTGAAAAATAGGTGTTATGATGAAAAGGTATCTCCGCCCCTTTCGTGCGCTGCTCACGATGCAAGGGAAAAACAGCGAGGAGGAATGAAAATGAAGCAAACGCAAAAGGAACCCGTTCAAATTTGGCGAACGGGCATCGGCAAACGGGCGCTCAGCCTGTTGTGTGCCGGCGCGCTGGCGCTGACCGGGGTACTGCCCCTGTCACCTGGGGCACTGGCGCAGGAAGAGCCGCCCCAGCTGAGCAACCTGATCCTGGACCGGGTCTACGAGCTGGAGCCCGTGGGCGGTTACCCGGAAGGCGCAGCGCCCAACGACACCGGCTTTGACCCCCAGGTCACCGAGTACACCGGCACGGCCTACCGCTCGGTGGATTCGGTGCAGGTGTACCCCTTCGCCGAGTCTGACACCGCGTCGGTAACGGTGAACGGCACCGCCCTGAACGATAAAGGCTATGTGGAGATGGATGTTTCCCAGCTGGGGGACCACCCTCTCCAAGTGAAGGTGACCGATGACGGCGCCACCAACGTTTACACCGTCACCATCCACAAGACCGAAAGCGACTACCGGGGACGGGTCCCGGCAGTGGAAAACGAAGAGATCCGCAATGCCCTTTCCGTGGAAACGGCGCTGGGCGATCCGGACAAACTGATGGAGATCCTGAAAAAGGACTATACAGTGGTCCTGCCGGAAAGCAGCAAAAATGACGGCAGCTATGTGACCACCCAGGAAAGCTATTGGAGCGTCCCCGGCGATAAGCTGCCGGACAGCGCCGGAACCAAAGACCCGGTGACCCTGTTCACGGTGGATCTGGGGGCGGTCTACAGCGTCAGCCGCATCCGGGCGGCCTTCGGCCCCTCCAACCTGGCGCTGGGCAGCAACAAGGTGCGGATCTCGGTGAGCGCCGATGGCCAGCACTGGGAGACCCCGGTCACAAAGGGCAACCTGAACACGGGCGTACAGTATCACCAGAACGTGACCCGCTATGAATTTGGCGTGTCCTACGATGCCCGCTATATCCGGTTTGAGGTCACCCACTGGCAGCGGCCGGAAAAAGAACTGCGGATGTACCAGTTCATGATCTTCACCGACCCCGGCACGGTGCCGGAAAAGCAGCCTGCCCCGGAAGACGGCGGCGTGCCCTACCAGCACGAAGACCGCCACCAGTACCTGGCCAGCGGCCAGGCCACCGTGGTGGAGCGGGGCCTGCCCATGCTGGGCTGGACCCCCAGCAGCGGATACGGACGGGGCACGCCCACGGCGGAGGAATCCGAGCAGTTCGGCTATGACGGTCCGCTGTTCTATGACCCGGACTTTGCCAACGCTGACTATATGCTCTACAACCCCGATTCGCTGTGGGGCATTGCAAAAGCGCCCTTTGGCGGCAACAACATGGGCGGCGCGGGCCAGCCCAGGGAATTCGTGCCGGAATCCATGCAGGACTACGTGATAAACGCCATCAGCTTCTGTTTTGGCGATGAGGGCGGATACAGCCGCAGCGAGGCGGAAGCCTTTGGCAAATGGTTCGAGTGGACCCGCCAGCACTATCCCGGCGTGATCCTGCACACCAACCAGTTCCCGAACCAGTGGGGCGAGAACCAGCTGAAGGAATACCTGCGCATCGCACAGCCGGACATGCTCACCTGGGACGACTATTACGGCGATTCCAGTTGGGCCATGCCCTCCAGCATCAACCTTTCCAATGCACAGGTACAGAAGGACGCGGCCCGCAAGCTGCTGAACCTACCCACCTGGGAGACCTACCGCAAACTGGCCTATGGCGGCGTGGACGGCACCGGCGGCATGCCCATCCTGTTCGGCCAGTATCTGGACGCATTTGCCTTCAACCACTCCCAGTCCAACAAAAACCTGGTGGTGAACACCTCGCTTTTGTCCGGCGCGAAGTGGCTGAACTTCTTCCGTGTGGAGTACCAGTTCGACCGCAGCTATCTGTGGGATGAGGACGGCACCCCCACCCGGGGCCTTTTGGAATGGGGCCAGATCATTGACCGGGTCCATGCCATCGACGACCAGCTCACCCGCCTGAACAACGACTGGATCATGTTCAAGGTGGGCCAGATCGGCAGCGAGTCCGCTGCTTCGGCCGGCGGCTTCCGGCGCGGCAACTTTGACAGCGCGGAAAGCAAGGCCAAAAACCAGGAGTTCGGCCTTGCCAACGTGCAGGTGCAGAGCCTGTCCAAGGCCCACGGCGGCCAGACCGGCGACGTGGTGCTGGGCTACTTCAATACTCTGCCCGGCCTGTATGAAAGCGAGATCGCGGAATACTTTGCCGGGGCCACCGCACCCAAGGCTTTCATGGTCATGAACGGCCTGGTGGCAGGCACCGCCGAACGGTATAACAAATTCAACATTCCGGAGCGGGAGGCCGGTTCTTCCGACAACACCTGCCAGCAGATCACCCTCACTGCCGACCCCGCCTTTGTGGCGGCTGGCTATACCCTGTATGAGGTGCAGAAGGACAACGGCGGTGAACTGCGCCAGGTGCAGCTGAACGAGAACGGCAGCTTCACCATCACCCTGGGCGGCGGCGAAGCCAACCTGTATTTCTGGAACACCAACACCACCGCTTCGGCCAGCTCTCAGGCCGAGGGGGCTTACGCTTCCTTTGCCTTTGACGGCCATTCCGCTACTTACTGGCAGCCTGCACAGGCCGGGGAAGGCATCACCCTGGAAAACACCTTTGCCCCCAGCATGATGGACCAGGTGACCGTGGTGGAAAAGGACGCCAACATCCAGTCCATGACGGCGGAATACAAGGACAACGCCGGTGTATGGCAGCCCCTGGGCGAACTGACCAAGACCGAGGGCGTGTGGACCGTGTTGCTGGAAGCGCCTGCGGAGGCCGCCGGCATCCGGCTGACCGTCTCTGCGGCGCAGGGCCTGCCCGCCATCTACGAGGTGCAGGTGGACCGCACCGCCCTTGACCCGGACCGCACCAGCACCATCACGGTGAACGACAACACCATGGGCAGCGGCCTGTTCCGCTTTAACTACAACGACCTGTGGTCTTACCGAGAGACCGAGACCAACGGCAGCGCCATGAGCCAGTACCCGCTGGAAAACGACGGCCATTTCTCCAACTGGAGCGGGGCCGAAGCCACCTTTACCTTTTACGGCAGCAAGGTGGAGCTGCTGCTGCGGGCAGACCAGGCCCAGCACATCGAGGCCGCGATCACCGATGAGGGGATCGAAGCGCCTGTATGGAAGACCGGCAGCGGCCGCAGCCTGGTATTTGACGGGCTGGAGCAGGGCGTGCATACCCTGACCATCCGGAAGATCAACAGCAGCCAGGCGGGCATCGACGGCGCGAAGGTCACCTACCAGGGCAGCCTGCCCGCCGGGATCACCAAGGAGAACAGCACCCGGCTGGATGCGGTGCAGGAATACCTGGATCAGCGGGTGACCGGCACGGCTTCCAAGAATTCCTTTGCCTATGAGCCGGAGAATGTGCTCTCCAAACCCATGGGCGGTGACAACAGCGGCTTTAACCAGGACGGCGACGAGGCCAACGGCTGGGTGGAGCATGTGCAGAACGCACAGTACCAGAACCTGGGCTTTACCCGCACCAAACAGGATGGTGCCGCGTACACCATCAACTTCTATGGCACCGGCGTGCAGCTGTACGCAGGCGTCACCCCCATGGGCGATGCCAACCAGACCGATGCCTACGGCGCCCTGACCTTCACCCTGGACGGCCAGGAGGTCCAGCCTGAAACGCTGGATCCCACTGGCCTTGGCAACAACGGCAAGATCTCGGCCCGGATGTGGTCGGTATCGGTGCCCAATGCCGCGAAGAACGAAAACCACAAGCTCACCGTGTCGGTGACCGGCGGCTACAGCCGCATCGACTACGCGGTGGTGGAACGCATGTGGGAGAGCGAGCCCGCCGCCAGCGACTTCTCCGTGACCGTGACCGCCAGCGAGCACGGCACCGCCGAGCTGCTCACCCCGGACTGGGTACAGGCTGGCGGCAGCGCCGTGATCCGGATCGAGCCCAGCGAGGGCTATCAGGTCCACCGCATCCTGGTGAACGGTGCGTCCTGGAACATCCCGGAGGATGGCCGCCTGGTGCTGACCAATATCCAGGAGAACATGAGCGTGCAGGTCACCTTTGTCCCGGCGGCCTATGAGATCCAGCTTGCCCCCGGCGAGGGCGGCGTGCTGGTGCCCTCGGCGCTGAAGGCCGAGGCAGGCACCGTTGTGACCGTGAAGCCCCAGCCCTTCACCGGCTACCAGCTGCAGGCGGGCTCCCTGAACGTCACCGCCGCCGACGGCACGCCCGTTGTGCTGGAAGCCGCGGAGGACGGCACCCCCTGCTTTACCATGCCCGGCCAGAGCGTGAGCGTGAGCGCCGTTTTTGAGGCGGAACAGTATCCGGTGACCGTGGATGAGACCATCACCGGCGGCAGCCTGGAAGTCTCGGCTCAGGGCACTGCTTCCTACCGTGAGGCCGTCACCGTGGCGGTGCATCCGGACGAGGGCATGCGCCTGGTGGAAGGCAGCCTGAAGGCCCTGCTGGCCGACGGCGGCATCCTGGCGCTGCAGCCGGTGGACGACACCCACTATGGATTTATCATGCCTGCACAGGCGGTGACCCTGCAGGCAGCCTTTGAAGACATTCCCGACCACACCGTAACGGTGAGCGCCGTTGGCGCGGGCACCGTGCAGGCGGATGTTCCCGGCGTGGATGAGGGCGGCTCCGTCCGGATCCAGATGATGCCGGAAGAGGGGAATATGGCAGGCAAGATCACCGTGAACGGCCAGCCCTGGCCGGTGCCTGCGGAAGGCAGCGAACTGACCATCGAAAACGTGACCACGGATCTGGATGTGGTGGTGGAATTTGTGAGCGCTGACACCGTGATGCACACCGTCACCGTAACGGCAGGGGAGGGCGGCACCGCCGCTCCGGCAGCCCAGCTGGTGCAGGATGGCGGATGCGCCGTGGTGATCGTGCAGCCGGCAGACCGCTATGAAGTGGATACGATCAAGGCAGGGGAACGTGACGCGGTGCACAACCCGATCAACGGCACCTATCTGCTGGATGCAGTGACCGAGGATCAGAACATCCAGGTGAATTTTGCCCGGATCCAGTATGCAGTAACGATCGTCCAGCCGGAAAACGGCTCCCTGGCGGCTTCCGGTTCGATGGCAGCCGAGGGGGATACCGTCATGTTGACCGTGCAGCCCGTGGAGGGCTATCGCTTCCAGGACGGCAGCCTGCAGGTGCTGGGCGAAGAAAGCGGCGTTCAGTACAGCGTGCGGGTGGAGCAGGCTGGCGTAAGCTACACCTTCCGCATGCCTGACGAAGCGGTGGAGGTGAGCGGTACATTCGTACCGGCGGAGACGCCCACCCCGGGGCCTGACCCGTCCCCGGACCCGGAGCCCACGCCGGAGGAGCTGGCGGCGGCGGAG
>CASEVW010000076.1 GCA_949291395.1 uncultured Oscillospiraceae bacterium | reverse complement strand
TCAGCCTTTCTGTTATACTTACCTCGTTGTAGTTGCTTCATGGTAGTTTCAACTTACAACAAAAAAGAGAGATTGGCAACCCTTTTCGGGGAAGCCGATCTCTCTTTTTCTTTCGGGGCTGTTTTGCAACAGCCCCTTTTGCGCTTATTTTTTCAAGTCTGCAAACAGCTCGTCCAGATCATCGTAGTGCTTCACAGTGGGATCATGGGCGATCCTTTCCGCTTCCAACATGGCGGCCATGGTCTCCTTGTTGGGCTTATCCATCTTGATCTCGAACGGGATGCCGCCCTCGCGAAGCGATTGACGCACAAAGATATTGAATGCGGTGGACAGGTTCATGCCCAGCTCGGCAAACAGGGCGTCGGCCTGTGCCTTCAATTCCGAATCCATGCGGATGCTAATGTTGGTAGTCGTTCCGGCCATATCGTCAACCCCTTTCTGTTTGTACCTTTAGTATACGCTGATTGCACGAAAAAAGCCATACATTGCACGAAAATTTTACATTTATTTCATGCAAAAATGGCCGTTTACGCAAAAAAACAGGAGGCCCAACGGGCCTCCTGATTCAGTCAATATGGAAAATGGCTTGCTGGAACGGCGGCGGGCCGTGTCACAGCAGGGGAACGCCGGCGGCCTGGCAGGCTTGCCGGGTCTCTTGGTCCCAAAGGCTCACCTGTACTTCGCCCACATGCACCTTGTCCAGCAGCAGCATGCACAGCCGGCTCTGGCCGATGCCGCCGCCGATGGTCAGGGGCAGCTGGCCTTCCAGCAGCATCTTGTGGAAAGGCAGGGCCCGCCGCTCATCGCAGCCGGCCTCGGTGAGCTGCCGGTCCAGGGATTCCGGGTCCACCCGGATGCCCATGCTGCTGATCTCGATGGCCTGGCCCAGGGGCTCGTGCCAGAACAGCAGGTCGCCGTTCAGGCTCCAGTCGTCGTAGTCCGGGGCGCGGCCGTCGTGGGGCTGGCCGCTTTTCAGCTTGCCGCCGATCTGCATGATGAAGATGGTGCGGTGCTCCTTGGCAAAGGCGTTTTCCCGCTCCTTGGCCGTCAGATCCGGGTACAGGTCCTCCAGCTGCTGGCTGGTCACGAAGGTGACCTCCCGGCAGAGGCGGGTGGTCAGATCCGGGAACTGCCATTTCAGCTCGTCCAACGTGGCGCTGATGGCGTACACGATGTTCTGCACCGTGTGCTGCAAAAAGTCCAGGGTGCGGTCCTCTTTGGCGATGACCTTCTCCCAGTCCCACTGGTCCACATAGATGGAGTGCAGGTTATCCATCTCCTCGTCCCGGCGGATGGCGTTCATATCGGTCACAAGGCCGTTGCCCACGTGAAAACCGTACTGATGCAGGGCCAGCCGCTTCCATTTGGCCAGGCTGTGCACCACCTGGGCGTTGGCCGTCAGGGCGGGCACGTCAAAGCTCACCGGACGCTCCACGCCGTTCAGGTCGTCGTTCAGGCCGGTGGCCGGGTCCACGAAAAGGGGGGCGGTGACGCGCTTTAAATGCAGCGCCGCGCACAGCTTCACCTCAAAGATCTGCTTGATCAGGCCGATGGCTTTCTGGGTGTCGTATAGCCCCAAGCAGGGGGTGTAGCCGGCGGGCAGTACGGTTTTGTTCATGGGTATCACTCCTTTTCTGGTTCGGGCATGATCTGCACCAGCAGGCTCAGGATGCGCTTGTCCTCCACGGTCTCCACGGTGACGTGCAGGGGCCCAGAGTCAAAGCTCTCGCCCGGCTCGGGGATGTGCTCCAGGCACTCCAGGGCCCAGCCTGCCACGCTGGAATAGTCGCTGTCAAAATCCTTGCTGTTCAGGTCCAGCTCGTCTAACAGATCGTCGATGTTGGCTTCGCCCGCCACCCGGTACAGATCGTCCCGCAGTTTCTGGATGGGCAGCTCTTCCACCTCGTCGGTCTCGTCGAAGATCTCGCCCACCAGCTCTTCCAGCACGTCCTCCATGGTCACCAGGCCCAGGGTTCCGCCGTAGTCGTCGGTGACGATGGCCATATGCTGCTTTTTGCGGCGCAGCTCGGCCAGCAGGTCGTTGATGCGCTTGGTGCGGTAAACGAAGGGGATGTCCCGGCAGAGGGCCCGTACGTCCACGGGCTTGTTCTGGGCCAGGCACTTGAACAGGTCCCGGGTGTGCAGCATGCCGATGATGTGGTCGATGTCGTTTTCGTACACCGGGATGCGGGTGTAGCTGTTGGCCAGCACGGTGTCGATGATCTGGTCCACCGGGTCGTTCACGTCCACGGCCAGCATGTCCACACGGGGCACAAGGATCTCCTGCACCGTGATGTCGTCAAATTCGATGACCGACTGGATGATGTCGGTCTCCTGGCTGTCCAATACGCCTTCTTCCTCCACCGTGTCAATGATGGTCTTCAGCTCGTCCTCGGTGACGCTGGGCTGGTCGGCGGCGGCTTTTTTGCCGAAGAACAGCTTTTTCAGCTGTACAAAGAACCAGACCAGCGGGGTGAACAGCTTGCGCAGCAGATCGATGATGCCTGCCACCCGGATGGCGATGGCCTCGGCGTGCTCTTTGGCGAAGCTCTTGGGCAGGATCTCGCCGAAGATCAGCACCAGCAGGGTCATCACGATGGTGCTGATGGTGGGGCCAAACTGCTGGCCCACCAGGGCGATGGCCATGATGGTGCCGATGGAAGAGCTGGCCATGTTCACGATGTTGTTGCCGATGAGGATGGTGGAGATGGTCTTGTCGTAATCGTCTGCGATCTTCAGTGCCAGTGCGGCGCCCTTGTCGCCGCTTTCCGCCCGGTTGCGCATGCGGATGCGGTTGAAGGAGGAGAGCGCCGTCTCGCTGCCGGAGAAAAAGGCCGAACAGGCCACCAAAAAAATGAGCAGAACGTACATACTAGGGCCAGGGGTATCCAAAAATCATCACAAACCTTTCTTTTGTAAATCAAAAAATGGCATGACGCAAGGCCATACCTTATTATATATAACAGATTCACCAATTTAATGCAACAAAAATTGCTGGGAAGGCAAAAAGAAGAAAATAGCTGTATTTTATACAAGAACAGTTTTGGATGGATTTTTGTTGCCATCGACAAAATCAGACCAAATCCATATGACAAAACGTCCAAAAAGGCATGGCGTTTTTGCGCCGTTTTGGTACAACGGGAGAATGTTGTGAAAAAGCGGGACAAATGGATTTTTCTGTGCTATAATGCGTGGCAGATTGAAGAAGTGTTTCTGGTAAGCGGAAAATATGACGGACCGGGAGGCTTTTCAGTCGGCGCTGTGCACCGATCGGCGGGCGCAGGGGAAAGGCGCCCCGCGGCCAGCGCATAGAATGATAGAGGATAACTTTAAGGGAGGCATGAGACAATGATGAAAGAGATCAAGGTTTCCAGCTTCAAACAGGTAAAAGACATTGTGAACGCCGCCGCGTCCTGCGAGCACGAGCTGAACGTACAGGACCTGAAGGGCGTTGTGGCCGATGCCAAGAGCATTCTGGGCCTGATGAATCTGGACTACAAGCATCCTGTGACCCTGATGGGTGAGGATGCCGCCGAAGTGGAGCAGGTCTACAACGCGATCATGCAGTGATCCATCCGCTTTGCATACACGGCCAGGGAAGAATACCTTCCCTGGCCGTGTATTTTTTTGCAAAAATCCGTCAGGCACCACCTTTACACCGCATTTTCGCTATGTTAAAATGAATGTCGAATAAATACCATTTACGTCAGGGCTTGTCGAATGTCCGCCCCGGCGTGATCTTTTGCGAAACGGGGAGATGGCTTGAAAAAGCGGTTCAAGGTGGGCCTTTTGCTGCTGAGCCTTGCGGCGGCGCTGCTGCTGGTGGGATTTGCCAGCGTGCGGCAGAGCCGCAGCCTGCTGGGCGCCCGCCTGGCAGACCAGGAACAGGTGGCGGCCCTGGCGGCAGAGGGGGATTTTTCCGCCGAGGCTTGCGCACTGTATTGGAACGGCGCGCGCCTGCCCTTCGATCAGGAGCGAAACGCCTACTGCCTGCCCCAAACATTGGACGGCGCCGCCGTGGGCACGCTGAGCGCCCAGTGGGGAACGGTATACCTGCCGGACTGGCTGTGGCAGACCGGCTGGCAGAACGCCATGGAAAACAGCGCGCTGCTGCCGGTGTATGTGAGCGACGGCAAGACCTGGACAAGGGCGTATGTGTACCTGTCCGGCCTGCCGGTGATCGCCATTGACAGCCAGGTGCGGGTGAGCACCCCCCGGGACCGGGACGTGGTGGGCTGGACCATGGGCCGCCTGCCAGTGGAAAACAACTACGGCAGCGTACGGGTGTTCTGGCCGGCGGGCAATGTGCGCCAGCAAACGGTGAGCACCGGCCTGGAATGGCACTGGCGGGGCAACGCCAGCTATTTTGCAGCCAAAAAGTCCTACCGGCTGAACCTGATGGACACCCAGGGCCAGGCGGATGCCCAGGATCTTTTGGGCCTGGGCGAGGACGCAAACTGGATCCTGCTGAACTTGGCCACCGACATCACCCGGGTGCGGGACAAGGTGGCAAACGATCTGTGGAACCAGATGAGCGCCGCCTACCCCCACGATCCCCAAGGCACTCGGAGCGAGTTTGTGGAGCTGTATCTGAACGACCGGTATATGGGCGTGTATCTGCTGACCACCCGTGTGGACGAGGACGAGCTGCAGCTGACGGGGCAGGACCGGCTGTACAAATACCGGCAGGCGGTGATGATCCAGGACACCGACTTTGACTGGGTGAACCAGACGCAAAGCCTGGAATGGCTGAACAAGCTGGAGGTGGCCTGGCCCAAGACCTGGACCGACGGCGTGTGGGACCCCATGCAGGACTATGTGAGCCTGTTTTACCGGGAAGAGAGCAGCCCGGACTGGGATGAGATCGAGACCTTTGCCAATGTGGAGAACCTGATCGACGTGGCGCTTTACAAGCAGTTCACCTGCGCGGTGGACAACGCCTTCCAGAACCAGTACATGCTTTACCGCCAGGCGGAGGATCGGTTCTACCGCATCCCCTGGGATATGAACTACAGCTGGGGCGATACCCACGACGGCTTTTTGGACCGGGACCTGACCACCATGGTCCTGCCGGACATGGAGTTGGAAACGCTGTACCAGGCGGACCCGGAGCGCACCAAAGAGCTGGTGGCCGCCCGCTGGGACGAGCTGCGCCAGACCCTGTTTGACGTGGACACCATCCAGCAGGCCATGCTGGACCAGACCCGGATCCTGACAGGATCCGGCGCGCTGGGCCGGGACCTGGCCCTTTGGGGCAAGACCGGGGCCTATGAGGGCGGCCTTTCGCTGCACCTGGCCCTGGATCTGGACCAGACGCTGGAATTCGTGGAGGAGCGCACGGAATTTTTGGACGAATATATGGCGGATTACCGGCCGCCGGAAGGAGGCTGAAGGCTTGCAATACCGCAATGAATGGAAATACGAGGTGTCCGGCGGGGACCTTGTGGTGCTGGGGGCACGGCTGGCTCCGCTGCTGGCGGCGGACCGGCACCACCGCCCCGGCGGCTATGCCATCCGCAGCCTGTACTTTGACGACATGCAGAACAGCTGCATGCGGGAGAACGAGGCCGGCGTGGACGACCGGCGCAAATACCGCATCCGGCTGTACAACGGCGACACCAGCGTCATCAAGCTGGAGATCAAGGAAAAGCTGCGGGGCATGACCCACAAGACCAGCTGTACCATCACCCCGGAGCAGTGCCGCGGCATCATGCAAGGCACGCCGCCCCCCATCGGGCCGGACACGCCCCGCCCCATGAACCTGCTCTCCGTGGCCATGCGCACCCGGAATATGGCGCCAAAGGTGATCGTGGAATACGAACGCACCGCCTACATCGGCCGGCTGGGCAATGTTCGGGTCACCTTTGACCGGAACATTTCGGCCAGCGCCGCCGTGGCCCGCTTTTTGGAGCCGCAGGTGCCCCTTACGCCCATCCTGCCCGCTGGGCAGCATGTGCTGGAGGTCAAATTCGATGAGTTTTTGCCGGACCCGGTGGCCCAGGTGCTTGAGCTGGGCAGACTGCGGCGCACGGCGTTCTCAAAATATTATTTGAGCCGGCTGGTCCTGGCAGGGCCTCTGGCGGAAAGGGTCAAGGAATATGAGTTTTAACGATGCGATCAAAAACAGCGTGATGGAAGGCTTTGTGAGCAGCGACATCAGCGCCGGAGGGGTGCTGGTGATCCTGGGGGTCACCACCCTGCTGGGCCTGTACCTGTATTTCGTCTACCGGCTGGTGAGCCGTAACGCCTTCTATAATAAGGACTTCAACAAAGCCCTGGCCCTGATGCCGGTGATCACCGCCGCCATCGTGCTGGCCATGCAGAGCAGCATCGTCATCAGCCTGGGCATGGTGGGCGCTTTGTCCATCGTGCGTTTCCGCAACGCGGTGAAGGATCCCATGGACCTGGTGTTCCTATTCTGGAGCATCAGCATCGGCATCGTGTGCGGCGCGCGGCTGTACACCATCGCCGTGATCGCCAGCGTGGTGGTCACTGTGCTGGTGTTCCTGCTGGACCTGGTGCCCACCGCCAAGGCGCCGTTTTTGCTGGTGCTGAACAGCAGCGACAAGAACATTGAGAAAGCCCTGAACGAGGTGCTGCGCCGCTACGCCAAGACCACCCGGGTGAAGAGCCGCAACATGACCGCCCACGGCGTGGACCTGATCGTGGAGCTGCGCACCGAAAAGGGCGCGCAGCTGGTGAATGCCTGCTCGGCTTTGCCCGGCGTGGAGAGCGTGAGCCTGCTTTCCCACGACGGTGAAGCCCGCTTCTGATGCGGCGCAAAGCATAGCTGCTGGGCGCGGCGGCCCTGGCGGGCGCGCTGCTGGGGGGCCTTTTCGTGTGGATGATCCGGCCGCAGAGCGCGCCGGACAGCGTGGCGGCCCTGGTGCGGCAGGCAGAGCAAACGACGCCCGCCAGCCAAGCTCTGGAGCTGCCGGAGGGGTTTGCTGTTTACTTCAACAATGCCCCCGCCCCGCTGGACGAGGCGACCGGCACGTTGTATCTGCCCCAGTCGGCGGACCAGGCCCAGTGGCAGGGGACGCTTTCCACCAACCAGAGCACCGGGGGCTACATCCTGGCCTTTCTGCCGGACGAAGCCTTTGCCGATAAGGCGTCGGCCATCGCCCAGGGGCACGCCTTCACCCTGCAGGTGAGCCGGGGGGATGCGGGCTGCACCTATCGGGTGGTGTTCACCGGCCTGCCGGTGCTCACCCTGAACACCGACGGCCAGTACGAGGAGCCGGGCCGCATCGTGAACCAGGGGCGCATGGCCCTGTTTGAAAACGACAGCGATGCCGTGACCCAGCTGCCACTGGAGTACTGGATGCGGGGGCGCACCAGCTCCAACTTTGAAAAGAAGAGCTTCCGCCTGGCCCTGAAGGACGGCACCGGAGAAAAATACAAGACCTCGCTGCTGGATATGCGCCAGGACGACGACTGGATCTTGAATGCCATGTACACCGACCCCAACAAACTGCGGGAAAAGCTGTGCCAGGAGCTGTGGCAGCGGATGGTGGAACAAAACGGCACAGCGCTGCCCATGTCGGAAATGGCGTATGTGGAGGTGGTCCAGGACGGCCGGTATGCCGGGCTGTACGGGCTGCAGGTGCCGGTGGACGCAAAGCTGCTGGGCATCGACGGCCAGAACGAGGCGCTGTATAAGATCAGCATGACCCAGCTGCCGCTGGAAGTGGAGTGGCTGGAAGCGGAAAAGCACGCCTGGATCCCGGGCATCGAGCAAAAATGGCCCCAGGTGCCGGGCCGCTTTGCAGAGCTGTGGCAGCCCCTGAAGGATTACTACGACCTGTTCCGCGGCGGCCAGCCGGTGAGCCTGGAACAGGCGGCAGCCGTGGCGGACGTGGGCAGCATGATGGACAACTACTGCCTGATCCAGTTCGTCTACGCCTGGGACAATGACATGAAAAATTATTACCTGGCCTTACAGGACACGCCGGAGGGCCCCCGGCTGAGCCGGGTGCTGTGGGATCTGGATTTCAGCTTCGGCCAGATGCTGGATGAGGAGGAACCGGATGCCGCATCTTTCTCCATGCGGGATGTGTACGAGACCGCCAACTTTGGCGAGATGTACCAGCTGTTACAGGACCCGGAGGCCTGGGCGCTGCTCTGTGAGCGCTGGGCCCAGCTGCGCCGGGGAGCGCTGGATCTGGACTGGACGCTGGAACGGGCGGCCCAGCTGGCCGACGGCCTGGAGGCCGCCGGAGCCCTGGCCCGAGACAGCGCCGCCTATCCCGCCGCCCCCAGTACGGCGGACATCAGCCAGCTGGAGGAATTCATGCGCCAGCGGGTGCCCGCCATGGACGCACTGTTCCAGCCGGAAAAATAAAAAAGACAAAAGCTGCCGTGGCAGCGGGGAAAACGATCCCCGGCCACGGCAGTTTTTATGTGAACAGCAGACAAAAGAAAAGCGCCCCTGCTTTCCAAAGAAAGCAGAGGCGCTTTTTGACAAAATGATCTAGCGCAAAAGCGAAAAGGATCAGCCGTTTACCAGAGCCAGGGTGTCGCGGGCGATCATCAGCTCTTCGTTGGTGCAGACCATCAGGATCTTCACGCGGCTGTCAGCAGCGGACAGGTCGATGATGTCGGCGCCGCGCTGCTTGTTTTTCTCCTCGTCCAGCTTCATGCCGAAGCACTCCATGTTGGAGCAAACGGCGCTGCGCAGCTTGGCGTCGTTCTCGCCGATGCCGCCGGTGAAGACAACGCAGTCCAGGCCGCCCATAGCAGCGGTGTAGGAGCCGATGTACTTCTTGATCTGGTAGTTCAGCATATCCTCGGCCAGCTTGGCGCGCTCGTTGCCAGCCATAGCGGCGGCTTCCACGTCACGCTTGTCGCTGGAAACGCCGGAAATGCCCAGCAGGCCGCTGTTCTTGTTCAGGTAGTCAGCCATCTCCTGGCCGTGGATGCCCAGCTTCTGCTCCATGTAGGTCACAACGCTGGGGTCAACGTCGCCGCAGCGGGTGCCCATCAGCACGCCGGCCAGCGGGGTCAGGCCCATGCTGGTGTCCACGCACTTGCCGCCGTCCACAGCGGTGATGGAGGAACCGTTGCCCAGGTGGCAGGTGACCATCTTCAGCTCGCTGGGATCCTTGCCCAGGAACTGGGCGGCAGCCATGCTCACATAGCGGTGGCTGGTGCCGTGCGCGCCGTAACGGCGGATGGCGTACTTCTCGTACATCTCGTAGGGAACGCCGTAGATGTAAGCCTTGGGAGGCATGGTCTGGTGGAAGGTGGTGTCGAATACCACAACGTTGGGCACATGAGCGCCGAACACAGCCTTGGCGCTGCGCAGGCCCTGCACGTGAGCCATGTTGTGAACGGGAGCCAGGGGAGCAATCTCTTCGATCTTGTCGATGATGGCGTCGGTG
Source organism: uncultured Oscillospiraceae bacterium (assembly GCA_949291395.1). Lineage (GTDB taxonomy): Bacteria > Bacillota > Clostridia > Oscillospirales > Ruminococcaceae > Allofournierella. Next base: position 667 of record CASEVW010000076.1, on the reverse strand, counting down.
ACGATCTCGCTCTTGGTGAAGAACTCAGCGCCCTGCACAACGCGGTGGCCGATGGCGCCGATCTCGCTCTTATCCTTCACAACGGCGCCTTCGCCGGTGGTCATCATCTCAACGACCTTGGAGAACGCTTCGGTGTGGGTGGGGAAGGGAACTTCCTCGCTCCACTCGCCGCCGTTGGCCTTGTGGGTGATCTTGCTGCCGTCGATGCCGATGCGCTCGCACAGGCCCTTGCACAGCACGTGCTCGTTGTCCATGTCGATCAGCTGGTACTTCAAAGAAGAAGAACCACAGTTGATAACCAGAATCTTCATGTGAAAGTTTCCTCCTGCAATCATGTGAAATGTTGAAAATCACGCAAAAACCCGCACGCAAACAGGCCCTACAGGCCCTGCGCCGGGGGTTTTTACTTTCTGCATAATTTATTATATAATGGATAAAATTCGTTTTCAAGCACAAAGCCCATTTTCCGGCAGATAGCAAAAGAAAGGCGGCAAAAACATGCGTTTGGCTGGCATTATCACAGAATACGATCCCTTTCACTCCGGCCACGCCTGGCAGATCCGGCAGGCCAGAGCCATGGGGGCCCAGGCGGTGGCGGTATGCATGAGCGAGGACCTGACCCAGCGGGGAGCCGCCGCCCTGCTGCCGCCCCGGGTGCGGGCCGCCG